>CAZVQL010000316.1:0-2851 GCA_964629305.1 uncultured Roseicyclus sp.
TGGCGGGAGGCGAAGGGATCGGAATCCCTTGGTATCTCCCATAGCCCGAGCTGTGCCTGGGGCGGGTGAAACGCTGGAATCTCGAAGCCGCGGCAGTCTAGGACTTATCTATCGCGGCACGAACTTTTGCACCCGTTGGCCCCACGCATCAACAACATAAACGGCGCCATCTTTCGTAACAGCAATGTCGTGTGCGAGCCGAAATTGCCCGTCGTAGTTGCCGTAGCGACCAAACCGGGTAATGAGCTGTCCGTCGGCATCCACGACGGCAACTCCCGAGCGGTCCGGCGGCGTCTCCGGCTGATCTCCGCCGTCCGCGATGAACACGCGGTTCTCTACACCGGCCGCCGCCGCATAAGGTCGACCGAACTCCTCACTTCGCCATTGATCGAGGAACCGTCCAGACGCGTCGAATACCTGAACCCGCGCATTACTTCGATCGGCGACCAGCACCCGACCGCGCTTATCAATTGCGATGCCGTGCGGAAGGTTGAACTTCCCCGGCCCGGAGCCATGACTGCCCCATGTGAGCAAAAAGGTGCCGTCGGCAGCAAACTTCAGCACGCGTGCATTGCCATAGCCGTCGCTGACGAAGAACGTCCCATCCTCCGCGACCGCCACGTCGGTAGGCATGTCGAAACGCGAAGCATCGTCCCCCGGAACCCCTGCTTCACCTAGGACGAACAATAAGCGTCCATCGGCACTGAACTTGAATACCTGATGCCGTCCGACGTCGGTGAGCCAGACGTTATCGTCCGGATCAATCGTGAGCCCGTGCGGCATTATGAAGATGTCGGCGCCCCACGAATTCAGCAGTCGGCCTGTAGGTCCATCGAAAACCCACACCGTCGGAAGACCAATCGGTTCCGTCGGAAACGGATCGGACCATTCACGGCCCGCGCGGTGAAACACCCACACATTGCCTTTGGAATCGACATCCACTCCGGTGGCCTGTCCAAGGGTCTCGCCGGGCGGCAACTCGGGCCAGCCATGCACGACTTCGTATCGTTCGACATCGTGTACAGGCTGAGCCCCAACAGGGGCCACGAGCAGAATCACTGCGAGGGCAGCCGAAGCCAGTGCGATGGGCAAAGTGGTGTTCACTCGAGGAGTCTAACAACACCCATCGCTGCCAACCACAGCCCCCCGATGCCGCAATCGCTTGTTCGAACAAGCGCGAATCAAGTGCTGATCAAAATGCACTTGATCCCAGGTTCGCCCTCGAGCCCTAGGCGAGAGAACGGCGCCTCATCGAAGCGCCGGGGATGCCTGGCGGGCCCACCAAGCTTTTCAATGGGTTGGGGTTTTATGGCGGGAGGCGAAGGGATTGGAATCCCTTGGTGTGGGGCATAGGGAATCCCCACCTCTGGCCCTGGGAAACCGGCCGGATAAGGCGGTCGGTCGCTATTCTCGTGGAGATCTCGGCTGCATCTGCAGAGCTAACAAGCGCCAGTCGCCCTCTCGTTTCACGTAGGTCGATGTGTAGCGCAGGGTCGACACACTTTCGGTTCCTTCCGGTGCCGCGAATCGCAGCTTCGATGTGCCGAACACCAGTGCAATGTCACCCTCGATCAGGACCGACCGCTCCGTAATGTCCTGGCCTGTCATGGCCATCCGCAGCAGACCTTGGATCAACTCCTCCTTGCCTGTCGTCTCGCCACTGCTGGAGTTGAATACGAAGCGGTCGTCCACGATACGGCGTAACGCCGTCTCATCCCGGCTGAGCTCCGCCGCGACATAGGCGTCCTCTGCATCCAGGACGCGTTGCGCCTCCGCCTGGATGATGGGCTCGTTGCCACCTTCGGCACGGACCTCCACAGCACCTGGGAGACTGGCTGCCAGGAGAATTGAGACGACGGGAATACGCACTTTGGTGACCCTCTTGCGCCAACGCGGCCATGAAGAGGCCTTCGTAAGGCCTAATCAATTGCCTTATGGATCGCCTGCATGAGCGGGGCCGGGAAGGCCCTCTGGCTTTCGAACTCGTCAAACCACTCCCTGGCGCCTTTGAAACCAAGATGAAATCGAATCTGCTTGTTGAACATCTCAAGCGCATCGCCCCGGCCGTGCACCATGGCGGCGGCATATACCAGCAACGCCTCATTAGCGATACACAATTGCTCCAGATAATGCCCAAATGAGATCTTCTCTGCCTCCGTAAGATCTCGATAGCTCTTGCGTCCTTTGGCGACGAGGCTGGCGAGTGCAATGTCGTTGGTCTGACTGTAGACAGCGTTGTAGCGATCAACGAGAGATGCCCAATTCGCCAGCTTTGACTGAGCGGTCCCTTTCCTGATTTCCAGGGCAACGAATATGAGTGATGCGATGACGCCAAAACCGGAAACGATTTCGGCCAGGTTTGCAAGTTCCGTAGTGCTCATGCCACGTCCAGGATTTTCATGTCTGCCGAATCACGCGCGGAACCTCCGTACGACGGCAGACCATAGCAAGATCGAAAAGAGGAACCAACTACATGCAACAGCAATGCCGAAATCCTCTTGTTTAACTCTCAAGCCCTAAGTGTGAGGATGGGGCCTCACGGAGGCGCCGGGGATCCCTGACGGGCCCACTAAGCTTGTCAAAGGGTTGAGGTTTTTGCCGGCAGGCGAAGGGATTGGAATCCCTAGGTGTGGGCATAGCGGGCCCGCTCTGGTCACCGGTTCCCCGTCTTTCGCCTACTACCGCGACACGCCGCCCAAGTAGCCTCAATGAATGACCAATGGCCATCATCGACATCGAAGAGCTGATCCCACTCAGTTCGCGCGCCCTTTCCTCGCTGTCAAATCGGCCAAGGTATCTTCGAGTTCGAGGAGATGATCTCTTCGTTCCGCCACAAAACCGGTCAGCGTGT
>CAZVQL010000317.1:0-2850 GCA_964629305.1 uncultured Roseicyclus sp.
CAAGGCATCTTCGAACGCCTCCGTGTAGGCGTCCCAGAAGGGGCGCTCCGCATAATCGCCGTCGCTGATCTTCCAATGCCGGGCGGGGTCTTCGATTCGCTGCTTGAAGCGCTCGAGCTGCTCTTCCGGGTCGATGTGCAGGTAGAACTTCAGGATGTGTGTGCCATTGTCGGCGAGCGTCTTCTCGAAGTCGTTGATCTGCGCGTAGCGCTTGGACCACACCGCCTTTGGCACCAGGTCGTGCACCCGCACCACCAGCACGTCCTCGTAATGGGAGCGGTTGAAGATGGCCACCTGCCCCTTGCTTGGCGTGTGCTGGTGATAGCGCCACAGGAAATCGTGGGCCGCCTCGTCCTTGCTGGGCACCTTGAAGCCGGTGACCGTGCAGCCCTGCGGGTTCATCGCGCCGAGCACATGGTTGATGGTGCCGTCTTTGCCGGCCGCGTCGCGCCCCTGCAGGCAAATCAGCAGCGAGCGCTTGCCCTCGGCGTACATCAGGTACTGCAGGTCGTGCAGCTTCTGACTGTACTGCTCGATCTCGGGCAGGGCGTGCTCGTGGGATTCGTGCTCGTCGGTGAAGCTGGCGTCGACCTTGGCGAGGTCGACCTTGCTGCCCGGCTTCACCCCGAATTGCTTGCTGTAGTTCATAGTGGTTGATGGTCTGCGTTTGTGGAGGTGACAGGTGCGATGGTTGCCTTGCTCGCCCGGAAGTCGGAGCGCCGATCCGGGGAGCAGCGATGCGCGGGTTAGGCGGCGACCTTGGCGGCCTGGGCAACGCCGTGCGCCGCATGCCGCCCCTTGAGAAACCGCTGATACCAACGCGGCTGGGCGGAACCCCGCCGCAAGCGGCTGTAGAGCGCCAGCTTGACCAGGTCGAGGACGATCATCCAGACCAGCATGTACAGCCAGACCAGACCGATGATGGCCCAGGGGATGGCGGGCACGAACCAGCCGAAGCCGCAGATCAGCACCGCCAGGACCTGGGTCCCGACGATCGCAAGGAACAGCGGCATGGCCGGCCAGGGCGGGCTGAACAGGGTCGACCGGGAGCGCATCACGAACAGCAGCAGGTGGCCGCCGGCGACGATCTGCAAGAAGATGACGGTCTGGATCTGCTCCTGGGTCAGGCTGATCCAGGCCTGCCACTCGGGGTTATTCAGCCAAGACATGCCGATGATCAACAGGCCGAAGGTCTGCGCCACCGCCATCAGCCCCATGAAGCCCGAAACCAACAGCAGTCGGCGCATGTGCCAGCGCACCGGTTGCTTGGGCAAAACGGTATTGTCGTAGGCGATGGTCATGATCGGCACGTCGTCGAGCAGCGCGATCAGGATGATCATGACCGCCGTCAGCGGCGAGAATCCGAAGAACAGGGTCGCTAACACCACCACGAACATGATGTCCAGCGTCATCGCCACCCGGAACAGGATGTAGTTGATGATGCGCTCGAAGATCCGGCGTGACTCGTCGATGGCGTCGATCACCGTCGACAGGCCGGGGGCGGTAAGGATCAGGGCCGCCGCGGCGCGGGCCGCGTCGGTGGCGCCGCTCACGGCGATGCCGCAATCCGCCTGCTTGAGCGCCGGCGCGTCATTGACGCCGTCGCCGGTCATGGCGACCACGTGGCCGCGGTCCTGCAGGGCGTGCACGATGCCGTACTTGTGCTCGGGAAACACGCGGCCGAAGCCGTCCGCCCGCTCTACCGCCGCTGTGATGGGCTCCGGCAGGTGGCTCATGTCCATGTCCTTGGTGAAGAAGTCCGCGGCCGCGATCAGATGCGTGCCCATGCCCAGCTGGCCGGAAATCTGGCTGCCGATCGCCACATCGTCGCCGGTGACCATCTTCACCTGCAGGCCGTGCTCCTTGGCGTGCTCGATGGTCTCCTTGGAGTCGTCGCGGGGCGGGTCGAGCATCGACAGGATGCCGAGGAAGCGCCAGCTCTTGCCCTCGTCGGTCGATTCGGCGATGCCCAGGGCACGCATCCCCACGGCGGCCAGGTCGGCCACGGTCTTGTTGGCCTTGGCCGCGGTGTCGGCGTCGAGCTTGCACAGGTCGACGATGACCTGCGGGGCGCCCTTGGTATAGCGCAGGGCCTTGCCCTGGGCGTCGGTGACCTGCCCCTCGGTGCGCTTGCCGACCGGATCGAAAGGCACGAACTTGGTGACCTGGTAGCCCTCCAGGGCCTTGGCGTCCTTCAAGCCGCCGCTCACGGCCTTGTCGATGGCATCCTCGCTGCCCTTCTCGGAGGCCAGCGCGCCGGCCAGAATCAGCGCATCGGCCGTCTTGGCCCGGAACAGGGTCGGCTCGCCGAGGGTCAGGATGTTCTTGGTCAGGGTGCCGGTCTTATCCGAGCAGAGGACATCGACACCGGCCAGCTCCTCGATCGCCTCCAGGCGGGAGACGATGGCCTTTTTCTTTGCCAGCGCCTGGGCGCCGAGGGAGTTGGTGACCGTGATCACCGTCGGCATGGCCACCGGGATGGAGGCGATCAGCAACACCAGCACCATGCGGGCGATGTCGGCCAGGTCGGCCCACTGCCAGGCGGCCTGCACCACCATGTCTTGATAGAGCTCGAAGCCCACCAAGAGGACGCAGAGCACCACCGAGGTGATGATGAGGAAGTCGCCGATCTGGGTCGTCGCCTTTTGTGAGTGCGAGGCCCCGCCGCCGGCGTTCGCGACCAGGCTGGCGGTGCGCCCGAAGAAGGTGTTGTTGCCGGTGGCGATGACCACCGCGCTCATCTCGCCCTTCTTTGCGATACTGCCGGAGTAACCCTCGTCACCGAGCTTCTTGCTCACCGGCAGGGACTCGCCGGTCAGCGCCGCCTGGTCGATGCTGATGTAATCCCCG
>CAZVQL010000318.1:0-2850 GCA_964629305.1 uncultured Roseicyclus sp.
GCCAGGCCGGCAGCTACCTGGTGGTCGTGCGCTTCACCACCGAGAGGATCGAGCCGGTGCGCCAGCCCTGAGCCGGTCCTTCAATCGCATGCGCCGCAGCCTGGAAACGGCACTGAACATGCTGAAGGACTAGAGCGAATCCCGCACGGTTCGGACCGAAACGCGACGACGGTATTCTTGAATGTCAAATGGCGACGGCGCACTGAGGGAGTCAAAAGGAACGTAACGCGCCCGAGGCCGGCACCTCCCGGGAAACGGTGAACACCATGGACCAGAGCAGACCCGAACGAATCGGTCGGTACCGCATCGACGGTGAACTGGGGCGCGGGGCCATGGGCGTGGTCTACCGGGGCCACGACGAGGATATCGACCGGCCGGTGGCGCTGAAGACCGTACGGGCCGACCTGCTTGACGGCCCCGAAGCGGAGAGTTGGTTGGCCCGGTTCCGGCAGGAGGCCCGGGCCGCAGCTCGCTGCCTGCACCCGAACATCGTTACGGTGTTCGAGTACGGCGAGGATCAGGGTCTCGCCTTCATCGCCATGGAGTACGTCAGCGGCCGCTCGCTTCAGGCCTTCCTGGCCCGCGGCACGGACTTCGGGATCCCCATCAGCCTGCGCATCATCACCCAGGTTCTGGCGGGGCTGGGGGCGGCGCATGCCCTGGGAGTCGTTCACCGCGACATCAAGCCCAGCAACATCATCCTGCTGGAAAGCGGAACCGTGAAAGTCACCGACTTCGGGATCGCCCGCCTGGATTCGGTCAGTCTGTCCCAGCATGGCAGCATGGTGGGCACCCCGGGGTACATGGCGCCCGAACAGTTCACCGGCGGAGCAGTGGACGCCCGAACCGACATCTTCGCCGTCGCGGTGGTGCTGTACGAGCTTCTGACGGGCCGAAAGCCATTCCCTGGGGACAGCGTCCACGAGGTGATGTTCCGCGTGCTCAATAGCAGCCCCGAGCCACCGACCGGCCGATCCGAGACCCTGCCAGACGCGCTGGTTGAAACCCTGTTGACGGCGCTGCACCGAGACCCGGCGGAGCGGTTCGCCGACGCGGCCGCCTTTCGCCGCGCGCTGAAGGCGGCGGCGCCAACGCCGACCGCACCGGACGACGACCAGTCGGACGACGACGAGGACGCCACCCGGATCATGCGCTTCGACGACACCATGGCTGCGGTCGTCTCGTCAGGCCCGAAAGGGGAACTCGACGACGCGGCGGTTCGTCAGGCGAGCGCCCATTTGGCCAGCCATATCGGGCCGATGGCCTCCGTCATCGTGCGCGACGCGGCCACGCGGGTCAGCGGCGTCCGCCAACTCTACGAGGTGCTGGCCGACCACATTCCCGACGCCACCGAGCGAACCGCCTTCATGCGCAAGGCATTGAGGGGCGCCCTGGGGCTCGCTGGCGGCACCGAAACCGCCCCCTCGGCCGGCACGGGTCTGATGGGCACTGGCACGGCGCGTCCGGGAGGCCTGGGCAGTCGCCGGGGAACGGCGGTCGGGGCGTCCTCCACCGGCAGCGGACCCGGCACTGTCAACGGCCATGGTGTCAGGCCCGAACCGGGACGCGCGAACGGCCCCATCACCGATGACCACAGGGAGCAGGCCCGGCGCGCCCTCGCCGAGCACCTGGGGCCGATCGCCGGCGTCCTGGTCAAACGCGAGGCCGCCCGGGCGGACAACCCGGACCACCTGGGGCGGCTGCTGGCCGAGCACCTCCCGGATCCCGGCGACCGCGACCGCTTTCTGGCCCGTCTGCGCAGCTGAGGTCTGTGGCCTGCGTTGGTGTTGTCAATCATTCTCTGCCGAAGACAGCATCGGCAGAAGTTCGCCAATGACATCGACCTGCACCATGACGTGGCACCGCATGGCCTCCGCCGCCGCGTCCGCGTCGCCCTGGACGATGGCCCGCGCGACGGTCCAGTGCTCCGCCTGGGACACCGCCATGCGCCCGGGACGGGCAAGCTGTTTGCGGCGATAGGGCTCTCCCCGTCGGCGCAAACCGGAAATCACATCGACCAACACGGAATTGTGTGACCCCTCATAAACCGCGTCGTGGAACCGGCAGTTGGCTTGGTAGTAGACATCCACGCCCAGATCCTGCGCCACCGCCGCGCCGCAGTCGTCGCATAATTCCAGGAGTTTGCGGCGCTCGTCCTCCGTCATATTGGTGGCGGACAGCCGAGCGCACAGGCTTTCCAGTTCCGCCATGACAACGAACAGCTCGATCAGACGCCGTAGGGTGATGCGGGCCACCACGGCCCCCTGACGTGGACGCACCTCCACCAGCCCGGAGGCCGAAAGTTGATGCAGGGCTTCCCGCACCGGTGTTCGAGACACCGAGAAGCGGCTGGCAACAGACAGTTCGTCAAGGCGGGCCCCTGGCATCAGATCTCCGCCGAAGATCTCGTCCTCCAGGGCCTTGCGAACCAACTCGGTTCGGGTCGGCGCCCGGGCGTTTTTTTTGTTCATGGCCTCATGCGTCCTTACCCGCAGACATGATACATGCTGAAAACCCAAAGCAAAAAAATACTTCCTCGACACACCCCATAACGCCTAAGAATGTCCGAACAATATTTTATTCTTTTTTGGCGGAAAATACAAATTCATCTTTTGGCGAGCTACGTTATAACATATATCATTGGACATGTTTCTGTTTTTACTTCCGCTCACGGTCCTTGCGTCTTGCATCCGTGTCAAGACTTGGACCCGCCTCGGAGTCCGTGTTTAATGATCGTTCGGTCACCGGAAGAAAGGCCCGCGCCATGAGTGAGACCACCGCCACAGACGCCACCGTCCGGCATGTCCTCTGCGCCCGGCCTGAGGGTCTGAAACGGATGTCCTACCGCCA
>CAZVQL010000319.1:0-1252 GCA_964629305.1 uncultured Roseicyclus sp.
CCGCGCGCGGGGATGACGGGCGCGCCATCGACATGAGCCATTCCGGCAAGGCCGGCGTCATGGCCATCAACCCGGCGGAGTGACCCCCATGCTGCCCGATTTCGCCAACCCCGCCGACTGGCTGCCCTGGGCCTTTGCCTCGCTCATGGGACTGTCGATCCTGATCTACGTGGTCCTCGACGGCTTCGACCTGGGCGTCGGCATCCTGTTTCCGCTGGCCGAGCCGGCGGAACAAGACCGCATGATCGGCTCCATCGGGCCGTTCTGGGATGCCAACGAAACCTGGCTGGTGCTGGCCGTCGGCCTCCTTCTCGTGGCCTTCCCGCAGGCGCACGGGATGATCCTGACGGCGCTCTACCTGCCCGTCTTCGTCATGCTCGTGGGCCTCATCCTGCGCGGAGTGGCGTTCGAGTTCCGCGCCAAGGCGCGCGACCATCACAAGCGCTTGTGGAACCGCCTGTTCTTTGTGGGCTCGTTGATGACCGCGCTGGCCCAGGGCTTCATGCTGGGCCTCTACGTCATGGGGCTGGAACAGACCTGGGCGACCTACGCCTTCGCCACGCTGACGGCTGTCTTCCTCGCCGTCGGCTACAGCTTCATCGGCTCGGCCTGGCTGATCCACAAGACTGAAGGTGCCCTTCAATGGAAGGCCGTGCGCTGGGGCCGCGAAAGCCTCTGGGGTGTGATCCTCGGCATCGGGGCGGTGTCGCTCGCAACCCCGCTGGTCTCCACGCGCATTTTCGACAAGTGGCTGACCGTGCCCGAGATCTTCTACCTCGCACCGCTCCCGGTCATCTCGGGGCTGCTCATCGTCTGGCTCTGGAAGATGCTGCGCGAGATGCCCTTCCCCGAAGACCGCCGCTCATGGCTGCCCTTCGCGGTTGCCACCGCACTCTTCGCGCTCGCCTATCTCGGCATGGCCTACAGCTTCTACCCCTACGTGGTGCCCGAACAGCTGACGATCTACGAGGCCGCGGCCGCGCCCGAAAGCCTGCTCATCATTCTCGTCGGCGCGTGCTTCGTGGTGCCCGTGATCCTCGGATACTCGGTGCTCGCCTATACGATCTTCCGCGGCAAGGCGACGGAACTGCGCTACGACTGAGGACCCTGGCGGCGGCTGCGCCCTTCATCTTTCCCCAAATATGCACGGCGTCCGGCCCACCACGGAGGTGCCACCCGGATTGACACGCGAGGCCCGCCAAGGGCACCCGGCGGGCGTGCGCCCGCCGCCGGGTCGGCGCGCGAAGCGCGG
>CAZVQL010000319.1:1262-2835 GCA_964629305.1 uncultured Roseicyclus sp.
ATATTGGCAATACAACTCTGGGGGGTCCGGGGGGCAAAGCCCCCCGGCGGGTCGCTGCCGCAGGCGGCGAAATACCTTAGAAATCCACACTTACGCCGGGCAGGTTCAGCGCCTTCATCAGGTCGCGCAACTCCTGCCGGGCGGCGAGGTTCGAGATGTTCAGCCGCTCCACCCCCAGCTCCCGCAGGTCGAGCAGCGTCATCCCCGTCGGGAACAGCTCGCGAAAGATCACCCGCTCGGAAAAGCCCGGCGCCACGCGGAACCCGATCCGCTCCGAAAGCTGCTCCAGCGCGCGGCCGACCTTGCGCTTGTTGTGCATCTCCTGCGCGCCGAGGCGGTTCCTGACGACGATCCAGTCCATCGGGCTCAGCCCCGCCCGCGCGCGCAGCTGCCGCGCGTGCCAGACCATCTCGGAATAGACGCTGGGGCCCTTGATCTCGTAGCTCTCCGGGTCGATCCGCGCCAACAGGTCGAAATCGACGAAGCTGTCGTTCATCGGCGTGATGAGCGTATCGGCGAGGCTATGGGCCACCTGGCTCAGGCGTGTGTGGCTTCCGGGGCAGTCGATGACGATGAAATCGCAGCGCCCCTCCAGCTGCGCGACCGCGGCCGACAGGCGCTTGTCGAGGATGTTCTCCCCCTCGGCCAGCGTCGCCGGGTCCACTTCGGGCAGTTCCATCAACTCGGGCGCCGCCACATCCATGTGCCGCCCGGCAATGGTGTTGCGCCGGTTTTCCATGTAGCGCGCGAAGCTGCGCTGCCGCAGGTCGAGATCAAGCCCGCCCACCACATGGCCCAGCCGCGCCAGCGCTGTTGCCACATGCATCGCGGTGGTCGACTTGCCCGACCCGCCCTTCTCGTTGCCCAGAACGATGATATGCGCCACTGCCCGTCCCCCGATTGCAGCCTCAAGATATGGGCGCCCTCGTTGGCCGGGGCGCGAATTGTTGCGAATACTACGTCAACGAGCGCGAAAGGTTAAGCGTCAATCGCCCAACAAAAACGCCGCCCCGAAGGACGGCGTTCCATGTTTTGCACCAAGGATGCGTCGGCTCAGAAGCCGAGGCCCTCGTACTTCTTCTTGAACTTCGACACGCGGCCACCGGTGTCCATCAGGCGGGACGAACCGCCAGTCCAGGCCGGGTGCACCGTGGGGTCGATGTCGAGCGACAGCGTGTCGCCCTCCGAGCCCCAGGTCGAGCGCATCTGAACGACGTCGCCGTTGGTCATCTTGACGTTGATGACGTGATAGTCGGGGTGCAGGTCCTTTTTCATCACGCCTCTCCTTACGCGTCGGCGCTTGCGCGCGGCTTGTAGGTGTTGTCCTCGGCGATCCGGGCAGATTTGCCGCGGCGCGCGCGCAGGTAGTAAAGCTTGGCGCGGCGGACCTTGCCGCGGCGCACGACCTCGATCGAGTCGATGTTGGTCGAGTAGAGCGGGAAGACGCGCTCGACGCCCTCACCGAAGGAAATCTTGCGAACGGTGAACGAGCCCGCGATGCCCTTGCCGTTGTTGCGCGCGATGCAGACGCCTTCGTAGTTCTGCACGCGGGTGCGGGTGCCCTCGGTCACCT
>CAZVQL010000320.1:0-2835 GCA_964629305.1 uncultured Roseicyclus sp.
GACACGGCTGGCAAAGGCCTATCGACGCTAGAGCGGGTTGCGAGCTTTCTGATTCAGATTCCCATGAGGCTTGATTTGTGATTCCCTGTCTGCATGGCAGATATGGGGGTTTGAGATGGGTAAGCCACATCCTATGGCACTTCGTGAGAGGGTCGTCGCGTTTGTGGAGGAAGGGCATTCGCACCGCGCAGCAGCCGCGCGGTTTCGGGTTTCAGTGAAGTTCGTGAACGATATGGTGATCCTGAAACGTGAGACAGGTGAGCTTGAGCCGCGCCGACAAGGTAATGGCGGCGGGCATGGAAAGCTGGCCCGTCTGCGGGACTGGATCGCGGTGCGGATGACAGCCAAACCCGACCTCACGCTGGATGATCTGGTGCTGGAAATTGCTGAGGCGCACCAGATGACGGTCCATCGCGTGTCGGTCTGGCGCACCCTGCGCAGTCTCGGCCTGACGCATAAAAAAAGACCTGCAAGCCGTCGAACAAAAGCGGCCTGAGGTCCGCCAGGCGCGCCATATCTGGATCACGCGGCGGCAACCGTTCATGGCCAACCTGTTGCCACGCATCGGTTTCATTGACGAAACCTCGCTCAAGACGAACATGGCCAAGACCACTGGATGGTCCCCCAGGGGCGCGCGCCTGATCGACCACGCCCCATTCGGTCACTGGAACACGCAAACGTTTATCGCGGCGCTCCGCCACGACCGTCTGGATGCGCCCTGGGTGATCGAGGGTGCGATGAACCGCGAGTTGTTCGAGCTTTATGTCGAGACCCAATTGGCCCCAACCTTGCAAGCCGGCGATGTGATCATTCTCGACAACCTGTCATCCCACAAAAGCCCCAAGGCCGCAGATGCCATGCGTTCGGTCGGTGCATGGTTTCTCTTCCTGCCGCCCTACAGCCCGGATCTGAACCCCATTGAAATGGCCTTTTCAAAGCTCAAGGCGTTGATCCGGCGGGCCGCCGCACGGACATACGATGACCTTTGGCGGGTCGTTGGCAATGTCTGCGATCTCTTCACTGAGGAAGAGTGCTACAACTTCTTCAAGGCCGCAGGCTATGAAACTGATTGAACGCAACACGCTCTAGAGGATGTCCAACCGCCGGTCCATCCGGGCTGTGGTTTCAGGATCGGTCAAATGCTGAGATGCCGTACTGTCGGCGTTTTCCCAGTCGATTGTTCCGGACGGGCGGGAAGGTATCGCGCAGGATCGACACGCCTGTCCAATTATACTCGGAGCGCCCTTTGTCGGCGGGATCGGAGGGGGTCTCTGTCACCACCGGCCGCTATTCCAGATTGGCAGGTCGAAGGCGCCATAGGTTTTCACCTTGCGCGACAAGACCCTGACGCGCGTCGGCACGTTCGCCCGCGTGCAGGAGCCGACGCAGATCTGCGCCGACGGCACTGCTGTAGATATGATAGCCGTGCAGTTGCGCCGAGAGCGCCAGCGGCTTGTCTCCGGACGTGGCGTAGACCGTCATGCTCTCTGCGATGTGGGCGATGCGGGGCAGGATGCGCTCAAAGATCCCGAAATCCATGTCCGGGGCCAGCAGCACGACATGGCCGAGCCTTATTTCGGGATTCCGGTTGGCTACTTCGGCCAGCGCCAGCACGACGCCACGCGCGCCAAGGCTGTGTCCGATCACATCGACGGTTCCGGCCCCGAAGCGCCGGTCCAGTTCGATGATAGTATCCGCCAGATCCGGCAGGCTCCAATAGAGGTCGGCCTCATCACGCGTATAGTAAGCCGCGGCGCCGTCCGAAGGCCAACTGAACCACAGGAATCGCTCGTCAAGATCGGCGTTCTGCTGCAGCAGGGCCGCGCGGCGGCAACCCTTGTCGAATCCTATATAGTAGCCATGCACGTAGAGCGCCGGGCCACGCGCGCCCGCAGTCTCCTCGAGTCGGTCGAGCACAGTGAAAGGCTCCATTTCCCGCACGTCCTGAACGCGCAAGAGTTCTTCTTGCAGGAAGTTCGGGGCCACATCGGCCAGAGGCGCGAGAACGCCGAGATCGAGTTCTTCGACCCGGCAAATACCCGCTTTCAGGTCACTCCGTTCGCCGCCGTAGGCGTCTCCGGGTTCTGCGGACTCAGTTCTGTTGCGAAGCGTGAAGTATGGAAACTCCAAAGTCCGAATCTTGATTTGGGCCGTGGACGGCTGGGGAAGCGCGCTTAGTGAAGCGCACAGGAAAAGCACAATGCCTATGGGGCGAGTGAGGGCGAACGGGTTTATCTTCATCCCCGAATTATAGGCGAAACGCGATAGACCAGAATAGGCAAATCAGGCTTGTCCCACCCACTCTCAAGGCGGGTCATTCAATTGGCGACCCAAAGGGCGAACGTGGCCAAGACAAGTAGGCAAATGCTGCGGTGCACGAAGATTGGGAGTGCACCACAAGCTTCGCGTCAAAAATGCTTGGTGTCCTAATCGGCGTCGTGACAAAATCACGGCCAAGGCAGCACGAGCATGCAAATCGGGGAAAGAATGAGTAATCGTCGTTTGGCCAAAATCGTTGGACCGTTCTCCATCCCCTGCCTTCTGCTTGGCCTTCTCTTCTTCGCGGCATCACTAACCCCCTCACTCATTCCACGTGGTCCAGCCGTGCAAGGCATCCTCGGGGGGATGGTGATGGCAATCGGCTACCTGATCGGCCAAATCGTCGCGTTGCTTTGGCGGGCGGCAGATCTTCCGCTTCTGTCGGGGCGACCGGCGAAGGTTCTGATCGGTCTGATGTCGATCCCTCTTGTCGCTTTTTTTCTCTGGGTGCTCGGATCCAGCCTGACATGGCAGAACGACATCCGCCAGAAGATGGGGATGGAAGAGGCCGACGCG
>CAZVQL010000321.1:0-2831 GCA_964629305.1 uncultured Roseicyclus sp.
AGACCTGGATCACCACCGCCCCCTCCTTGGTCCAGCGCCGCCCCGCCAGCCGCTGCAACCGGCGCTTCACCACGTCTGGCAAATGGGGCGAGCGCGCCGCCTCGAACCGCAACTCGACCGCCGTGGACACCTTGTTCACGTTCTGCCCGCCCGGCCCCGAGGATCGGACAAAGCTCTCCGTCATCTCCCAATCGGCGAGCGTGATCTGGTCGGTGATGGTCAGGGGCATGGCGGCGGCCTTGCGTATGTACGCGGTGTGTACAGGGTGTGTACGGGGTGTGACGTGCAGTTTTCCAACGAAAAAGGGCCGCCCAAGGTGAGCGGCCCTTTCGAAAGATCAGGAGGCGGTCCGGTTAGGATTAACCACCTTGGAAGGGGCTATGACCCCCGAGGGTTGCCTCAGAGGCGCACCTCCCAAGCTGTCCCGACACCGTTCTCCAATACCTCTCTAGACACTGGATCACCTCCTTTCGCTTGGTTGCTGTTGAGGTGAGGTTGCCACAGATTTTGCGGTTGTCAAAACTTTTTACGCAACCTGTGCCATCAATTTCCGCGTGAGGATGCGGAACGGGATCAGCGCAAGCAGCGCGATCGCCAGCTTCACGCCCCAGTCCGCGACCGCCAGCGACACCCAGAGCGGCACCACCGGCCCGAGGCCCAGAAGCGGCAACATTTCCCCCGCCCAGGACACATCGTTACCGGGCTCGAGGAACGTTAACGTTCCGCTAAACGCGATGGAAAAGAACAGCGCCGTATCCACAGACGACCCGATTATGCTAGAGAAAACAGGCGCTTGCCACCACTTGCCCCCGCGCAACCGATCAAAGATCGCCACATCCAGCAGCTGCGCCGTCAGGAACGCGATCCCCGACCCCACCGCGATCCGCAAGGTGACCAGCGGCCCGAACTCTCCCATGATCTGCGTGCCCACCAGCGAGCACCCCACACCGACCAAAAACCCAACAAAAACAACGCGTCGCGCGGCGGAAACGCCATAGACGCGGTTCATGATATCGGTGACGAGAAACGCCAGCGGATAGGTAAACGCCCCCCAGGTCAGCCAGTTCCCGAACAGGAACTGAACAAGGATATTCGAGGCCACGACGACCGCGGCCATCGCCAGAATGCCCGGCAAGTACTTGGTATTCATGATGCTTTTCCGTTTTGACAAGGTAGTCGGAGACTTGGCCCAATTGGGCAGGCCCGCCCGATACACCCGTTCAACGGCTCACGCAAGCACCTCCGCCAGCGCTTTTGCGACCTTCGGAATGACCGCCGCCCGCAGCCCGGCCACATTCATCCGCCCGTCCCCGACCAGGTAAACGCCATGCTTTTCCCGAAGGATATCAACTTCTTCCGGGCTCGCTCCGATCAGCGAGAACATCCCACGATGGGCCGCCAGAAACCCGAACCGGTCCGACCCTGTCACATCCCGCAAAGCCACCGCCAGCGCGCGGCGGTTGCTGACCATGGTCTCGCGCATCTTGGTCAACTCGTCCTCCCACATGGCGCGCAGCTCGGGATTGGTCAGGATGGTCTGCACCACCCGAGCGCCGTGGTCGGGCGGAAAGGAAAAGTTGTTGCGATTCATGGCGGTAAGCTGGCCTTGGGCCGCAGCAACCGCGCCCTCGGCCGTGACGATCAGCGCGACCCCGGCCCGGTCACGGTAGAGGCCGAAATTCTTCGAGCAACTCGCCGCGACGAACATCGTGGGCACCGTCCGCGCCAACAGCCGCGTGCCGGATGCGTCCTCGTCCAGCCCGTTGCCGAACCCTTGGTACGCGAGATCGACAAACGGGATCGCGCCCGTCCGATTGCAAAGCGCGCCGACCTCGGCCCAATCGGCCTGGCTCAGGTCGGCCCCACTGGGATTGTGACAGCAGCCGTGCAGCACGATCACGTCGCCCGGCCCCGCCTTGGACAGATCGGCCAGCATCCCGTCGCGGTCGAGGGCGTTGCTGCCCCGGTCGAGATAGCGATAGGTGCCGCGGGCAAGTCCCAGATGATCGACCATCGCGGCATGGATCGGCCAGCTGGGATCGGACACCCAGACGCGGGCCTCCGGCCTCAGCGTGCGGACCAGTTCCAGGATCTGGCGCAGGGCGCTGGTGCCACCCACGGCGCCGACGCCGGCGACACGGGTGGCCGGAACGGCATCGCCGAGGATCAGGTCGCGCATGGCGCCGATGAACAGCGGATCGCCATCGAAGCTGAGGTAGGATTTGGTGTCCTGCGTCTCGAGGATCCGGGCCTCGGCGGCTTTCACTGCCCGCATCACGGGGGTTGTGCCCTCGGCCGTCCTGTAGATGCCGACCAGCAGGTCGACCTTGTCAGGTCTCGGGTCGGCCGCGAATTGCCCGGTCAAGCGAAAGATCTTGTCGGGGGCGGGGGCTGAGAGGTTTTCGAACATCGAAGGCTTCCGAATGTCAGGGAAACCGCGAGGGGTCGCGGTCATAGACGAGAACGCGCCGCCGCTCTTCGCGCGCGACGGGGGTAAAGCCCAGCTTCTGGTAGAGCGACAGGGCGCGCGGATGGTCCAGCGTGCAGGTGTTCACGGTCATCTTCGACACGCCCTCGCGCCCCCACCCGGTCAGCACCGCGGTCTCCAGCAATGCCCGGCCCCAGCCCGCACCGACCGCCTGCGGCACCAGCCCGAAATAAGCGAGGTCACAGACCCCTGCCTGCCGCCAGTCCAGCATGAAGAACCCCTGCGGCCAGCCGTGGCCCATCGCCGTCCAGATCACCACGTCGGGATCGCGGACAAAGGCCTGAAGCGCCGCGGGGTCCTCCTCGGCCTGGTCGAAGCGGTCCTGCCATTCGTAATCGCGGCC
>CAZVQL010000322.1:0-2823 GCA_964629305.1 uncultured Roseicyclus sp.
CCGCAAGGCGCAGGTCGGCTCGGGCGACCGGTCGGAGCGCATCCGGACCTACAATTTCCCTCAGGGCCGCGTGACGGACCACCGGATCAACCTGACGCTCTACAAGCTTGACCAGGTGATGGCGGGCGACCTCGACGAGGTGATCGACGCGCTGACGGCGGATGCGCAGGCGCGCCAACTGGCGGCGATGGATGGCTGAGACGGCGCAGGCTTTCCCGGGCTTCGCCCGGGACCCGGCGCGCGGGGGGCCTGCGGCCCGTCCGCGCGCGGGTGCCCGTGGCGGGTGCTGCGCGTCTGCCACTGGTCCGGTCCGGTGGCAGGTGTCGGCATGCCTCCGGCGGGCGTATTTGGGGAAAGATGAAGGCAGTGGGGCTGCGCCATGACGGCGGGCGAGTGGCTGGCGCGGGCGCGGGCGCAGCTTGAGCCCGTGGCGGGCAAGCAGGCGGCGCGGGAGGCGCGTCTGATCCTCGGCAATGTCACCGGCTGGTCCGCGAGCCGTGTTGCGCTGGAGGGGGACGCCCTGCTGTCGCCCGAGGTGCTTGCCGGGGCCGACGCGGCGCTGGGGCGGCGCCTGGCGCGTGAGCCTTTGGCGCAGATCCTCGGGGCCTGGGAGTTCTACGGGCGCAGCTTCCTTGTGACGCGGGACACGTTGGTGCCACGCCCCGATACGGAGACGCTGATCGATCAGGCCCTGGCTCAGCCCTACGAGCAGGTCCTCGACCTTGGCACCGGAACCGGCGCGATCGCCGTGACGCTTCTGGCCGAGCGCCCGGCCGCAACCGGTGTGGCGAGCGACATCTCTGACATGGCCCTTGCGGTGGCAGCTGAGAACGCGGCGCGGCACGGTGTCGAGGGGCGGTTGCAGCTGCGCAAGGCCGATTGGTGGGATGGGGTGGACGGGGTCTTCGACCTCATCGTGTCGAACCCGCCCTATGTGACCGAGGCGGAGTATGCCACGCTCGCCCCCGAGATCACCGAGTGGGAGCCGCGCGGCGCGCTGACGCCCGGGGGGGACGGCCTTTCGGCCTACCGGGCGATCCTGGGCGGGATCGGGCGGCATCTGGTGCCGGGTGGGCGATGCCTTCTGGAGATCGGGGCAGGGCAGGGTGCGGCGGTGGCCGAGCTGTGCCGGGCGGCGGGTCTTGACGCGGTGGAGGTCCATCCCGACATCAACGGAAGGGCACGGGTCGTCCAGGGAACGATGCCGAAGCGCCACGCCGCGGTGTGAATCGGCCCCCCAAAGATGGCAAAGGCGCAGATTTGCCTTGTCACACGGGCTCTGACATGTTTACTCGCCTTCAGCAGGCGCGATCGTCCCGCGACGACCCCCTGCGGCTCTGCCTCATTTTCCGTGCCGACTGCCTGAGCGGGGGTGCGGGTGACGAGCGAAACCGGGGTTTGCACCTCGCGACGCTGCCAACCAGGACAACTGGAACCGTATTTAGCACATGAGATCATCGAAGAACCGCTCGCGGTCCAAGGGGAACCGCAACCGCTCGGTCGGCAATATCGTCAACCGCGTGTTCGACTCGTCCGGCCCCGAGGGCAAGGTCCGCGGCACCCCGCAGCAGATCATCGACAAGTACAACCAGCTTGCGCGGGATGCGCAGCTGTCGAACGACCGTGTCGCGGCCGAAAACTTCCAGCAGCACGCCGAACACTACCTGCGCATGCTGGCCGAGGCGCAGCGCGAGCAGGACGCCCGGCGCGATCAGCAGCAGGGCCAGCAGGGCGGCGGCGGCGGTGGTCAACAGCGTGACCAGGGCGACGGTGGCGGCCAGCAGGGGCGCGGCGGCGGGCAAGACGGCGGCCAGCATCAGCAGGACGCCGGCGAGGCGCGCGACACCACCAGGACATCGGGCTTCGATACCGTCATGGACGGTGCTTCGGAGGGCGAAAGCGGCCTTGTCGAGACACCCGAGGCTGCGCCGAAACCCAAGCGCAGCCGCACGCGGCGGCCCAAGAAATCGGACGCCCCGCAGGGCGATGGCGGCGATAGCGGCAGCGGCGACGCACCCGGCACCCCGCCCCAGGAAGCCGCTGAGTAACGGCACCTCCTAGGCGAGCGAGCGCGCCAGCGCGCAAAACCCCTCGATCGGCACCTGTTCGGCGCGATCCGTGGGGGCAAGGCCCGCGGCGCGCAGATGATCCTCGATCTCGGGCGACAGCCCCTTCAACGCGGCGCGCAGCATCTTGCGGCGCTGGTTGAAGGCCGTGGCCACGACGCGCTCAAGCACGGCCTGATCGGCGGGAAAACGGGGCTCGGGCAGGGCGTCTAGATGGACGACGGCCGAGCGGACCTTGGGCGGCGGGGTGAAGGCCTCGGGCGGGAGGGTCATGGCGATCCGTGCATTGCAGCGCCACTGGGCCAGAACGGCGAGCCGGCCATAGGCCTTGGAGCCCGGGGGCGCCACGATCCGCTCGGCCACCTCGCGCTGGAACATCAGCGTGAGCGAGGTCCAGACCGGCGGCCATGCGGGCGGCGTCAGCCAGCGCACCAGCAATTCGGTGCCCACGTTGTAGGGCAGGTTCGAAACCACCTTGATCGGCGGGGTCAGATGCGCCGACCAGTCCAGCGTCAGCGCGTCCGCGTTCAACACCTCGAGCCGGCCGGGATAGGCCGCGGCGATCTCGGCCAGCGCGGGCAGGCAGCGCGCGTCCTTTTCCACCGCCACGACACGGCGCGCGCCCTCGGCCAAGAGCCCGCGGGTCAGGCCGCCGGGACCGGGCCCCACCTCGAGCACATCGCAGGCCGACAGATCGCCCGCCTGGCGCGCGATCTTTGCCGTCAGGTTGAGATCGAGGAGGAAGTTCTGACCAAGC
>CAZVQL010000323.1:0-2795 GCA_964629305.1 uncultured Roseicyclus sp.
GAGCCGCACGCCGGTGCCCGAGTTGCCGCAGTCGATCACGTCCTCGGGCTCACCGAAGCCGCCGACGCCCACGCCATGCACATGCCAGGTGCCGTCCTCATCGCGCGTCACCTCGGCGCCGAAGGCGCGCATGGCCTTTGCGGTGTCCAGCACGTCCTGCCCCTCCAGCAGGCCGGTGATCACGGTCTCGCCCACGGCCATCGCACCCAGGATCAGCGAGCGGTGCGAGATCGACTTGTCGCCCGGCACCTCGGCCACGCCGGTGAGCGCCGCACCCTTTCGGGCGGTCATCGGAACGGGGTCACCATGGCCGGACATGCGCGTCGCCTCCTCGCTGATTGCCCGCGCCTGATAGACGCGTGCGGGCGGGCCGTCCACTCCCCCAATGGCTCAGGCAGGGGCGAGCGCGCGCATCCGCGGGACGAGGATCAGCGGGATGGCAAGGATCATCGCAGCCCCGATGCCGAAGGCGGCCCTCAGGCCAAAGGCTTCCGACAAGAACCCCATCAGCGGCGGGCCGATGAAAAAGCCGAAATAGCCGATCATCGCGGCACGCGAGACGGCATAGGTGCGTGCTTCGGGCCGCGCGGCCTGGCCCGCCAGTGCAAGCGCAAGCGGGGCCGTCACCGAGACCCCGAGGCCAAGGCAGCCGAACCCGAGATAGGCGATGAGCGGCCCCGGAGCAGCCGCCGCCGCGACAAGGCCGGAGGCCGCCAAAAGCGCGGCCCACCGAAGCACGACCGTCTCGGTGCCGCGCACGGTGACAAGATGCCCTGCCAACCGCCCGACGCCCATCGTGAGGCCCAGCATCGCGGGCCCGAGCGCCCCCTCGGCGGCACCGCCGCCCAGCGTGCGTTCGATATGCAGGGCCGACCACCCCTCGGTCGCGTTCTCGGCGAAGAAGCCGATGAGACACACGAGGCCCGCACACCACACGTAGGGCGTGATCCGGCCACGGCTTTCCTGCGGCACCTCGCCCTCAGCTCCCACCACAGCAGGCCGGATCCAGGTGAACACGCTGACAAGCAGAATTGCCGCTCCGACGAGTGTGAACCAGACACCGGGCGACAGGCCCGCCTCTCGTGCCAGGCCCGTCGCCGTGGCGGCACCGGCATAGGCGAAGGAGTAGATCGCGTGGTTGAGGTTCATCAGCGACAACCGGTGCCGTGCCTCGAGCCGTGAGATATGGGCGTTGCCGAGGATGTCATACATCCCCGTCGACATGCCGACGGCCACCATGCCGAGGGCGAATGGCAAGAGCGTATCGGCCAGGCCCAGCGGCAGAACGACGACCCCCAGAACGAGCCCCGACAGTGCCAGACCCCAGCGCGGCAACGCCGCGTCAAGGCGCGGCGACAACCACATGGAGATGAGCGCGCCCGCCGCGGAGCCGAGCAGGATGACGCCGAGTGTCGCATCCGAGATCGCCAGACGCGCCTTCAGGTCGGGCAGCATCGCCGCGAAACTGCCCCAGAAGAACCCGATGCCGATGAAAGCGGCAATCGGAGCGCGGGATGTCCGGATATCGCTAAGAAGCCGCATGCCCCTGCGCTACGGCGAAACCGCGGGCATCGCAAGATCCATGGACGTGGTGTTCGGCGAAGATCGCGCCACGGATCGCGGCGGACGGGGTTCACGACCCTTTACCCGAGCGCTACCGCGTTAACCCATCGTTAACAGGATTTTTCTATCTGCTGCCTAGATCTTTTCGCATCCGGACGAGGAACGTCACGCAATGGCTGACTATGCCGCCGACCGAATAATCTACCTCCAGAACTTCAGCCCCGACCCCTCGGGCACGGTGGCCACCTGGACCGGCAGTTTCGAATTGCCACAGGACACGACGGTTAAGGACGTCGCCGGTGCAGGGGCCGGAGTGCTGACGACAGATGACTGGATGAACACCACCAGCATAACCTATTCGGGATACTACGTCGAAATCGATGGCCAGAATTACGGTATCTTCCAATCCGGCAGCTTCGGGTTGATCCCTTACAATGCCGCGGCTGTCGGCGGGTCCCTCTCTGTCGGCGACACCACGGCAACGACGCTCCACCTCGAGGCGCTCGAAAACGCGGCGAACTGCTTTCTGGCCGGCACCCACATCGCGACAACACGGGGCGAGAAACCTGTCGAAAGGCTCCAGCGCGGCGAACGGGTACTGATGCCCGACGGGACGGCGACGCCCGTTCTCTGGACCTGGCGACAGGAGGTCGTCAATGTCCACGGCCTCAACGAGAGGACGGCGCCGATCCGGATCGCGGCTCATGCGCTAGGCCCCGGTTGCCCTAAGCGCGATCTGATCGTGACCCCCGAACACGCGCTGCTCGTCGATGGGTTCCTGGTGAACGCATGTGCCCTCGTGAATGACTCGACAATCGCGCCCGTACCGATGGCGAAGATGCCCGCGCGGTTTGCCTATTGGCACGTCGAGACGGCCGCGCATGTGACCCTGCTTGCCGAAGGTTGCCCGGCAGAGAGTTTCATCGACTACACGCCGCGCGACGGTTTCGACAACTACGCCGAGTACATTGCACAAGGCGGCGCAGATCGCTTCATCGCGGAAATGACCTTGCCGCGCATCTCGACGCAGCGCCTGCTGCCGCCGCACCTGCGCCAACGGCTCGGCATCGGCCGGGCCGCCTGATCGGGGCTTTACAAAACCCGTATTCCGCCCTATCCGGCGCCCTTCATCGGGGCCGACACCCTTGGAGGCGGCCCCCCCTATACATGGAGAACAGCAATGGCTGGTGAGATTCCAGATCTTATCGCCGAGGCACGCGCGGGGACAGGCA
>CAZVQL010000324.1:0-2762 GCA_964629305.1 uncultured Roseicyclus sp.
GGTGCCTCACTAGCCGGACCATCACTCCGTTTCCACACCCTCCTCATCGAACCGGACGTGCAGTTTTCCCGCATCCGGCTCTCGGACAAGACCTCACGCCTTCGCCCACGGCACGTTGCGCGGCAGCTCCGATAGGCGGATCAGACCAAGGGTCTGATACAGATACTTGGGGGGAAAGGCCATGTATCCACACCGCCTGATCTTGTGCTTCTTGCGCAACCACCGGCGCAGCCGCGCCGCGGTGTAGGTGTCGATGGCCCGATACGCCTTGCTAACCGAGCCGACCTGAAAGTAGTTGGCCCAGCCGCGCAGCGTGCGGTTCACGCGCCCCACCAGCGTCGTGGCCTCTTGCCAGGTCCCCGCCTGGTCGGTGAGCGCATGGACCGTGGCGATCGCATGCTTGATGCTCTTCTTCGACGGCCGGTGCCCAAGACGCGCTTGGCCCGTGCGCGGCGAATACATCCGCCCAAACGTGAAGCCCAGGAAGTCGAACTCCCCTTCCGGGACCTGACAGATGCGTGTCTTCTCCTCGTTGACCGTGAGCTTGAGCTGACCCATGAGCCGGCGCATCTGCGCCAGGGCCTCCTCGGCCCGGCCGCGTCGGCAGAGGATCACCAGGTCATCGGCATAGGTCACGATCCGGCTGCCGAGGCGCTGCTCCAGCCCGCGCTGCTTCCATCCCAACACGAACCGGCGCATGTACAGATTCGCCAGCAGCGGTGAGATGGGTGCGCCCTGCGGGATGCCACGCCGGCTGTCTTTGGCCACCGTGGTGCGCCGCCTACGCCCGCGCCCGCCGGTCTCCTCCACGGGGCACTCCAGCCACTGCTTGATCAGGTGCAGCACGCGTCGGTCAACGACCCGGCGTGCCACCGAGTTCAGCAGTTCGGCGTGCGGAATGCTCCCGAAGTAGTCCGAGAGGTCGGCGTCTACGACGTCCAGGTGTCCGCGGAACAGCCCCTCGCCCACCGCTTTGACCGCCTGTTGGGCACTGCGCCCCGGGCGGTAGGCATATTGCTCGGCGGGGAGGTCGGCCTCGAAGATCGGCTCGAGCACCAGCGCGGCGGCGGTCATGCACACCCGATCGCGCAGCGTCGAGATGCCCAGCGGCCTGAGCTTGCCATTGGCCTTTGGGATGAACACACGTCTGATGGGGTCCGGTCGGTAGCTCTCCTCTCTGAGCGCAAGCGCCAGTTCCCCCAGCCATCGTTCGACCCCGTACGCCTCCACGTCCGCGAAGTCCTGCCCGTCCACTCCCGGTGCGCCCTTGTTCGAGCGGCACTGGGCGTAGGCATGCGCCAGGATGTCCTCGCGGTAGAGCTTGTCGTACAGGGCGTAGAAGCGGAAGCCGGGCTCTGCCTTCGCTTTCGCGTGTAACGCCGTCTGCAATCTCTGAACACTTCTCGGAGTTGATAGGTTGCCCAATCTCCTGTCCCGTCCTGCGTCTTGCGTCTGTCTTGAACTAAGGCCCCTTCCCTCCACCGGCATTACCCGGCTTCCCCGGTACTACGAGCCTCTCCGCCACCCCAAGGCGCCCGGCCTGTCCCTCACGGGCGTCCGGTTGGTGATCCCCGCACCACGCCAAGGGGCTTCCCGTGTTGCGTGCGTCTCCCTTGTGTACATGCCATCGCCACTACCCCGGCGCAGCGACTGGGTGCATGCTTCGCTCGCTTCCCCAGCCGTTCCAGCCTTCCCCGCATGGGTGTCCGGGTCGGCCCGCGCATTGTCCTTTTCGAGGATTGCTCAGCGTTCACTCACGTTACGGCCTGCACACTCGCTGAATCACCCAAGGTGATCCGTTACATCAGAGGCTTCAGCCACTTCGTTACCTCCATGACTGCTCCGATTGCTTCCGGCTGGAGCGACAGTTGCCGGGTGGGACTCTCACCCACTGAGAAGACGCCGCCTTATCACGGCGCACGCCAGAAGCGGACGGTGACTGCCGCTCGCACGACCGAATCGCCGATCACCTTTCGCACCCCCTCGTCCGAGGACGGGATGGAGGTCTGGGATCTCATCCGCAAGGCCGGACCGCTGGACGAAAACTCTGTCTACTGCAACCTCATCCAGTGCGACCACTTCGCCGAGACCTGCGTGATCGCCGAGCTTGACGGCAAGATCGTCGGCTGGATCTCGGCCTTCATTCCGCCGGACACACCTGACACGCTGTTTGTCTGGCAGGTCGCTGTCGGCGAGGCGGCGCGTGGGCGCGGCGTCGCAAAGAAGATGCTGACCGAACTTTTCGCGCGCGAGATCTGCGCCGATGTGACCAATCTCAAGACCACGATCACCGGCGACAATGACGCAAGCTGGGCGCTGTTCAGTTTCGCGGATTCGATGGATGCAGAACTGGATTTCGAGGCGCATTACGAGCGCGACACGCATTTCGCCGGGCGTCACGACACCGAATACATGGTGACCATCGAGGATATCTCGCCCGATCGCGAGATCAGTGCCGAGACCGAAGGCGCGGCGGCTGCGGAATAACGCAGCACCGACCGCGCCTGGATCGACAGTGACGCCGGATCAGGCCACGTCGCGCAGGGTAACCTTCGGCGTGACGCCAAGCGCGTGACAGACGTCGCGCGTGAGATCGGGCCGGTTGAGCGTGTAGAAGTGCAGATCCTCGACGCCGCCCTCGATCAGATTGCTGCAGAGCTCGGTCGCGAGCGCGGTGGCCAGCAGATCATGACGGTTGTCGCGGATCGCCTTGTCGAACGCATCGTCGATCCATGGCGGGATGCGCGTGCCGCAGGAGACGG
>CAZVQL010000325.1:0-2755 GCA_964629305.1 uncultured Roseicyclus sp.
ACCTGGCGCGCGCCCGCGGCCTCGCGCTCATCCTCGACGAGACCTACCGCGACTTCCACAGCCGGGAGGGCGCACCGCATGACCTCTTCACCGAGCCCGACTGGGACAAGACGCTGATCCATCTCTATTCCTTTTCCAAGGCGTATCGCCTGACCGGCCACCGGGTGGGCGCGCTCATGGCCTCCGAGGCGCGGCTGGCCGAGGTCGAGAAATTCCTCGACACGGTCGCGATCTGCGCACCGCAAGTGGGCCAGATCGGCGCGCTTTGGGGGATGCGGAACCTGGGCGACTGGCTGGCGGGCGAACGGCGCGAGATCCTCGCGCGGCGCGACGCGCTGACCGCCGGATTCCAGCGGCTGCCGGGCTGGCAGCTTCTGGGCTGCGGGGCCTATTTCGCCTATGTGCGCCACCCCTTCGCCAAGACCTCGGACGTGGTCGCGCGCGAGATGGTGGATGCCGCCGCCATCCTGACCCTGCCCGGCACGATGTTCGGCCCCACCCGCGCCGAGGGCGGCACCGGACAGGCCGAGGAGACGCTGAGGATCGCCTTCGCCAATGCGGACGCCACGGGCCTTGCCGAGGTCGTCCGCCGCCTTGCGGCCCTCGACCTCTGAGGCACCGGGCGCGGGCCTTGCCGCGCCGCCCCCAAACGCGTAATCAACGCCGGAACGCGGGGCCTTGGGCCCCGTCAGGGCAGCACCACAGAAGGACCTGCGCAGCATGGCGAAGAAGGCCGGAAAGACGCTCTCGAACCTGTTCGTCTGGGTGATCCTGGGCCTTCTCTTCGTGGCACTGGCGGGCTTCGGCATCGGCTCGTTCTCGGGCGGGGCCGCGCAGGTGGGCCAGGTCGGCGAAGCCGAGATCACGGCCGACGACTACGCCCGCGCCCTCGACCAGGAAATCCGCGCGCGCATCGCGCAGACCGGCCAGCCGGTGACGCTTTCGACCCTGCAGACCCAAGGCGTGGACCAAGCCGTGCTGCAATCGCTGGTCGCACGGGCCGCGCTGGCGCACGAGGCCGACACCATGGGCCTTTCGGTCGGTGACGTGGAGGTCGCGCGCCAGATCACCGAGATCGAAAGCTTCCAGGGCCTCGACGGGCAGTTCGACCGCGAGGCCTATGAATTCACGCTGCGCCAGAACGGCCTCGACGCCGCCGAGTTCGAGGAGGACGTGCGCGAGGACACTGCCCGCAGCCTTCTGCAGCTGGCCATCGTCGGCGGCCTGCAGCCCAACGCAACCATCGCCGAGACGCTCGTCGCCTTCCAGGGCGAGACGCGCGATTTCAGCCTGCTGACCCTGACCGAGGCGGACCTGCCCGCGGGCCTGCCCGCCCCGACGCCCGAAGAGCTTCAGGCCTATTACGACGAGAACCCGCAGCGCTTCACCCGGCCGGAGGCACGGCGCATCACCTATGCCTGGGTCACGCCCGCGATCCTGATGGACAGCGTTCCGGTGGACGAGGACGCACTGCGCGCGCTCTACGAGGATCGCAACAGCCTCTATCGTCAGCCCGAGCGGCGGCTGCTGGAGCAGCTGACCTTCCTCGAGGAGGCGGAGGCGCAGGCCGCCTATGACGCGATCCTCGCGGGTGAGACGACATTCGACGCACTGGTCGAGGAACGCGAGCTGACGCTCGAGGATATCGACCTTGGCGAGGTGGCGCGCGATGATCTACCCGCGGCCACCGCCGAGGCGATCTTTGCAGACACCGAAAGCGAGATCATCGGCCCGCTCGAAAGCACCTTCGGCGGTGCGGCGCTCTTCCGGGTTAACGCGGTGCTCGACGCAAGCGAGGTGAGCTTCGAGGAGGCCCAGGAAGAACTGCGCTCCGAGTTGGCCGCCGATGCGGCGCGGCGCACCATCGACGACCTGCGCGATCCGGTCGACGACCTTCTGGCCAGCGGCGCCACGCTGGAGGAACTGGCTGCCGACACCGAGATGGTGCTGGGCCAGATCGACTACACCCCCACCACCGAGGGGGGTATCGCGGGCTACGACGCCTTCCGCGAGGCGGCGCTGGCCGTCGAAGAGGGGGATTTCCCTGAGCTGCTGGAGCTGAGCGACGGCGGCCTGTTCGCGCTGCGCCTTGATGAGACGGTGCCGCCCGCCCTGCCGCCCCTGGCCGAGATCGAGGACGAAGTGGCCGAGGCGTGGCGCGAGAGCGCCCTGCGCGCACAACTCGCCGCCCGCGGAGAAGCTCTGGTCGCACAGCTGGCCACCGGTGCCACGCTCGAGGATCTCGGCCGCGTCGACCAGGAACAGCAGGTGCGCCGGCAGGATTTCATCCCCGACGCGCCGCCCACGCTCGTGGCGCAGGTGTTCCAGCTTTCCGCGCCCGGCGACACGGTTCTGGTGCCTGCCGCCGACCGCGCCTTCATCGCGCGGCTCGACAGCATCAACCCCGCGGCCCGGAACGACCCCGGTAGCGCGATCCTGATGCAGATCATGAGCCAGACGGTCGCCCAGTCCATGGCGCAGGACATTTTCGAGGCCTATGGCCGCGCGGTGCAGACCGAGGCGGGGATCAGCCTGAACCAGTCGATGATCAACGCCGTCCATTCGCAGTTCCCCTGATGGCGCAGCTTTCGGATTTCGCCGCCTTCGAGGCGGGTTGGGCCGCCGGAAAGAACCAGCTGGTCTATGCCCGGCTGGCCGCCGATCTCGACACGCCCGTGTCGGTGATGATGAAGCTGACGGATGCGGGGCGGGACAGTTTCATCCTTGAATCCGTCACCGGCGGCGAGGTGCGCGG
>CAZVQL010000326.1:0-2753 GCA_964629305.1 uncultured Roseicyclus sp.
CCGAGGTGGCGATGTACTTGGCCACCGAGCCGAAGCCGGGGCAGTTGTCGGTGATCGGCAGGTCGTTGTCGACCGTCTTCGGCACGTGGATGGCCTGGATCGGGAAGCCCATGGCCTCGGACAACTGGCTCACCTTGTAGCAGGTATCCGCCGAGTCGCCGCCGCCGTTGTAGAAGAAGTAGCCGATGTCGTGCGCCTTGAAGACCTCGATCAAACGCTCGTACTCACGCTTGTTCGCCTCCAGGCTCTTCAGCTTGTAGCGACAGGAGCCAAATGCGCCGGACGGCGTGTGGCGCAGCGCGGCGATGTTCTCGGCCGACTCCTGATTGGTGTCGATCAGATCCTCAGTCAGCGCGCCGATGATGCCGTTGCGCCCGGCATAGACATTGGCGATCTTGTCGCTGTGCTGCCGGGCGGTCTCAATGACGCCGCAGGCAGAGGCATTGATGACGGCCGTTACGCCGCCGGACTGGGCGTAGAAGGCGTTCTTCGCGGTCATGGTTGTCCCCTCGTTTGTCGTGTTCGAATGATCGGACTGAATGCGGCGGACGGCCGCCGGGCGTCAGGCTTGTCTCGCGCGCGGTTTCGTCCGGGATACCATCTGGGATTCGATGCGGGGGTCAGCGGTTGGGCCGGTCGCTGCGGTCGCCGACCTGATATCGGTGATATCGGGGATGTCGTACTGCGGCGTGGAGGCCATGTGCTGCTGTGCGGGTGCTGTCATTTCCAAACCGGGAGGCTACCGAATTGAAGTCGGGGGTATCCGGCTGGCTGCAATCGGCGCGGCAATCTGGGCTGATAATGCGGGCTGAGACCGCGTTGAGGTTCATGGAGCGGCGGCGCCCCGGACAATGATGCATCTGTGTCAAGGTAAGCGGCGCTATAGAATACAGAACGCACGCCGTCGTCGCATCAAAATTCGAGGCGGGCGGATTGTGTCGGCAGCGGCGCCAGTGCGGGCTCCAGGACGGCGCGCGTGCGGCGCGTTCGACATATCGATCCGAGCGGGCGTCCGCGTCGCAGGCTCGGCATCAGGCGCCGCCACGATAGAGCTGCGGCGGGTTTCGATCGACCCAACGGTAAATCTCGTCCTCGATCGACGGCGGCGGAACCTCTACGCGCGTGGCCCGCCGCGCGCGCCGGCAGCCCCGATGCGGCGCCGGGACTCGTGGATCAAAGGCTGCGGCTGCGGTCAGCGCAAGCTGCCTGCTCGCGCGGGCGGGGTTGTTGGCGGTGATGATGGACTGGATGTACATCGGTATGGGCTCCGGAGTTCGTGTTTCAGGCAGCTCGGGTGTGATTGTCACACCCGTGGCATGCACCCTAACCCCCACCGGCTGACCGAAGCTTATGCAACGCCGTCAGCGAACCGTCAGACAGCGCCCCACGGCGCTGCCCGGACGGCACTACTACCGGCCCTAGCCCTAGCCTCTAGGCCCTCGTCACTCATCCGTCACGCAGCCTTCCGAGGCCGGCTTGACATTCTTGATGTACTTGAACAGCGTGCCGCGCTCGGCCTTGTAAGGCGGCATGCGCCAGGCATCGCGGCGGCGCTGCATCTCGGCGTCGTCGACATCGACGCCAAGCAGGCGCTGGCGGGCGTCGATGGTGATGATGTCGCCGTCCCGAATCAGCGCGATCGGGCCGCCCTCCTGCGCCTCCGGGCAGACGTGGCCGATGATGAAGCCGTGCGACCCCCCCGAGAAACGCCCGTCGGTGATCAGCGCGACGTCTTTTCCGAGTCCGGCGCCCATGATGGCGGAGGTGGGCGTCAGCATCTCCGGCATGCCGGGACCGCCCTTCGGCCCCTCGTAGCGGATCACGACCACGTCGCCCTTCTGGATCTTGGCGTCCTCCAGTGCGTGCAGCATGTCCTCCTCGGCATCGAACACCCGCGCCGGACCCCGGAAGTGCAGCCCCTCCTTGCCGGTGATCTTGGCAACTGCACCGTCCGGCGCCAGGTTGCCGCTCAGGATCTGGATGTGCGCGGTCGGCTTGATCGGCCGCTCGATCGGCATGACGATCTGCTGCTCGCCGGCCAGACCCGGCAGCTCGGCCAGATTCTCGGCCAGGCTGCGGCCGGTGACGGTCAGACAGCCGCCATGCATCAGGCCCTTCTCCAACAGGTATTTCATTACCGCGGGCGTGCCGCCGACCTGATGCAGATCCTCCATCACATAGCGCCCGCTGGGCTTGAGATCGGCCAAGAAGGGCGTGCGGTCGCTGGCGGTCTGGATGTCCTCCAGCGTCAGCGGTACGCCGATCGCGCGCGCCATCGCGATCAGGTGCAGTACGGCGTTGGTCGATCCACCGAGCGCCATGACCACCGCCAGCGCGTTGTCGAAGGCGGCGCGGGTCATGATGTCGCTGGGCTTGATGTCCTCAGCAAGCAGATGACGCATGGCAGCGCCGGCACGGCGGCATTCCTCGAGCTTGCCTGGATCAGTCGCCGGCAGCGAGGCGCTATAGGGCAGCGACATCCCTAGCGCCTCGATCGCCGAGGCCATGGTGTTGGCGGTGTACATGCCACCACAGGCGCCTGGCCCTGGGCAGGCGTGGCGGACGATATCGACGCGCTCCTCCTCGTCGATGTTGCCGGCGATGTACTGGCCATAGCTTTGGAAGGCGGAGACGATGTCGAGCGGCTGCCCGGACTTGCCATGACCGGCGCGGATGGTGCCGCCGTAGACCATGATGCCGGGGCGGTTCAGGCGCGCCATGGCGATGATCGAGCCGGGCATGTTCTTGTCGCA
>CAZVQL010000327.1:0-2734 GCA_964629305.1 uncultured Roseicyclus sp.
TCTGTGGTTGCCGCCCCTTGTGCAAGAGGTTTCGGCTCGTCTGGTCGCGTGATCGAGTGCGGTCTTCTGTGAGGCCTTTGTGTGCGGCGCTCTCGAAGGCCGCTGGCCGGTATGGTGATCCGCGGACAGGGTCCAAATCTCACCCGAGAGTGGTGTGCGCCCCTGCGGGTGGACAGATCGGGTAGGCCGGAATTGACCGGGGCCGGGCTTTCCAAGGAAGAAAGCCCATGCCGAGACGTCACCGCAGCCACAGCGCCGAATTCAAGCGCCAGGTCGTCGCCGAGTACCACGCCGGCGAGACCCTCCACGCCCTCGCTCGCCGTCACGACCTTTCGAGGAACCTGATCCGCATCTGGGTCGAGAAGGCCGAGGCCGGCGCCCTCGACGAGGACGGCGCGGCCGCCGAGGTACTCACCGCCTATGAGGCCCGGATCGCCGCGCTCGAGCGGCTGGTCGGCCGGCAGGCGCTGGAGATCGACTTCTTAAAGGGGGCCGTGCGCTCCGGACCCTCGCGGAAAAGCGCGCCTACATCCGTGACCAGCGGCCCCGCGGCCTCTCCGTCCGGCGGGGATGCGAGCTGATGGGCGTCGCGCGGTCCAGCTACTACGCCGAGCCCGATGGCAAGCCCCGCGACGAGGCGATCGTCGCAGAAATCCGCGCCATCACTGACGACTTCGAGGGCTACGGCTATCGCCGCGTCGGCGCCGAACTCCGCCATCGCGGCTTTGTGGTCAACGCCAAGAAGGTGCGCCGGCTGATGCGGGAGCACGACCTGAACCCGCGGCGGCGCCGGCGTTTCGTCCGCACCACCGACAGCGATCACGACGGCCCGATCCACCCGTTCGTGGCCAGAGAGTTCGAAGTCCATGGTCCCGACCAGCTCTGGGTCGCCGACCTGACCTACGTCGCGATCGCCGGCGGCTTCGCCTACGTGGCGCTGATCATGGACGCCTGGTCCCGGCGCGTCATCGGCTACGCCATCGGCCGCCGGATCGACGCGCGCCTCGCCGTCGAGGCCTTGCGCCGGGCGATCGCGCTGCGCCGGCCGCTGCCGGGTTGCGTGTTCCACTCCGATCGCGGATCCCAATACGCCTCCGAGCTGCACCGCGACCTGCTGAAGGAGCATGGCTTCGTCGGCTCCATGAGCCGGCGCGGGAACCCCTACGACAACCCGCAGGCCGAGAGCCTCATGAAGACGTTGAAGGTGGAGGACGTCTACCTCATGGAGTACGAGACCTTCGAGGACGTCGCCGCCGGCGTGCCCCGCTTCATCGACGCCTACAACGAAAGACGCCTGCACTCAGCCCTGGGGTATCTCAGCCCCGCCACGTTCGAGGACCGCAACGCCCGCGCCCCTGTCAAAACCGCCGCGTGATCGTGTCCACCCGCAGGGGCGCACACCAGATCGGCGTCCAAATTTGACCCCCTCCGGATCCGGCCGCGTCCGCCATCTGCACGCGACGGTTGCAGCGAGGGAGGGGCCCGGAGACGCGTAGCCCTCAAGTAGCGGAGCGGCTCCGGGCCCCTCCCTCGCGGTCAGTCCCGGTTGCGGATGCGCCAGCTCTCGTTGCCGGTCTCGACGATGTCGCAGTGATGGGTGAGCCGGTCGAGGAGCGCCGTGGTCATCTTGGCGTCGCCGAAGACGGTGGGCCATTCGGCGAAGGTCAGGTTGGTGGTGACCAGGATCGAGGTGCGCTCGTAGAGCGTGCTGATGAGGTGGAAGAGCAGCTGACCGCCGGCCTGGGCGAAAGGCAGGTAGCCGAGCTCGTCGATGATCACGAGGTCGACGCGGCAGAGCTGATCGCCGAGCCTTCCGGCGCGTCCGGCGCGGAGCTCGGCGTCGAGGCGGTTCACGAGGTCGACGGCGCTGAAGAAGCGGACGCGGCGGCGGCTGTTAACGGCGTTCACGCCGATCGCGATGGCCAGATGCGACTTGCCCGTGCCAGTCCCGCCGACGAACACGGCGTTGCGGGTCTGGTCCATGAAGTCGCCGTCATGGAGGCTGCGCACCAGCGCCTCGTTCACCGGCGCGGCGTCGAAGTCGAACTCGGCGAGGTGCTTCATCACCGGGAACTGGGCGGCGCTCATCTGGTAGCGCACCGAGCGCGCGGTCTTCTCGGCGAGTTCGGCCTTCAGGAGATCGCCGAGGATTTCGGTGGGAGCGCGCTTGTGCTGGATGCCGGCGCGCATGGTCTCGTCATAGGCGGCGCGCATGCCGGCGAGCTTCAGCGCGCGCATCATCTCGAAGATCTCATGCCGCTCCATGGCGCGCCTCCGCGATCAGGCGGTCGTAGCGGGCGCAGTCGGCGACGGGCTCTTCGCGCAGGCGCAGATGCGCGGGCGGGGTCACGGTTTCGGTCGGCGCGGGGGCGCCGCGGCGGGCGAGGATGTTGAGGATGGCGTCGGCGCTGCGCAGCCCGGCCTCGAGCGCCTCGGCGCAGGCCGCCTCGACGGCCTCCACACCTTGCTGGTGGGCAGCGACGAGCAGGTCGACCATCTGTCGGTCGCCGCCTTCGACCCCGGTGAGCCGCGCCTGCACCCGCGTCATCGCCGGCGGCAGCGTCATGCGCTTGAAGGGCGCGCCGTTGCGCAGCGCTCCCGGCTTGCGCTCGAGGACCGGGACGTAGTGCCAAGGATCATAGACGGTGTGGTCGCGGCCGAAGACGCGGGCGTGCTCGCCGACCACGGCGCCGTCCTGGAGCATGACGACCCGATCGGCGTAGGCGCGGACCTG
>CAZVQL010000328.1:0-2728 GCA_964629305.1 uncultured Roseicyclus sp.
CTGCGCGACGTTTCCGTGTCGTATCCGCCTCGAGCAGTGCCCTTTCTGCCGCAACGGTGCTCAGCCGCTCGTCCCAAAAGGCGATGGGCACCCCCTCGAATCCCGCGACGCGGGTGAGGTTGCGGGCAAAGGCGCGGGTCGACTGGGCGCGCGGCCCTTCGGAGCCGTCCATGTTGGCGGGAAGGCCGAGGATCACGCCGCCGATCTCGCGCTTGGCGGCGATCTCGGCCAACCGAGCGGCATCAAGGGTGAACTTCACCCGCTTCACCGTCTCAAGCGGCGTGGCCGCCGAGAGCAGCCTGTCCGACACCGCGACCCCGATCGTCTTGGTCCCGAGGTCGAGCCCCATGAGGCCTCGGCCAGGCGGGATCGCGGCGGCAAAGCTCTCGACGTCGTCGCAGATCACTCCGACGCCCCGGCAAGCGGCCCCGCCGCCTGGTCGATCAGCGCGAGCGCCTCGGGCAGGTCGGCAAAGACCGAGCGCGCCTCGTCATAGACGGCCTGCGCATCCTCGGTCCGGCCCAGCACGATCTGCGCGTTGATGAGCCGCGCCCAATCCTCGGGCGGGCCACCCTCGGTCGCCAGCCGTTCGGCGAGCCCTGCGACCATGCCCTCGATCATTGCGGCCTGGTCACCGGCGGACATGCCCTGGGCGGCCTCGATGTCCTCGGCCGTCGGCCCGCGTGTCGGGGCCGGACCGCTGGGCTGCGGCAACTCTGCAAGGGTCACGTCGATCCCCGCGAGAAAGGCCACCTCCTCGATCTGCAGGCGGATGGGTTCCAGCCACGGCGCATCCACGGTCGATTCCGCCATCAGGTTGCGCCAGATCGGGAAGGCCAGATCAGGCCGCCCCTGCTGCGCATACATCAGGCCGACATAGTAACGCGCCGTCCCGTTGCGCGGTTCCAGCTGCAGGCCGCGCATCAATGCGCGCTCGGCCTCGGGGCTGACATAGCCGCCCGCGGCCAGGATCATCATCTCGGCCTGGTCGATGAAGTGGAAGCCCGTCACCTGGTCGCCCAGGAGCTCGATCAGACGCGTCTGGGCGATATGGGCCGCGGTGAAATTCCCCAAGGCCGCCTCGTTCGAAGCAAGCAGGCTCAGGCCCTGCGGATCGTCGGGGCGCTCCTGCATCACCTCGCGCAGCTGGGCGACCAGCTCCTCGCGCCGCGGGTCGGGGGCCACGCCCTCGCGGAAGGGGACCTGCGCCTCGGCCTCGACCTGGCTGGGGCGTGTCGCGCGCGCCTCCTCGACCAGTTCGACCCGCGTGGCGAGCGGCAGGTCGGGATAACCCGGCGCGCCGATCTGCAGGTAGACGGCAAAGGCGCCCGCCACCGTCGCCACAAGGCCAGCGCCCAGAATCATCCGGTCGATCGTGCTGGTGCGCGCCTCGACCGATTTCGCCGCGGTCAGCGCGCGGTCGGCCTCGAGCAGGCGGCGCGAGACCTCGGTCCGGGCGCGTTGCGCCTCTTCCTCGGTCAGGACGCCGCGGGCGACATCCTTGTCCACTTCCTTCAGCTGGTCGCGGTAGACCTGCAGATCATAGGCCGCCGCCGGCACCGCGGCCTTGCGCGGGCGCACCACCGCCAGCATCAGCACCATGACAACCAGCGCCGAAAATGCGCCCGTCGCGATCCAGAATCCCATGTCGCGCCTGTCCTCGTTTACTCTGTCAGCCACTCACATAAGCCCCCGCGCGCCCCGCGAAAACCGGGCGTCGGGCCGCAGGGGCGGGACATTCTGGCGCTACGTCGCATTTTGCGCATGGACCGTCGCGCGGAGTATCCTGTTCGCAAGCGTCCTGCCCCACATCGGGCAGGCAGTCAGAGGAGCCGCGTGATGCGCCGTTATTCCGCCTTCGCCATCGCCCGCGAGGCCGCCCGCCACCACCTGGGCTGGGAGCGCGCGTGGCGCAGCCCCACGCCGAAAGCGCATTACGATGTCATCATCGTGGGCGCGGGGGGCCATGGGCTGGCGACGGCCTATTACCTCGGCAAGAATCACGGCATCCGCAACGTGGCCGTGATCGAGAAGGGCTGGCTTGGCGGCGGCAACACGGGCCGCAACACCACGATCATCCGCTCCAACTATCTTCAGGACCCCTCGGCCGCGATCTACGAGAAATCCCGCTCGCTCTACGAGACGCTGAGCCAGGACCTGAACTACAACATCATGTTCTCGCCCCGCGGCGTGATGATGCTGGCCCAGACCCAACACGAGATCCGCGGCTATGAGCGCACGGCCCATGCCAACGCGCTGCAGGGTGTGGCCACCGAATTCATCAGCCCCCGCCGCGTGAAAGAGCTGTGCCCGATCATCAACATCGACGGCCCGCGTTACCCCGTCCTCGGCGCGCTCTGGCAGGCACGCGGCGGTACCGCGCGGCATGACGCCGTCGCCTGGGGCTATGCGCGCGCCTGTTCCGACATGGGCATGGACATCATCCAGCAGACCGAGGTGACGGGCGTCCGCCGCGAGGGCGACCGCGTCACCGGCGTGGACACCACCAAGGGCTACATCGGCTGCGGCAAACTGGGCATCGTCGTCGCGGGTCATTCCGGCGTCATGGCCGAGCGCGCGGGCTTCCGCCTGCCGATCGAGTCGGTCGCCCTTCAGGCGCTCGTGTCCGAACCCATCAAGCCCGTGATGGACGTGGTCGTCATGGCCAACACGGTGCACGGCTACATGAGCCAGTCCGACAAGGGCGAGATGGTCATCGGCGGCGGCG
>CAZVQL010000329.1:0-2725 GCA_964629305.1 uncultured Roseicyclus sp.
GTCGAGTTTTTCCTACTACGTCTTCCGCCTGGCCGTGCCCACGTCGACCTCGCCGCCCACGGTCGAGCCGTTCCGCCCCATCGCCATTCCGGGCCTGTCCGACATCCCCTTCCTCGGCCCGGTCCTGTTCAACCAGACCGCACCCACTTACCTCGCGCTCGCCCTCGTGGTCGTGCTGGCCTGGGTGCTCTATCGCACGCCGCTGGGCCTTGCGATCCGGATGACGGGCGAGAACCCCCATGCCGTGGACGCGCAGGGGATCGACCCGATCTGGCTCCGGATCGGGTCGATCATGGCAGGCTCGGCGCTTATGGGGCTGGCCGGAGCCTTCCTGACACTCGCGGCCTTCAACTCGTTCTTCCCGACGATGGTTCAGGGCCGCGGCTGGATCTGCATCGCGCTTGTCGTCTTCGCGCTCTGGCAACCGGGGCGGGCGCTTCTTGGGGCGCTGCTGTTCGCGTTCTTCGACGCCTTCCAGTTGCGGCTGCAAACGGCGGTCGACGATGTGCCCTACCAGCTGTTCCTGATGCTGCCCTACATCCTGTCGATCCTCGCGCTGGTGGTGATGGCCCGCAAGGCACGCGTGCCGCAGGCACTGATGCAGCCCTACAGGCGCGGCGAACGCTAGGGGCGGCCTTCCAGCAGCGCCTTCAGCGCTCGGAACGACCGGCGGTGCGCAGCGCGATGCCGGTTCTTCAGATGGACCGCGCCATAGACCGGCTGTGCGATCACCGGCGCACGCGCGACACGACGCGCCTGCCCCAGCCGCTCCATCTCCAGCGCCGTCTGGCGCAGCACGTAGGCGCTGCCCCCCAAGGCCACGAGAAGTCCGCGGATCACCGCGTTCTGCCCGCTCGACACCGCGCCGACCGACAGCATGGGCAAACGCTCGGCATGGGTGGCCGAAAAGGCGGGCGCGTAGTTGGCAAGGATGTAGCTTTCGGGGCGCACCGCCGACAGTTCGGTCGCCTCGGTCGAGACCATGACATAAGACATCTCGCCCAGGCTTTCGAAATGCAGGTCGGGATGCGGCTTGGGCGTGTAATGGATTGCCAGATCCAACGCGCCGTCGCGCACGTCGCTGCACATCTGCGCGGAATAGTCGGCCTCGACATAGAGCGCCGTGTCGGGCACCGCACCTTGCAGCGCCGCAACCCAGTCTGCGACCCGGTCGCCCAAGAGGTCGTGCTGGATGCCGATGCGCATCGTCACCGCCTGCCCGGCCGTGCCGCGCACCGCCTGCCCGGCGGCGGTCCAGGCCAGCCGCAGGGCGCGGGCGTGCGGCTCGAACCGCAGGCCTTCGGTCGTAAGCTCCGTTCCCGCGCGGCTGCGCTCCAGCAGGCGACAGCCGAGCGCCTGTTCCAGCGCGCGCACCCGTCCCGAGACGGTGGATTGCGTGACCCCCAGTCGCCCCGCCGTGCGGTTGAAACTGCGCGTCTCGCAGAGGTCGAGGAAGGTCTCGATCCATTCGGTGTTCACATCGGCACCTCTAATCGGTTCAGCCGATCAAAACACATGCGTCAATGGAATTGAACAGGGCACTTGCCGGAGGAATACTCGACCGAGGAGAGACAGGGAGGATCGCCATGGCGGACATGCCGGGCCACGCGCGGGTCGTGATCATCGGCGGCGGGGTTGTGGGCGTCTCCGCCCTCTACCACCTCGCCAAGGCGGGTTGGACCGATTGCGTCCTTCTGGAGAAGAACGAGCTGACGGCCGGGTCCACCTGGCACGCGGCAGGCAACGTGCCGACCTTCTCGACCTCGTGGTCGATCATGAACATGCAGCGCTATTCGACCGAGCTTTACCGCGGGCTTGGCGAGGCGGTCGACTACCCGCTCAACTACCATGTCACGGGCTCCATCCGCCTCGCCCACTCCGACGAGCGCATGCAGGAGTTCGCCCGCGCCCGCGGCATGGGCCTGCACCAGGGGATGAACCTGGAAATCCTTTCGCCTGACGAGATCAAGGCGAGATACCCCTTCATCGAGACCCATGACCTCAAGGGCGCGCTCTACGATCCCGCCGATGGTGACATCGACCCCGCCCAACTGACGCAGGCGCTCGCCAAGGGCGCGCGCGACATGGGCGCCACGATCCTGCGCTTCTGCCCTGCCACCGGCGTCAGCCGCGAGGGGGAGGAGTGGATCGTCCACACCGACAAGGGCGATATCCGCTGCGAGATCGTGGTGAACGCCGCCGGCTACTACGCGCAGCGCGTGGGCGAGTGGTTCAAGCCCTACGGCGGGCGCACCGTGCCGATGATGGTGATGGCGCATCAATACCTGATCTTCGACGAGGTGCCCGAGGTGCGCGAGTGGTCGGCCCAAGCGGGCCACAAGCTGCCGCTTCTGCGCGATGTCGATGTCTCCTACTACCTCAGGCAGGAGAAGAACGGCTTCAACCTCGGCCCCTACGAGCGCCCCTGCCAGGCGCATTGGGCCGACCCCTCCGACCCGATGCCCGAGGATTTCAGCTTTCAGCTCTATCCCGACGCGCTCGACCGGCTGTCGGTGCAGATCGAATCCTCGATGGAGCGCGTGCCGGTGCTGGCCGAGGCGGGGCTGGCCAAGGTCATCAACGGCCCCATCCCCTACGCGCCCGACGGCAACCCGCTGCTCGGGCCGATGCCGGGTGTGCCCAACGCCTACGAGGCCTGCGTCTTCACCTTCGGCATCGCGCAGGGCGGCGGCGCGGGCAAGGTGCTGGCCGAGTGGATCACCGA
>CAZVQL010000330.1:0-2719 GCA_964629305.1 uncultured Roseicyclus sp.
TAGATCTCGCCCTCGGGGACGTGGAAGCCCTCGGTGTAGAGCTTGAAGTGATGGATCAGCGCCTCCATCGAGGTCTTCATCTCGCCGCGCTTGGGCGGGCTGATCTTGCCGCGGGCCATGATCTCGCCCGGGCCTTCCTCGCGCAACTTGGCGCAGGCCTGCTTGATGATCTTCCGGCTCTCGCGCATCTCGGCCATGCGGCAGAGGTAGCGGTCGTAGCAATCGCCGTTCTTGCCGACGGGGATCTGGAACTCGAACTCGTCGTAGCATTCGTAGGGCTGGGCGCGGCGCAGGTCCCAGGCAAAGCCAGATCCGCGCACCATTACGCCGGAGAACCCCCAGTCCTGGATATCCTGCTCGGTCACGACGCCGATATCGACATTGCGCTGCTTGAAGATGCGGTTCTCCGTCAGCAGCGTGTCGATGTCGTCGAGCGCGCGGGGGAACTCATCGGCCCAGGTGTCGATGTCGTCGATCAGCTCGGGCGGCAGGTCCTGGTGCACGCCGCCGGGGCGGAAATAGGCGGCGTGAAGCCGCGCCCCGCAGGCGCGTTCGTAGAAGATCATCAGCTTCTCGCGCTCTTCGAACCCCCAGAGCGGCGGCGTCAGCGCGCCCACGTCCAGCGCCTGCGTGGTGACGTTGAGAAGGTGGTTCAGGATGCGCCCGATCTCGCAGTAGAGCACGCGGATCAGCTGCGCCCGGCGCGGCACCTCGGTGCGGGTCAGCTTCTCGATCGCCAGAACCCAGGCGTGTTCCTGGTTCATCGTGCCGACGTAATCGAGTCGGTCGAAATAGGGCAGGTTCTGCAGGTAGGTCCTGCTTTCCATCAGCTTCTCGGTCCCGCGATGCAGCAGGCCGATGTGCGGATCGCACCGCTCGCAGATCTCGCCGTCCAGCTCGAGCACCAGGCGCAGAACGCCGTGCGCCGCCGGGTGCTGCGGCCCGAAGTTGATGTTGAAGTTGCGGATCTTCTGTTCGCCGGTCTCGGCGTCGGAGAAGCCCTTGGATCCGTCCATCATTGTAGTCTCCCTTCTCCCGGTGCGACCCATTTGTCGGGGATGTCCGATCCGAAGCGATCGGCGAGGAAAGTGTATTCATGGGCGAGCGTCGCGTGCAGCCGCTCGGTCATCTCGGGCGAGGGCATGTCATTGCCGCTCGTGCTCCACACGACCTTGTTCAGTTCGGCCGGCGCACGCCTGACACCCAACCAGTCGTTCAGTCGGTTGATCGTCTCTTCGGTGAACAGGTCTTCATAGAAAAGGTAACAGATCTGATCGCCCGGCACGACCGACTCGAGCTCGCGGATCAGCTTGGCATAGGTCGAGCGTCGCTCGGCCCCTAGCTGGCTACCGTCGAGATACAGCTCGCACAGCTGGTCGATGCCCTGCAAGGCGACAACGGGGGCGACATCCGTCACATGCCGCATCCTGAGCGACGAGATCAGCCGCTTCAGCGGGTCACGCATGATGAAAAGGAACTTCGCCCCCGGCGCGATCCGCAGCATCTCGGAAAAAGCATCGGCTTCGAGCGTGGAATAGGCGGGCGTGATGTCAGCCACGATGGTCTCTTCGCGCCGACCGTTCAGCAAGAGCGCGCGGTAGACGTCGTGATCGGGGCTGCGGTCGGTGTGCATGTAGACCAGCGCCGCCTGATACTCGACCGAGGGAAACGGGATCACGTCATCCGTTCTGCGCGGCTGCGCATAGCCCCATTTCTCGGACAGCGCACGGGCAAGCATGTTGGCCCTGCGTTGGGTCGCCGCCCTCTTTTCTTCGCCGTAGATGCTGTCGAAATAGTGCATCTCCTTTACCGCCGGGACATGCACGTCGGGATGCGTGCAGAAATAGTCGTGCAACCATGTGGTGCCCGCCTTCTGCGCGCCGAGGCAGTAGAGGAACGTGGGGGCGTCCGTGTTCACGAGCCCGCCTTTTCCTCGGCCTTCTCGTCACCCGGCAGCACGTAGTCCGCACCTTCCCACGGCGACATGAAGTCGAACTGACGATACTCTTGCACCAGCTTCACCGGCTCGTAGACGACGCGCTTCAACTCTTCGTCGTAGCGCACCTCGGTGTAGCCGGTGGTCGGGAAATCCTTGCGCAGCGGATGCCCGCGGAACCCGTAATCGGTCAGGATGCGGCGCAGGTCGGAATGCCCCGTGAAGAGGATGCCGAACATGTCGTAGACCTCGCGCTCGTACCAGCCGGCCCCGGGATGGACCGCCGTGATCGAGGCCAGCATGTCGTCTTCGCGGATCGCGCATTTCACGCGCACGCGGTGGTTCTGGTACATGCTGAGGAAATGCCAGACCACGTCGAACCGCCGCTCGCGCTCGGGGTAGTCGACAGCGGTGATGTCGACCAGGGTCGAGAACTTGCAGGTCGGATCGCTCTTCAGCCAGTCGACGAAATCGACCAGGGCGACCGGCGCGATCTCGACGGTCAACTCGCCGTGGTCGGACACATCCGTGCCCAGCACGGCATCGGCCTGCTTCTCCGCGATATAGGCGGCCAGTTCGTTCAGCGCGTCCACGCTCATGCTCGTCTCCTTACGCAACAGCGCGCGCGGCGCGTCAGCGCGTGATGGTTCCGGTGCGGCGGATCTTCCGCTGCAGCTGCAGGATGCCGTAAAGCAACGCCTCCGCCGTCGGGGGGCAGCCCGGCACGTAGATGTCGACCGGCACGATCCGGTCGCAGCCGCGCACCACGGAATAGCTGTAGTG
>CAZVQL010000331.1:0-2719 GCA_964629305.1 uncultured Roseicyclus sp.
CGGGCGTGATGGACGTGGCGCTTGGCCCCGGCTGGCCGGGCATCCTGCTGCACGAAGCGGTTGGCCACGGGCTGGAAGGCGACTTCAACCGCAAGAAACAGTCGGCCTTCGCGGGCCTCTTGGGGCAACGCGTGGCCTCCCCCGGTGTGACGGTGCTGGACGACGGCACCATCCCCGACCGCCGTGGGTCGATCAGCGTGGATGACGAGGGCACGCCCTCGGGAAAGACGACGCTGATCGAGGATGGCATCCTCGTGGGTTACATGCAGGACCGGCAATCGGCCCGCCTGATGGGTGTAGACCCGACCGGCAACGGTCGGCGCGAAAGCTACGCCCATGCGCCGATGACGCGGATGACGAATACCTACATGCTGGGCGGCGATGCGGACCCCAAAGATATCGTGGCCGATGTGAAGGACGGCATCTATGCCGTGGGCTTCGGCGGCGGGCAGGTCGATATCACGAACGGCAAGTTCGTCTTCAGCTGCACCGAGGCCTACCGGGTGAAGAACGGCAAGGTGGGTGCGCCGGTGAAGGGCGCCACGCTGATCGGCGACGGCGCCACCGCGCTGCAGCAGATCCGGGCGATCGGCAACGACATGGCGCTGGACCCCGGCATGGGGAATTGCGGCAAGAACGGGCAATGGGTGCCGGTGGGCGTGGGCCAGCCGACGCTGTTGATCGGCGGGCTGACCGTCGGCGGCTCCGCCGCCTGAGCCCGCCAGTCTCTTGGAAGGGCGTTACTGAGAGTCTTGCAAAACTCTCACCTGCGCGGGCCTCGACGGTAACACGCCGTTAACCAATGGCGCGCTAGCGTCACGCGCATGATCACCGAGTACGAGTTCGGATTCGCGGAAACCGCCCCCGCCTTTCTGCCGCCCCCCGCCACCGACGAGGCCGAGCGGATCGCGCGGCTGCGCCTGATCCGCTCGCGCAGGGTCGGCCCGGCCACCTATCTGCGACTCATGGGCGAGCACGGGCAGGCGCGCGCAGCACTCGACGCCCTGCCCGAGGTTGCCCGCGCCGCCGGTGTCACCGATTACGCCCCCTGTCCCGAACCCGTAGCGCTGGCCGAGTTGCGCGCAGCCAAGCGCGTGGGCGCGCAGATGCTCTGTCTCGGCGATGCGGAATATCCAACCGATCTGGCGCAGATCTCGGATGCCCCGCCGGTGCTCTGGGCGAAAGGCAAGCTGTCGCTCCTGTCTCGGCCGATGCTGGCGCTGGTGGGCACGCGCAACGCGTCGGCTCTCGGCACGCGCATGGCGCGGCGGCTGGCGGCAGACCTCGGTGCTCAGGGCTTCGTCGTGGTCTCGGGCCTTGCCCGCGGGGTCGACGCGCTGGCGCATCGCGCGGCGCTGGAGACAGGGACGATCGCGGTGATGGCCGGAGGGCTCGACGTGGTCTACCCGACCGAGAACACGGAGCTTGCCCGCGACATCGCGAAACTGGGGCTGAGCTTGAGCGAGATGCCCTTCGGCCTGCACCCGCAGGCGCGCCATTTCCCGCGGCGCAACCGGATCGTCGCCGGGCTGGCCCGCGCGGTGATCGTGGTCGAAGCCGCGGCACGGTCAGGCTCGCTCATCACGGCGCGGATCGCGCTCGACCAGGGGCGCGAGGTCATGGCCGTGCCGGGCCACCCGATGGACAGCCGGGCGGGCGGCAGCAACCTGTTGATCCGCGATGGCGCGACCCTGATCCGCGGGGCCGAGGACGTGATCGAGGCGCTGGGCGCTCTAGGACTGCCTGCGCCTGACCCGCGCCCTGCCCCTGCCCCCTCAGCCGCAAAGGCACCGGCAGTAAAAGCCGCACCGGAAGGCGGCGACGAGGGGGCGATCCTCGCGCTGTTGGGCCCCGAACCGGTGGCCGAGGATCAGCTGATCCGCGACCTCGGCCGCCCGCCGCGCGCCGTGGCGCAGGCGCTCGCCATCCTCGAAATGGCGGGCCGGATCACCCGCAGCGCGGGCGGCTTTGTCTCGCGCGTCGACTGAGGCGCACGGGCCGTACCGCGATGCCGCCGGAAAAATCCTCATTGTAAATGAGGGGCGTGGCCCGCACCCCTGCCGCATTGACAAGCCGGGCAGAGACCCCACATGGTCCGCCGCCACGAGGCCCTTGCATGGGCCAAAGCCCCCGAAGGACCGTATCCGCATGCCCGTCGTCGTCGTCGAATCGCCCGCCAAGGCCAAGACAATCAACAAGTATCTCGGCAGCGATTACACGGTTCTCGCGTCCTACGGCCACGTCCGCGACCTGCCATCCAAGGACGGGTCGGTCGACCCCGAGCACGGGTTCGAGATGCTGTGGGAGGTGGGCGCCGACAGCAAGAAGCACGTCAAGGCCATCGCCGACGCGCTGAAGGACGACGACACGCTCATCCTCGCCACCGACCCCGACCGCGAGGGCGAGGCGATCAGCTGGCACCTGCAAGAGGCGCTGACCAAGCGCAAGGCGATCAAGGCGGGCACCGCCGTCAGCCGCGTGGTCTTCAACGCGATCACGAAATCCGCCGTGACGGAGGCGATGAAGAACCCCCGCCAGGTCGACATGGAGCTGGTCGAGGCCTACCTCGCCCGCCGCGCGCTGGATTACCTCGTGGGCTTCAACCTGTCGCCGGTGCTGTGGCGCAAGCTGCCGGGCGCGAAATCCGCGGGCCGCGTGCAGTCGGTCTGCCTGCGCATCATCGTCGAGCGCGAGATGGAGATCGAGGCCTTCGTGCCGC
>CAZVQL010000332.1:0-2707 GCA_964629305.1 uncultured Roseicyclus sp.
GCCGCGCGCGATCACCGCGGCGTGGCTGGTCATGCCGCCGCGTTCGGTCAGGATGGCCTGGGCGGCATGCATGCCGCGGATATCCTCGGGGCTGGTTTCACGGCGCACGAGGATGCAGGGCTCGCCCTGAGCGGCCATGGCCTGGGCCGCGCTGGCGGAAAAGACGATCTTGCCGGTGGCAGCACCAGGGGCTGCGGCGATGCCGCGGGTCAGCACGTCACGGTCGGCCAGCGGGCTGACCTGGCGGTGCAGAAGCTGGTTCAGCGTGAAGGGCGGGATGCGGGCCAGCGCCTCGTCGCGGGTGATGATGCCGTCTTCGGCCAGTGCCACGGCGATGGCGACCTCGGCCCGGCCGGAGCGCGGGGATTTCACCGCGTCGAGGATCGAGAGCTGCCCGTTCATCAGCGTGAACTCGATCTGCATTTCCTCGCGCAGGCGCTCGCGGGTCAGCTTGCCCGCCGCGCGCAGCGCCTCGACCGCCTCGGGCGCGGCATCCTCGAGAGATTTGCCGCGCTTGTCGGTCAGGATGTATTGCGCATCGCTTTCCGAAAGCGCCGCGCGCCCCTGCCCCTGTGGCAGCCAGCGGCCCGTGACCTGCGGCGCGCCGGTGTCGGGGGCGGCGAACTGCACCACGCCCGAGCCCGAGATGCCCTGCCCGATGCCAAGCGCCATTTCCTGCACGACAAGGCCGAGGCCCGCGTCGACAGGCGCGCCCTGGGCCTGCCGGAGCAGGCGGGCGGTTGTCCCCTCCCATGCGCGCGCCATGGATTTCAGCACCTCGGCCAGCTGTTCGGCAGGGTCCTGGGGGAAAGGTTCCTCCATCTCCTGCTCGAACTCGGCCTTGGCGAGGCGCGGGGTCATCGGCCCCTCGAACCCATCGGCGTCAAGGCGCAGGACATCGACCGCGTAGGAGCGGATGAAGCCGACATAAAGCGCGTCGGCGGCCGAAGAGCCATGCGCCCCGGCCAGCTGCGCGGCCTTGGCGTCGGTCATGCCGATGTTGAGGATCGTGCCCGGCCCGCCCCAGTCATGCATCTGCGAGGAGGAGCGCACCGAAAGCAGCGCGCCCTCGCCGAAGACGCCCAGAAGCGAAGCCATGTCTGGCAGGCGCCCGCCCGCGATGGCGCGCACCGTGTCGAAGCTGAGTGCCACGGTCTTGGGCACCGGCAGGTCGAGCCGCACGAGGCGCTGAAGGCACTTCGCGCGGTTGCCGTGGGTCGAGGTGCGGATCTCGGCCGTCGACGTGATCTCGGTGAAGTCGGGCGTGGTCAGCATGGGCGCGGCAATGTTTGCATCTGCAGCATTAGATACAACCGTGGCGCGAAGTGTCCAGAGAAACGGCGCATGCGCCGCCCCTCTGACTGCTTTTTGGGCGATTTACCCTTCGAGCCGCGACAGGTCGGCGACCGCGCCGCAGGTTTCCACGATGCGGTGCAGCAGGTTCAGGCGGTTGCGCCGCACGACCTGGTTGTCGGAATTGACCTGCACCGCCTCGAAAAACGCGTCGATGGGCGCGCGCAGGTCGGCCATGCGGGACATGGCGGTGGCGAAATCCTCGGAGCCGAGCGCGGGGATGATCGCGGCTTCCGCCTCGGACAGGGCCTTGAACAGCGCGCGTTCCTCGTCGGTCTCGGCGAATTTCGGGTCGGCGCCGAAGCGGTATTCGACGCCGTCCTTCTCTTCCGCCTGGTGCAGGATGTTGGCCGCGCGGCGGTAGCCCTGCACGAGGTTCTCGCCATCGGGCGTGGCGAGGAAGGCCGAAAGCGCGCGGGCGCGCGCGACAACGAGGGCCAGATCGTCGATCGGCGGCTTGGAAAGGGCGGCGTCGATCACATCGTGGCGGATGCCTTCGTCGCGCAGGTGGACCTTGAGGCGGTCGTGGAAGAAGGCCAGCAGGTCGGTGGACAGGTCGGGGACAAGGTCGCCCACGGTGCGCAGCGCCTCGCCGGGTTCTTCGCCCTTGTCCTTCAGCCGGTCGATCACGGCCTTGAAGGCCGCGCCGAAGACGCCACGTTCGGCCACTTCGCCCAGGATTTCCTCAAGCGTATCAATGACCTCATCGCCCACCTTGGGGCGGTTGATCTCGATCTTGTGGCGCAGGAGCTGCGCGTCGATGAACCGGTCGAGGCGCATCCGGCGATGCTCGGAGAGCACGATGCGGATAATTCCCAGCGCGGCACGGCGCAGCGCGTAAGGGTCTTTCGAGCCGGTGGGCTTTTCGTCGATGGCCCAGAAGCCCGTCAGCGTGTCGATCTTGTCGGCGAGCGCCACGGCGACCGACAGGGGACCGGTCGGCACGGCGTCGGAGGGGCCGAGCGGCTGGTAGTGCTCTTCTGCCACGGCGGCGACCTCGGGCGGGTGGCCCGCCTCGAGCGCGTAGTAGCGGCCCATGACGCCCTGCAACTCGGGGAATTCATAGACCATTTCGGAATGCAGGTCCGCCTTGGCGATGCGCGCGGCGGTTTCGGCCTGGTCGGGATCGGCGCCGACATGCGGCGCGATCTCACGCGCGAGCGCCGCGACGCGGGCGATCTTGTCGGCGACCGAGCCGAGGCGGCGTTCGAAGGTCACGTCCTTCAGCGCCTCGAGCCAATCGGTCATGCCGGCGCGGGCCACGCGCAGGTCGTTTTCCCAGAAGAACTTCGCATCCGACAGGCGGGCGGAGAGAACCTTTTGATTTCCGGCCAGAATCGTCGCGCCGTGGTCC
>CAZVQL010000333.1:0-2695 GCA_964629305.1 uncultured Roseicyclus sp.
AGACCATCATCGACCAGAACGCCACGTCCGACAGGCCGGGGAAGGCCACGGCCCACGGAAACAGGAAGGCGATCTCGAGGTCGAAGATGATGAACAGGATCGACACCAGGTAGAAGCGCACGTCGAATTTCATCCGCGCGTCGTCGAAGGCGTTGAACCCGCATTCATAAGCCGAAAGCTTTTCCGGGTCCGGGTTTTTCACCGCCAGCACGACAGCGGCGAGGATCAGCACAAGTCCCAATCCGATGGCCAGCGCCAGAAAGATCAGGATCGGGGCGTAGTCTGACATGAGCTCTGACATGTGTGTCCCTTGGCTCGTCCCTGGGGGACCTGCCGCACATGGAGAAGCCTCCGCAGCGCGGGTCCGGTCGTTGGCCTCCGATTTACGCCCCGTGCCGCGGGGGGTCAACGGGGCGGGGTGCGGCAAATCGGGGGGCCGAAACTACAAGAACGCGCGCAAAGCACTATGTACCTGTTGCATGACTGTGATGCATGAAAATCAGGTCATATGTATTGACCATTTTTTCCGTGAAGTTTACCCGGTGCTGGATTTTCGAGGCTTCTGCAAAAGAACCCTCGAAATGCGTTCCCCCACACTCTGAGGTCACCCCGGAAAAAGGGCAAAGACATCATGACCAACATTCGCCCCTTCGACACGAAGCGAGACCTCACGCCTTGCCTCGCGATCTGGCGTCGCGCCGCCGAACGGGTCCACCCGCTGGCCGGTGCAGACCCGCTGGACCTCGACGAGTCGCTTGTGCGCGAGCTCTACCTGCCCGCGGCCGAGGTTCATGTCGCCGAACGAGACGGGAAGCCGCTGGGTTTCGTCGCACTTCTGGGGCGCCTGCTGGGCGGCCCCTTCGTCGATCCCGACTGCCAGGGCGACGGCATCGGCAAGGCGCTGGTAGCCCATGCGATCAACCTGCGCCCGTGCCTCGACGTCGAGATCTTCGCCGACGACACCCGCGCCCGCGACTTCTTCGAAGCCTGCGGCTTTTCCGAGATCGGCCGACGCGGCACCGACGACCAGGGGCGCCCTATCCCGATGCTGATCCTGCGCCACACGTCCTGAGGGACAGCGACGCGTCTGACACACCTAGCCGGGATAACCGAAGTTAACGGACCGTTAACCATCCTGCCGGATGAACATGTGGCGTTCATTCGGAAAGGTGTTTCATGGTCGAAAAATTTCCCGCGGACCTTGCCCTACTTGCACAAGGGGAACGCGCGCGTCTTTTTCCGGTTCTGGCGACCACATCCAAGGAAGGGCGGACCACATCCATCGTGTTGGCCTGCCTCGACAAGATCGACGAATTCGCCGCCGCCCTCTTGGAGACGCTGAAGGTCCGGGTCGGCAAACGCACCGAAATCGAGACCTACACGGAAATCGTGTTGCAGGGGGCGCCCAACGACACCCGCGACAGGCCCGACGGCCTGATCGTCGTTCGATCCGGGCGCAAGACCTGGCGCGCTCTTGTCGAGGCCAAGATCGGCACGAACGAGCTCGAGGCCGAGCAGATCGAGAAATATCGCGCCCTGGCCAAAGACCACGGCATCGACTGCGTCCTGACGCTGTCCAACCAGTTCGCGACCGACCCGACGAGTCACCCTCTGGCGGAGGTGCGCAAGAGCCGCTCGCGCATCCCGGTCTACCATTGGTCATGGATGCACGTGCTGACCACTGCTGATCTTCTCATCAACACCGAGGCCGTCGAGGATCGCGACCAGAAGATTCTCCTGAACGAATTGCGACGTTTCCTGAGCCACGAGAGCGCGGGCGTGAAAGGGTTCGACCGTATGCCAGCGGAGTGGTCCGCGTTGAACAAGCTGGTCTCTTCCGGCGGCCGGATCGGCGCGAAATCCACCGATGCAACCGTCGTCATGGATGCCTGGCACCAGGAGACCCGCGACCTGTCCCTGATCCTGAGCCGCCTTACCGAAACCCCCATTCGCGAGAAACTGGCACGCAAGCACCAATCCGACCCGCTCCAGAGACAACGGGACGAGATGACCGCGCTGCGCGAACATCACTGTCTCCACGTCAGCTTCGACATTCCCGGGGCCGCTGCCCCTCTCGACGTGGTCGCCGACATGACCCGTCGCGCGATCGACGTCGGCATGTCCCTGCGCGCACCCGAAGACCGCAAATCCTCAAAGGCACGGGTCAATTGGCTGCTCCGTCAGATCCGGACGGAAAAGACGCAAGACCTGCACCTCAGACTGCACTGGCCGGGAAGAAGCGAGACCACCCAGTTCAGCATCGATCAGCTGCGTGCAGACCTGTCCGTCATCGACGTCGACAAGGATCATCTTCAGGTCGTGGGGTTCCACCTGTTCCTGTCGCGCCGCCTTGGTTCACGGTTCACGCAACAAACCAATTTCATTGCAGAACTCGAAGACCTCGTACCGGAATTCTATGCCGAGGTCGGCGCGCACCTGAGCGCCTGGAAACGCAGCGCCCCCAAGATCAAACGTGACCGGCAGGACGCCGAGGATGTCACCCCGGAAAGTCTTGCCGAAGATGCCGAGGACCTGTCCGCCGAGGAGTGACGCCCTACAGCCCTGCCCTGAGCTCTCGCCGCAAGATTTTGCCGCTGGCAGATTTCGGCACGCTCTCGACGAAACGGTATTCGCCCGGGTGCTTGTAATGCGCCAGGCACCCCTCGACATGGGCCTGCAACTCGGCCTCGCCCAC
>CAZVQL010000334.1:0-1101 GCA_964629305.1 uncultured Roseicyclus sp.
GCATCTGGCGCCTTGGGGCTTAAACGCCCAAGCGGACAGGAATCACAAGATATGGCGCAAGCGGCGGAGAACGCTGGACATATATATTAGTGTTCGGTAATATTCCTAACAACTAGGGCCGAGCACGACCCACCGGGTCGGGAGCGATCATGTATTTCGACAACCTCACCCTCGCCGGAATTGCCGTCGTTGCCGTCTACGCGCTACTGCCTTTCGTCTTTGGCCGCGAAATGCTGCGCGTCGAGGAGGACGGTGACGGCCCCAAGGCAGTCGCGGGGCCCGATGGGCAGCGTCCGACGAGCACGGGTTGCCCCGGCGCGCCCTGCCACGGGGCCTGATCCGCGGCAACGTGCGCGGCAGCGCCGTCTTAGTCGCCTTTCGCGTAAGTCCCGACCAACTCGGTGTGGGCCAGGATCTTGCCCTCCATGGCCGCCATCAACTGGTCCTTGGTTGGTCCGCCGAGATCGGGGAGCGGGGCATCGAGGGCGTAGAGGATATGGAAGTAGCGGTGACGGCCGATCGGGGGACAGGGCCCACCGTAGCCGCGCCGCCCCCAGCTATTCACCCCCTCTAGCGTCCCGGCCGGCAGGTCCCGCGGCCGCACCCCTTCCGCCAGCCCCCCGCTCTCCGGCGGCAGGTTGTAGAGCAACCAATGGTCCCAAACCATCCGCGGCGCCGCGGGATCGGGTGCATCGGGGTCATCGACGATCAGAACGAGCGCCGAGGTCCCTTCGGGTAGCCCCTCCCAGGCCAGCGGCGGAGAGGCGTCTGCGCCTTCGCAGGTGTAGCGAGCAGGAATGATGCCGCCGTCTTCGAACGCCGGCGAGGTCAACCTCATGGCCATCGATGCTCTCCTGTTTGCCAATGCAGCATGCGGGAAATCGCGCTGATGCAAGGCCCGGATGGCCGATCACTCAGCGTGCCCTAAGTTTAGGCCCAAACCGCAGAACCTTGCCGCTCGCAGGGGTGCGCGCCCCTGCTCGCTCCGCAATCCGCGATCAGACCCGGTCGCCGTCGATCCAGCCTAGGGCGGCGCACGCCGTGCACCTTGGGGTCGCAACTCGGCGCGGGCATCCGACGCGGCTTGTTTTTCCTCGCAGA
>CAZVQL010000334.1:1111-2694 GCA_964629305.1 uncultured Roseicyclus sp.
CAGCTCCAGCGTATCGCCGACCAGATCAAGGCCCTGGCCGCGTTCAGCATCTCCTTCTGACCGGGCCGCGCCCCCTGCGGCGTGCGCCCGCACGGGGACGGGGCCAAGGATGTTACTGCCGGCAGGCCGCGATCGGCCTGTTTTGTTACGCAGCCCGGAAATCGGGGACGAGCTAGACTCTGAGTCAATGCCACCAAGGGCATACTGCACGGCCCCGTCAAAGTCGGAAGGCTAGGCAACGAAGCCGAGCGGGGGACGACCAGCCCGCATCGGTCGCACCGTGCCGGTTGGGGGCTGCAAGGTGCGAGATTGGCGTAAGAGGGCGAGTGGGGAGTGAAAGTCCCCGGGCGCGGGCGAGCGGGGACCTCCGCGGCAGCGGCGAGGCCGCGCCGGCGTGCGGGGTTCACACCCCGAGGGCGGCCAAGGCGCGTCGGGGCGAGTGGGCGAAGGTGCGCACGGCGCTGGCGATATTGGTGAATCCGCTGAGGCGCGCCAGCGCGATGGCGACGTTGCGCAGGCCGGCCATCATGGCCGGTCCGTGGCCGACGCGGATGCGCGAGCGGTCCTCGTCGAAGGTGACATCGCGCACGTAATGGGAGCGGTTCTCGATGCCCCAGTGGGCGCGGTTGAGGGTGAGGAGCTTGAGCGGGTCGGCCTGCTCGGGCGGCAAGCTGGTGATGGCGAAGACGGTTTCCTGGCGCCGCTTGCCGGATTTGAGCTCGATGACCTCGCGCTCGATGCGGCAGACCTGGGCGACATGGGGAAACGCGACGTAGTCGTTGAGCGCCGTGGAGGCGCGCAGCACGCGCTGCTCCAAGCGCCCGTGGCCCTTATCGAGGGTCTCGGCGCACAGGGGGGAAATGCGCTGTGTCGAGCGCCTTAAGGTCGGCATAGAGGGTGGGCTGGTTCTCCTTGACGGTGAACAGGTCGTGGGCCTGTTTGTCCTCGACGAGGAAGCGGGCGCTCTCGCGCTGGGTATGGAGGGCATCGGCGGTGACCACCCGCCCTTGCAAGGGGAGCGGCTCGAGCAACGGCTTGAGCTCGGGGATCTCGTTGGTCTTGGCCGGGATCGCGCGCTGCCTGAGGGTGATGCCCTGCGCCTGGAGGAAGGCGCTTAAGAGATGCACCTGGCGGCCATCCTCGCGCACCGCACCGCGCAGCGTCTTGCCGTCGACGGCCACCGCCTCGTCGGTCTGCGCGTGCTCCAGCCGCCAATCGCTCAAGCTCGCATCGAAGCGGGCGACATCGCCGCTTTGCAGGATGCGGCGGATGGTCGGCTCCGAGGGGGGCTCGAAGCGCTCGGTGCGCGGATTGAAGCGCGCCCGCAGGCGCTTGAGCTGGGGCTGCGTCAGGCGTGCGGCCCACTCGGCGATGGCCGTGTAGCCACGACTGCCGGCGAGCACCGCGGCGATGGCGAGGGTGAGCACGGTGGGCAAGCGGTGGCGCTGGCCGCGGGCGTGGCGGTGATCGGGCAGTGCCCGCAAGCGTTGGTGCAGATCCTCCATCTGGGCAGGGCTCAGGGAGACCCGTTGCATCGGCGTACTCCAAGCGGGGGGAAGCTCGGGGGCGCACAGCAGCGCACG
>CAZVQL010000335.1:0-2683 GCA_964629305.1 uncultured Roseicyclus sp.
TTCCGCCGATGGGCAACCGGCATTACTGGTTTCCCGTCAGCGACATGCACCACGACTTCGACGCCAACCTGTCGTGGGACACGGTCGGTTCACAGGGCGGCGCGTTCGCCTTCTGCCCGCCCGGCTGGCAGGGCGTTCTGCCGGCGGGGGTGAAGCGGGTCGACGTGGGAACGCCGCTGATCTGGACGCTCGGCCGGCTCGCGGTCAGTAGCGATGATGACGTCCCGGCAGCTGTCGCGCTCCAGCGGCAGACTCGTCTCGTGCCGCTCAGCCAGTGGGGGGCGGCCACGGTGGCACGGCCAAAGCCCAAGGCGGCCGACTTCCCGCGCATAACCCGCAACGAGCTGACCGATGCGAAGGCGTACTTCACGACCCTCAACCAGGTGCTTCGGCTCTCCCCCCGCCTCGGCAATCCGATGGACGAGGCAATGGCAGGCTGGTTGCGCGAGCTCGGGATGGATCCCGCCACCGAGTTCGACTGGAACAAGCTCTCGCCGCAGGCACGACGCGGCCTCGAACGTGCGGTGACCGACGCTCACCGCATCATCGCCGCCCGCCAGGCGCGTGTGATGCCGGTCCACAACAACTGGCAGATCGCCCGCCTCGACAGGCGGATGACCGGCGATCCCGTGATCGCGGCGACCGGCGCCATGCTCGGGCTGCTCTGGAATCCGGTCGAGATCAGTGGCTACGACATCGGCTTCTCGGACGGGACAGGCGCGCCCCTGCACGGGAACAACCGGTATGTCCTGCGCCTCGATCCCCCGCCGCCGGTCAACGCCTTCTGGTCGGTGACGCTGTATTCCGCCAGGACCGGCTTTCTTGCCGCCAACCCGATCAACCGCTACTCGGTCGGCGACAGGACGCCTGGCATCGTGTACGGGAAGGGTGGCGAACTCAGCATCTTCATCCAGCACGAAATGCCGGTCGATCCGACGGAGCGGGCGAACTGGCTGCCCGCTCCCGAGGAGTCCTACTACCTCATCATCCGCTACTACTCGCCGCGAGCCCCGCTCCTGACGGGCGACTGGCTGCCGCCGGCGCTGGTGAAGCGCTGAATCCCCAGGAGATCGATCCATGAAACTGAAGAACCATCTCTTGATCGCATCGGTCTGCGCGCTCGCCGCGTGGACGGCGCTGGCCGGCGCGCAGGAACAATCCCCCCGCTACCAGGCGGACGTGCCGCCATCGATCACCACGCCCGACCGGGCGGAGACCGAACTCCTGGGGACGCTCAGTTTCCGCGACGGCATGCCGAGCGCGGAGACCGCCGAGAAGGCGCTGGACTTCGTCACGGTATCGCGGGGGGTGGAGGCCTTTCTCTCGGGCCTGTCGGCCACGTCGGTGCAGGGCATGATGGATGGCTACAAGAGCATCGGCGTCAACCCGGGCGACCTGGTCATCACCCGGTTCATGGACGCCCGCATGTTGTTCCTGACCCCCAACACCTCGACCGTTTACGGGTCGGCCGAGTTGAACGTCGCCGACGGCCCGATCGTGCTGGTGATCCCGCCCCGCGTGCTGGGCCCCGTGATGGACGGCATGATGCACTACATCACGGATGTCGGCTTCGTCGGCCCCGACCAGGGCAAGGGCGGCCGTTATCTCTTCGTGCGGTCGGACTACGAGGGCCCGATACCCGACGGCTACTTCGTCATCCGCACCCCATCCAACCGCAACCTCCTGTTCTTCCGGTTCTTCATCGAGGGCGGGAACGTCGACGCGGCGGTGGACTCGGCGCGCCGGGATTTCAACATCTATCCCCTCGCCCTCGCCGGCAAGGCGCCGCCCGTCCGGGTCATCGACGCGACGGGCTGGCAGTTCAACACCATTTTCAGCAATGATTTCACCTACTTCGAAGAGCTGAACCGGGTGGTGCAGAACGAACCGCCCGAGCTGTTCGATCCGCAGCTCTACGGCACCTTTGCGGCCATCGGCATCCGCAAGGGACAGCCCTTCGAGCCCGATGCGCGCACCCGGAAGCTCCTGACCGATGCGGTCGCCATCGGCAACGCGTACGCCCGCGCCATTACCTTTGCGCCGCGCAACTCAGAGCAGCTGCGGGTCTGGCCGGACCGGCAGTACTTCGATTGGAAGTGGAGCTGGGACTTCATGGCGGACGGCGCCCTGTCGCTCGATGACCGGACGCGCTGGTACTACAGCGTCACCGGCCATTCGGAATCGATGGTTACGCCACAGGTCGGGGCGGGCTCGGTCTATCCCTATTTCACGCGCGACGTCAACGGCGACTATCTCGATGGCGGCAGGACCTACAGCCTCACCATGCCCGGCCCGGTCCCCGCCCGCAACTTCTGGGCCTTCACCGTCTACGACAACCAGACCCGCTCCCTGCTCGAGACCGACCAGCGCTCCGCGGGCATCGACAGCAACCGGGAAGGCCTCACCCCGAACCCGGATGGCAGCTACACCGTCTGGTTCGGCCCGAAACCGCCCGAGGGCCGCGAGGGCAACTGGGTGCAGACCATGCCCGGCCGCGGCTACTTCGTCATCATGCGCCTCTTCGGCCCGCTCGAGCCGTGGTTCGACCAGAGCTGGCGCCCCGGCGATGCCGTCCCCGTTGCTGAATAGGCGAACGCCACGACCTGACGCGGAACGGTTGAACAACCCCGTACCTTCGACAAGGAGCGAAACGATGGGCACGAAGCTTCGAGCAATCCAAGGC
>CAZVQL010000336.1:0-2675 GCA_964629305.1 uncultured Roseicyclus sp.
CCCGACAGCAGCTGGTTCGGCAACAACAGCACCGAACTGCGTATTCCGGCGAAAGTGGCCACCCGGTCCGAAGGAAAGTGGCCACTGGTTCTGATTCAATCCGGCCAGTCAGTCCGAAGGAAAGCGGCCGGTGATTCCGGCCAAAGCGGCCGGTCCGAAGTGGCCCCGCGACACGGGATGGATTTAGTTACGCGAGGGCGGGGTCGTCTGTCAACCCGGTGGTGTGTTTGCGCATCGAGTCTCCGGTCAAATTGATCTTGTAGGCGCAGTGGACGAGGCGATCGAGGATGGCGTCGGCGAGGGTCGGATCGCCGAGGTAGTCATGCCAAAGGGCGACCGGGAGTTGGCTGGTGACCAGGGTGGCGCGCGTCTTGAAGCGGTCGTCGAGGATTTCGAGCAGATCGCGCCGCTGCTCGTCGTTCAAAGGGGCCAATCCCCAGTCATCCAGGACCAGCAGCTCGGTGCGCGCCAGTTCGGCGAGCAGCTTGGTGTAACGCCCCTCGGCGCGGGCCATCGCCAGATCCTGCAGCAGCCGGGGCAGGCGCAGGTAGCGCACGGTGAAGCCGTCGCGACAGGCCTTGTGGGCCAGGGCGCACGCGATCCAAGTCTTCCCGACGCCGGTCGGCCCGGTGAGAATGACATTGAGGTGCTCGCCGATCCACTGGCCGGTCGCCAGGCGGCTCATCAGGGCCTTGTCCAGGCCGCGGTGAGCGCGGTAGTCGAGGTCTTCGATGGCGGCCTGTTCACGCAGCTTGGCCTGTTTCAGACGGGTTTTGAGGCGTCGATTCGCGCGCGTGCTCAGCTCGCGATCGAGCAGCAGACCGAGGCGTTCCTCGAAGCCCAAGGTCTGAATCTCCGGCATCTCGAGTTGTTCCTGCAGGGCCTTGAGCATGCCGTCGAGGCGCAGTTGCGCGAGGGTCTCGAGGGTGGGATGAAGCAACATGGCGATGGTCTCCGTAACGGGTGAGGACCCCGTCGTTCGACGGGGTCATGGTGAGGGTCAGTGGTAGTAGTCGGCGCCGCGCAGATTGGCGTGATCCAGCGGCAAACTCTGCTGATCGGGAGTCGGCAAGGGCCGCTGATCGAGCCCCTTCTCGAGGATCGTGGCGAGGCTTTTGTAGCCGACGGTGCCGAGGGTGAGCGCGCGTGCACAGGCCGCCTCCAGGCGGGCCTCGCTGTAGGCCGTGCTCAGGCGCAGTACCCCGAAACAGGCATTGAAGGCCTGTTGCGGATGACGCCGCGCGCCGAGCAGCTGCGTGGTGACGGCAGCGGTGGCCGGGCCGATGGTGTGCGCCCAGCGCAGCAGGCGTTCCGGGGTCCACTCCAGGGCGCGCTGATGGCGCTCCGGCATGTGGTCGGTCACCGTGGTGTAGCCGCCCCGACGGGCGCTGCGCACATGGCTGGCGACCCGCTGACCGTGGTGCAGGACCTCCACCGTGGTGGCGGTCATGCGCACGTCGAGCTGGCGTTTGACCAGGGCGTGCGGGACCGAGTAGTAGTGCCCGTCGACCTCGATGTGAATGTTCGGCGCCACCCGTGCCTTGCGCCATTCGGCGTACTCATAGGGGGTTGCCGGCAGCGCGCGCAGGGCCGGGCGATCGATCGCCTCGAATTGGCTCAGGCGCGAGCCTTCGAGCTTTTTGAAGGGACGGGTATTGAGCGCCTGCAGGTGCGTGGCAATGACCCCGTTGAGCTCGGCAAGGGAGAAGAACTCCTGGTGGCGCAGGCGCGCCAGGATCCAGCGTTCGACCAAGAGCACACCGCCCTCGGCCTTAGCCTTATCGCGGGGTTTGCGCACCCGTGCCGGGATCACCGCCAGCCCGTAATGCGCGGCGAAATCCTGATAGGTCGGATTCAGATCCGGTTCGTAACGGTGGGCCTTGCTGACGGCGCTTTTCAGATTGTCGGGGACGATAATGTCCGGGCAACCGCCGAGAAAGCTCAGCGCGCGCACCTGCGCGCCGATCCAGTCGGGGAGCGTCTGCGTCCAGGTCGCCTCGGCATAGGTGTAGTTGGAGGCCCCAAGCACCGCCACGAAGATCTGCGCTGTGCGCAATTCGCCGCTGCCGGGGTCGATCACCGCCGCCGTCTGCCCGGCGTAGTCGACGAAGAGCTTCTCCCCGGCCCGGTGGGTCTGGCGCATGACCACATCCACGCGACCCTTCCAGACGCTGTAGCGGGCGCAGAATTGGCTGTAGGAATAGCCCTCGGGATGGCGCTCGCGATACTCCTGCCAGAGCAGGAACAGCGTCATGCCTTTACGCCGCAACTCCCGGTGAACGACATCGAAGTCGGGCTCGATCAGCCCCCGCTCGGCGGGGCGCCCGCCCGGCTTGAATAGCCGCCGCTCCAACTCGCCCCCACTCAGACCCTCCGGCAACGGCCAAGACAGTCCTGCCGCCTCGGCGCGATCCAAGTACTCCGACACCGTTGTTCGCCCGATTCCGAGCGCACGGGCGATCTCCCGCACCGACCGCCCGGAACCCCATTTCAACCGCAACACCTCTTCGACTTTTCGCATGGATAACCTCTCTCTTGGCATCTGAGTGCCTCCTGAAAAAAGGAGGCACCCTACGCAGGGTTATCCCGTGTGGCGAGGGCCCCGGCCAGGGTGGCCGGATCAACCGGAATGGGTGGCCGCTTTGCACCGGAATCGGTCGCCGGATTCAGCCGGA
>CAZVQL010000337.1:0-2671 GCA_964629305.1 uncultured Roseicyclus sp.
CGAGGATCCCGGCCACCGGGCGCATTACATCTTCAACCATTTCGAATATGACAGCGATACGCTGAAGCAGGAATACGACCGCGACGTGGCCGGCGGCACCCCCGTGACCGTTCCGGTCAACTATTACCCCGAGGATGACCCGGCGCGCGCGCCACTGAACCGGTGGCGGTCGCATGCGCATCTGCTTTACGGCAACTGGGTGGCGGAGGTCTACCTGACCACGCCCTTCGACATCGCCGAGATCGGCCAGAGCTCGACGGATTGGCGGCGATGAAGCTTGTCCTGATCCTCCTGCTTCTTGTCGCCGTCTTCTGGGGCGTGACCCTTTGGAAGGCCGCACGCCACGAGGCGCGCGCGCAGGCCGAATACCCGCCGCTGGGACAGTTCGTGACGGTGAACGGCGTGCGCCTGCACATCTTGCAAGCGGGCCAGGGCCCCGACATCGTGCTGATCCACGGGGCAAGCGGCAACATGAGGGATTTCACGCTCGACTTGGTGGGTCGCCTGACCGACCGCTACCGCGTCACGGTGGTGGATCGGCCCGGCCTTGGCCATTCCGACCGGCTGGACCGCGACGGGGCGACGATCTTCGAACAGGCCGATGTGCTGGTGCGTGCGGTGGCCGAGCTGGGTGTCGAGCGCCCGCTGGTGCTGGGCCATTCCTATGGCGGGGCCGTTGCGCTGGCCTGGGCCACGCGCCACCCCGAGGCGACCGCGGGCCTGATCCTTCTGGCCGCGGCCTCGAACCCGTGGGACACGCCCCTTTCCACCTACTACCGCGTGCTCTCCTCGCCCGTGGGCCAGGTCGTGGCAACGCCTCTTCTGACCGCCTGGGTGCCCGACCATGTCGTGACCGACACGATCGCCAGCATCTTCGAGCCGCAGCCCACGCCCCAGGGCTATGCCGACTACATAGGCGCGGGCCTGACGCTTCAGCGCCGGGCGCTCCGCGAGAACGCGCTGCAGCGCGCCGGCATCCTCGAGGAGATCACGCAGATGGTGCCGGACTACGCAGGCATCGACATGCCGGTCGAGGTCCTGCACGGCGACGCCGACACCATCGTCTGGCTCGCCATCCATTCCGAACCGCTGGCCCGACAGATCGACGGTGCAAACCTGGTGGTGATGGAGGGGGTCGGCCATTCCCCCCACCATGCCGAGCCCGAAACGGTCGTCGCCGCCATCGACCGCGCAGCCGAGCGCGCCGGATTGCGCTGAGGGGGGCAAGCCCCTAATGTCAAACTCCGTAACATATGGGCGAACAGAGGCAGGCCGCAGATGTCCAAACCCTTCGACGGGGCGATCTCCGAGTTCTACGAGAGCCTTGCGCCCGAGCACGTGCGCGATGCCATCAAGCATCGCAAGAAGGACCGCATCCTCGATGCTGCCTATCCCTACGACAAGCGGATGGACAAGGACGACTACGAGGATCAGCTCGACGCCTTGCAGATCGAACTGGTCAAGTTCCACGCCTGGGTGCGCGACACGGGCCAACGCATCGCGGTGGTCTTCGAGGGCCGCGATGCGGCCGGAAAGGGCGGCTGCATCAAGCGCGTGCGCGAGAACCTGAACCCGCGGGTCGCGGGTGTCGTGGCGCTCTCGAAACCGACCGAGCGCGAGGCCGCGCAATGGTACTTTCAGCGCTACATCCACCACCTGCCCGCGGGGGGCGAGATGCGCCTCTTCGACCGCAGCTGGTACAACCGCGGCGTGGTCGAGCACGTCTTCGGCTTCTGCACACCAGAGGAGCGGCAGGTGTTTTTCCGGCAGCTCCCCGACTACGAGAAGATGCTGGTCGATGACGGCATCCGGCTGACAAAGATCTGGCTCAACGTGGGCCGCGCCGAGCAGTTGCGCCGCTTCCTCGACCGCGAAAGCGATCCGCTGAAACAGTGGAAGCTCAGCTGGATCGACGTGGAGGGGCTGAAGAAATGGCATGCCTATTCCGACGCCATCGCCGAGACGCTGTCGATGGGGCATTCGGCGCACGCGCCCTGGACGGTGATCCGCTCGGACGACAAGCGCCGCGCGCGGCTTGCCGTGATCCGGGCGATCCTGCAGGACGCCGAGTATGACGGCAAGGACGCAGAGGTCGTGGGCCGCCCCGACCCCGCGATCTGCGGCGGGCCCGAGATGTGGACCGACCATTCCCTGCCCGGCGCGGGCTGAGGGGCCATGGCCAAGCGCGGCTACCATCATGGCAACCTCAAGCAGGCGCTGGTCGATGCGGCCTTGCGCCTGATCGAGGAGAAGGGGCCGACCGGCTTCACCCTGTCGGAGGCCGCGAAGAACGCGGGCGTGACGCCCGCCGCCGTCTACCGCCATTTCGAGGGCCGCGAGCAGCTGATCGAGGAATGTGCGCGGCAGGGCCACGAGATCTTCGCCGACCTCATGGCGCATGCGTTCAACGACGGCAGACCCTCGGCGCTGGCGGCCTTCGAGGCCACGGGGCGCGCCTATCTCGCCTTCGCGCGCAAGTTTCCGGGGCATTACATGGCGATGTTCGAAAGCGGCACCTCGATGAACGCCACGCCCGAGCTGGCGGCCGCCGCGGCGCGCTCTCGGGCGGTGCTGGAACGGGCAGCCGAGGTTCTGTCGGAACATATCCCGCCCGAGAAACGCCCGCCGCCCTCGATGTTCTCGGCCCATATCTGGGCGATGAGCCACGGGG
>CAZVQL010000338.1:0-2655 GCA_964629305.1 uncultured Roseicyclus sp.
GCGTTGAATGCCGGAGGAGGGGGTCGAACCCTCACGGGATTACTCGCAGGGGATTTTTGAGTCAGTCAATTTCCTCCATCGACCACAACCCTCGACATGTCTCACCACGCTGGACAATCATCAAAATTCTGATAGACAGTCACTTAAAGCATTTTCATCTTGTGGCGGGCGATGTTGGCAATGTGGATTGTTGCGAAAAAATGTCCCATGAATGTCCCATAGACCGGTCAACGCAATCTGATCCTGCACAGAACACTTGGTTTTCAAAGGTCCTTTCGAATTCTGATGGGACGTGGCGTGAAATCGGTGCGCAATGAGCCCCGTACTACGGCCAGCCGACGCCCTTGGAGCGAGTCAGGGCGGTGAGGAGGTACTCCTTGAGCCCTTTTGACCCCGAGGCGATCCGGTGACCGGCCTCGTCGGGGGTCGCCCCTGACTACTGCACCGGCGCTGTCAGTCGGGCGAGCTTGACGGCGAAGCGGAACCACCAGGGCTTGCGATCGTATTCGCCTGGCTCCATCAACCGCGATTCGGAGAAGTCGGCCTCGAGCATGCTCTCGACCTCGGAGGCGAAATCATCGTCGGCGACCACCGCCGTGATCTCGAAGTTGAGGCGGAACGAGCGGTTGTCGAAGTTGGCGGTGCCGACCGCCGCGAACGAGTGATCGATGAGCATGACCTTCTGGTGCAGAAAGCCGTCCTGGTAGCGGTAGAACTTCACGCCGGTGCTGCCGGACTCGTCGAGATAGGCGAAGGCGGCCAGGTAGACGCCGAGGTGGTCCGGCATGTCCGGAATCAGGATGCGCACATCGACACCGCGCAGCCCGGCGAGCTGGAGCGCGGTGATCACCGGCCGGTCCGGAACGAAGTACGGGCTCGTAATCCAGATCCTTTCCTTCGCGAAGTTGATGGCTTCCACGAACATGAGGTTGGCGGTCTCGAGCTCGTCGGCAGGTCCTGAAGGAATGATCAGAACCGGAACGGCGTCGTCGATCGCGGCCACGGGACGCCAGCTCACATCGAGCCGCCTGCCGGTCGCCCAGTACCAGTCCTCCGCAAAGGAAAGCTGAGCGCCAAGGGCGGACGGCCCCTCGATCCGCACGTGGGTGTCGCGCCAGTGCCCGAACTTCGGGTCGCGGCCGAGGTACTCGTCACCGACGTTGTGTCCGCCGATCCACGCCACCTTGCCGTCGACCACGACCACCTTGCGGTGATTGCGGAAGTTGAGCTGGAATCGGTTGCCCGGGCCCTTCTGAGTGTGAAAGTCGTAGACCTCGATGCCCGCCTCGCGGAGCTCGTCCTTGTAACTCGCCGGGAGGTCGTGGCTCCCGACCTCGTCGTACAGGAAGTACACCCGCACGCCGGCCTTGGCGCGCTCTATCAGATGCGTTTTGACGTCACGGCCGATCTCGTCGTCGTGGACGATGAAGAACTGGAAAAGGATGGAGTCCTGGGCCCGATCGATGCCCTCGAGGATGCTCGCAAACGTGGCGTCGCCGTCGATCAGCAGCTCGACCGCGTTGCCGCGAAGGGAAGGGATTCCAGCCAGGGTCTCGGCTGCGCGGACGGCCTGGCTGACCTCCTCGGGCGGCAGCATGAACCCGCGAACCGCGGCCCGGGCGTCGTCGCTCAAACCGGCAATCTCCGCCATCTCGCCCCGCCGCGCGGTGACGTAACCCTGAAACCGGCTCCGCCCCAACACCCAGTACGCCGGCACCGCCACGTAGGGGAAGGTGTTGAGCGCCACCGCCCACGCGACGGCGCCCTGCTCGGTGCGCGTGCTCATGATCGCGTGGATGGACGAGAGAAAGCCGAGCACGTGAAACACCACCACGGCAAGCACGATCATGATTCGTCGTCTCCTCTTCTTTTTCACCGCAGGGTCGGCCCCCTCGCCCGCAGGTGCCGCGGCAGCGGCCTCAGGTGTTGGTTTCCCCACACTCATCACTCCACCTCTGGCGCCGGTCGGCACGACGCACTGCTGCTGACGAGGACGTTTCCCCGTCTCTGGAGACGACCCACCGGCGACCGGAACCGGGGGCCGGCCCCGGTCTCGGTTCCTACCCCGGCGGGGTTCAATTCGAAGGAGTTACTCCAGTTTTTTGATCAACTTCCGTCCGGCCGAGCCGATGGAGATCATGGCGAAACCCGCAAACAACATGTTGATCCCGACCAGGGTGCCGATCGCCCACAGCCCGGACAGGGGCCACTCCTTGAGCAGCAGGATGCCGAGCAGGAAGCTCATGGCGGCGCTGAACAACATCCAGCCCCACCCCTTTTCGGGCCTGACTTGGAACGCCAGCACGGCGCCGAAGATGCCGTCCACCAGCAGGTAGGCGCCAATCATCATGGTCAAAACCGCGAGGCCGACGCCCGGCCGCGCCACCAGAATCACGCCCGCCAGCAGGGTCAGGGCGCCGCCGATGAAGGCGAGGGTGCCGCGCCCGAACGAGCCGGCCTGGAAAACCCCGACCAGCCGCGCCACGCCGCCGATAACCATCGCGAACCCGACCACGAAGGCCACCCCGACGCCGCTCACCCACGGCATCACCAGCGACAGAAAGCCCGCGATCACCGTCAGTACGCCCAGGATGACAATCATCCCGGCGTTCTTCTTCGTATCCTCCGCCCACCCCGTCAGTGTTTCTCTCATGT
>CAZVQL010000339.1:0-2642 GCA_964629305.1 uncultured Roseicyclus sp.
TGCGGGCGTGGTATCCGGTCCAGCGCTTCCAGAATGCCCTGCCGTAGTACCGCGTGGCGCGCAGGGTGTCGTTTCTGGCGCGTGCTGCGGGGCAGTCTTCCTTCCACAGCCGCCCGTTCCTGCGGATCGGGATGATCGGGGTGCCCTGCCGGTTGACGATGGCGGTGTGGCAGCGGCGCGTGTCATAGGCGCCGTCGGCGGTGACCGTGCCGACTTGCTCATCGGCCGGGATCTGGCTCAGCAGGTCCGTAAGCACGGGGCTGTCGCCGTCTCGGCTGGGGGTGAATTCGACCGCGCGGATGTCGGCGGTGGACGTGTCCATGGCCAGATGCACCTTGCGCCATTGGCGCCGGCCCTGCACCCCGTGTTTGCGCGCCTGCCATGCGCCATCGCCGAGGAACTTCGAGGAACTTGATGCCTGTGCTGTCGACCAGCAGGTTCAGCGGGCCATCCGCGCGGCGATAAGGGACCTGAACAGCCAGGGTCTTCTGCCTGCGGCACAGCGTTGAGAAGTCGGGCACGGGCCAATCCAGTCCTGCCAGCTTCAACAGGCTCGCGGCCATCCCGGCGATCTGGCGAAGCGGGCGCTTGAACAGCACCTTGATCGACAGGCAGAACTGTATCGCTGCATCGGAGAACACTGCTGGCCGCCCGCGCCGCCCGTCACGCGGCGCGCGCCAGGTCATGTCCTTGTCGACCCAGATCAGCAAAGACCCCCGCTTGCGCAGCGACGCGTTGTAGCTGGACCAGTTCGTCGTGCGATAGCGGGCGGGTGATGGCTTGCTCATGCGGCGCGTCTGACGGCATGGATTCACGAAGTGAATCCTTCATCGTCTGAGTTGCGCAACAACGCCCAAACCCGGTCGAAAATCAGATCAGACCGATCGCCCTGACAAGGAAGAATGCGTTATTTGCAGGGAATGAAATCGGCGCCGAGAACTGGGCCATGCTCGCCTCGCTCGTCGCTACCTGCAAGATGTCGGGCATGCACCCGGTCGACTATCTCGCCGCCACCCTGCGCGCGATACTCGACGGCCACCCGCAAAGCGGCATCGAAGACCTCATGCCTTAGGGTCAGGATGCATTGATTTTCAATGCGCTGCGTGATTCACCGCTCGGAAAACGGAGCGGTGACATGAGCGATCTTTACTGGCTGACCGACGAGCAGATGGCCAAGCTTTCCCCTTTCTTTCCGAAGTCGCACGGCAAGCCACGGGTCGATGACAGACGGGTGCTGAGTGGGATAATCTTCATCAATCGCAATGGTTTGCGCTGGCGAGACGCTCCGGAAGCGTACGGACCGCACAAGACGCTTTACAGCCGGTGGAAGCGTTGGAGCGAGAAAGGCATCTTCGCTCAGATGATGGTCGGCTTGGCTGCCGAACACGGAGAGGAAAAGACTGTGATGATCGACGCGACATATTTGAAGGCACACCGCACTGCGACCAGCATGGCCGCGAAAAAGGGGGGCGTGGACGCCTGATCGGCCGGACCAAGGGCGGCATGAACACCAAACTCCATGCCATCTGCGACAGCCAGGGACGCCCTCTCAATCTGTTTGTCACTGCCGGACAGGTCAGTGACTACATTGGTGCCAGAGCATTGCTGAGCAGTTTGCCCAATGTCGACTGGTTGCTCGGGGATCGTGGCTATGACGCCGACTGGTTCAGGGACGCATTGAAAGACAAAGGGATACGCGCCTGCATCCCCGGCAGAAAGCAACGCAAGACCCCAGTCAAATACGACAAGCGCCGATACAAACGGCGCAACCGCATCGAGATCATGTTCGGCAGGCTCAAGGACTGGCGGCGTGTGGCAACACGCTATGATCGCTGTCCCAAGGTCTTCCTCTCCGCAATCGCACTCGCAGCAGTCGTCACCTATTGGTTATGAATCCTGACCCTAGCGCTTCAACCAGCCGTCAAGCCTCGCCGCATAGGGCAACGCCGTAGCGATTACGAATGGATTGCTTTGCAGCCCCATTCTGGCACATCGCGATGCCGTAAGGCGGTGCCATCCACACCATCAATGGCGTCACCATGTCGAACTGCTCGAGACCAACGACGAATGGGCGGTCGCCAGGCGCTACATGTCGCTTGAAACCCTCGCCCGCGTCACCGACAATCCCAACGTCAGGCTGCCCGCCGTGGCGTCCTGATCAGAACCTGACCTCTCCGAGGGTCGGCGCTACCACACCACGTGCTCGGACGCTACGTCGCGTGAATGCGAAACGGGCTCAAGCGGAACAGGAGAAATCTGCGGTGACCCACCCATCAGTCCCTTCAGCCACTGTCGCCGACTGGGCGCGGGAGGCGCCGCGGCGCTGGTGGGATCCGTCGCGCCGCCTGTTGCGGTCGATCCGGCGCTACCAGGCCGCGCGCGGGCCGTTTGCCGGGGTGGTACGTCGATATTGGGTACTCGCGCACAGGTTCTGGTCCGTCGTGACCGGCGCGGACATTCCGCTGAACACCCGGATCGGCGGCGGGTTGCTGCTGCCCCATCCCAATGGGGTCGTCATACACGCCAAGTCGCCGATCGGCGTGAACTGCCTGCTGTTCCAGCAGGTGACGATCACCGGCGGTGTGACCATCGGCGGGCATGTGGATATCGGCGCGGGAGCGAAGATCCTGGGCCCGGTCACG
>CAZVQL010000340.1:0-2635 GCA_964629305.1 uncultured Roseicyclus sp.
CCGAGACGCGCGCGACCATGGCCTGGGTCATCGACCAGTGCCTGATCCTGCTGCACCCCACCATGCCCTTCATCACCGAAGAGCTGTGGGGCGAGATCGCGGACCGCGAGACGATGCTGGTGCATGCCGATTGGCCCACCTACGGCGCGGAGCTGATCGACGAGGGCGCCGACCGCGAGATGGGTTGGGTCATCGGCCTGATCGAAGAGGTCCGCTCGGTCCGCCAGCAGATGCATGTGCCCGCGGGGCTGAAGGTGCAGCTGTTGCAGGTGGAACTGGACGAGAAGGGGCAGGCCGCCTTCGACACAAACGCCACGATGATCGAACGCCTTGCGCGGCTGTCCGAGGTCACGCGCGTCGATGAGATGCCCAAGGGCGCTGTCACCGTCGCCGTCGAGGGCGGCACCTTTGGCCTGCCCATCGCCGAGCTGATCGACGTGGCCGAGGAGAAGGCGCGGCTGGAAAAGGTGCTGGAGAAGCTCGGCAAGGAGTTGGGCGGCCTGCGTGGACGGCTGAAGAACCCCAAGTTCGTCGAAAGCGCGCCCGAGGAGATCGTGGAGGAAACCCGCGAGAACCTCGCCGCCCGCGAAGAGGAAGAGGGCAAGATCCGCGCCGCGCTGGAGCGTCTGAGCGCCATCGCGTGACATCTGCCACGGGGCGGCGAGCCGTGCTAGGCTGCCGCCCATGTCGCACTGGTTCGAACGCCTCGCGGAACGCCGCATGCTGAAGGCCCGGGCCGAGGGGAAACTCTCGGGCCTCGAGGGTGAGGGCAAGCCTTTGCCGCAGCACCCCGAGGCGGCGTTCGTCGATCCGGGCGAGGCGGTGGGCTATCGCATCATGGCCGAACATGGCGCGCTGCCCGAAGAGGTGCAGTTGCGCAAGGCATTGGCCGCGGCCAAGGCGGCCTATGCGGCGGCCGAGGGGGACGAGGCCAAGCGCGCGGCGATGGCCGAGATCGCCGAGGTGCAGATGAAGCTCTCCATCGCCGAGGAGGCGCGGCGCAAGTTCATGCGGTAAACCCTCCATTGTCCGGCCAAGGCGCGGGGTGGCATGCTGGCTGCATCCGATCCCGATGACAGGAGGTGCGCCCCATGCGCCGTCTTTCCCTTGCCGCCCTCGCCGTTGCTGCAGCTCTGTCTCAGGCCCATGCCACCGCCGACGGCCCTGATGCGTGGCGCGTGGTGGGTGTATCGCCCTCGGACGTTCTGAACGTGCGCGTCGGGCCCGGCACCGATTATTTCGTGATTTCGGCCCTGCCGCACAACGCCCGTGGCATCCAGCTGGGTACCTGTGTGCCGACGGTCACGCGCGAGCAGTATTTCGCGCTGAGCGCGGCGCAGCAGCAGAGGCTGAACAGCTATGCCGCCTGGTGCGTGGTGATCTACGAGGGCCAGCAGCTGGGCTGGGTCAACCGCCGCTTTCTGGGCGAGGACGGCTGACGCGCCTCAGGCAGGTTCTCCAGATTTGACGCGCCTCAGGCGCGATGCGCCCCGTCGGCCAGCCCCTTGACGAACCCCGCGACCGCGTCGACGGGCTTGCCCGCCGCAATCTCGGACACGATGGCCGAGCCGACGACGCAGCCGTCAGCGATGGCGGCGATGCTTTCGGCGGCCTCGGGCGTCTTGATGCCGAAACCCACGATCACGGGCAGATCGGTCTGCGACTTGATCCGCGCGACCTCGGGCGCGACATCGGCGGCTTGCGCCTCGGCGGCACCCGTGATGCCGGTGATCGAGACGTAGTAGACGAAGCCGCTGGTGTTCTGCAGCACCTTGGGCAGGCGCTTGTCATCGGTCGTGGGCGTGGCCAAACGGATGAAGTTCAGGCCCGCAGCCTGCGCGGGGATGCAAAGCTCGTCATCCTCCTCGGGCGGCAGGTCCACGACGATCAGCCCGTCGATCCCGGCCTCTTTCGCCTGCGCGAGGAAGGTGTCGACCCCGCGGGAGTAGATCGGGTTGTAGTAGCCCATCATCACGATCGGCGTCTGCTGGTCGTCTTTCCGCAGCTCGCGCGCGATCTGGAGCGTCTTGTCCAGCGTCTGCCCCGCTTCCAACGCGCGCTGGCCGGCAAGCTGGATCGTCGGGCCGTCGGCCATCGGGTCGGTGAAGGGCATCCCCAGCTCGATGATGTCGACGCCGGCGGCGGGCAGCGCCTTTACCACCTGAAGCGAGGTCTCGTAATCCGGATCGCCCGCCATGACATAGGCCACGAAGGCCTTTTTCCCCTCGGCCTTGAGCCGCGCGAAGGTGTCGTCGATCCGTGTCATGTCGGCCCCGTCTGAAACTGGTCCAGCGGGGTTTGCGGCATGAGACGGCGGAAATCAATGGGGCGCGTCTGGTGCGCATGGTTGCCCCGGCCCGCGTCCCGCCCTAGAAGGCGGCGAATTTCCTTCGGACGGAGTGGGACATGGGCTTCAAGGTCGGGATCGTGGGGCTGCCGAATGTCGGCAAGTCCACCCTCTTCAACGCGCTGACGCGGACGGCGGCGGCGCAGGCCGCGAATTTCCCGTTCTGCACGATCGAGCCCAACGTTGGCGACGTAGCCGTGCCCGATGCGCGGCTCGATAAGCTGGCCGGGATCGCCAAGTCGAAACAGGTGATCCCAGCGCGGATGACCTTCGTCGACATCGCGGGGC
>CAZVQL010000341.1:0-2628 GCA_964629305.1 uncultured Roseicyclus sp.
CGTGCCCGGCCTGATGGCCGTGGGCGAGGCGGGGTGCGCCAGCGTGCACGGGGCGAACCGCCTCGGCTCGAACTCCCTGATCGACCTCGTGGTCTTCGGCCGCGCCGCGGCGATCAAGGCGGGGCAGGTCGTCGACCCCGACGGCGCTGCGCCGGACGTGCCGAAAGCGTCGCTCGACATGGCGCTTTCGCGCTTCGATGACATCCGCCATGCCTCGGGCGGCACGCCCACGGCAGAGCTGCGGCTCGAGATGCAGAAGACGATGCAGGCCGACGCCGCCGTCTTCCGCACCGACAAGACGCTGGCCGAGGGCGTCGAGAAGATGACGGGCGTCGCCTCCAAGCTGGACGATCTGCATGTCACCGACCGGTCGATGATCTGGAACTCGGACCTGATGGAGACGCTGGAGCTGACGAACCTCATGCCGAACGCGATGGCGACCATCGTCGGCGCCGAGGCGCGCAAGGAAAGCCGCGGTGCCCACGCGCACGAGGATTACCCCGATCGCAACGACACCGAGTGGCGCAAGCACACGCTGGCGACCGTCGACGGGGCGAACGTGACGCTCAGCTATCGCCCGGTTCACCTGAACCCGTTGATCGGCCACAACGAGGGCGGCATCGACCTCGAGAAGATCAAGCCGAAGGCGAGGGTCTATTGATGACGGACGCGGCGGCACGTCGGTCAGAACGCCTGCGCGCCGAAGCGGCGCCCTGCGGGGGCTGATCACATGCCGTCCGTCGACATCTACCTGATCAACACTGACGCCGCGACCGATCGCCTGGCGTTCCAGCGCGCGCAGTTCGCGCGCCTGGGACTGTCCTTCGAACGTCTTGCGGCCGTGTCGCCCGACGATCTGGACGATGCGGACTACGTGCGGCGCAAGTCTCATGGCGTGCGGCCCGTTTCGCGGTCCGAGCTCTGTTGCCTGCTGTCTCATGCGGCCTGCTGGCAGCGTGTCGTCGAGCGCAACCGGCCTGCGCTGGTCCTGGAGGATGATGTCGTCCTGTCCGAACGCTTGCCCGTGATGCTCGATCGGCTCGCGGCCAGCACCGATAGGGGTATCGTCAACCTCGAAACCTACGGGACCCGCCGCAAGTCGCTGTCGCGTCGTGTCGTTCCGGTCGCGCTGGACCCGCCGTTCCTGTTGCGCAAGGTGATCAAGGGCAGCGCAGGTGCGGCCGGGTACTTGATTGCTCCGTCCGATGCGCGGGCCCTTCTTTCGCGGCTCTCGCGGGAGACGTGGATCGCGGACACATTCCTGGGTCTTTGCGCGCCGAGGCCGCACCTGCAACTGGTCCCGGCGATGGCGATGCAATTGATGCATCTGCCGCGCCGCGCGGGGCAGGCGAACCCGGCGGCCCAAAGCACGATCAGCCGCCGCGCTCCGGTGCATGAAAAAACGGTGGGACAAACCCTGAGGCGCGCGCGCCTCGAGCTGCACGTCGGGTTCGAGAAGCTGCAGGGGTATCTTTTCGGCGAAACGTTTGTCGTACCGCCCTGCGAGACGATCCTTTCGCCGCGATCGGAAGATATGGATTATCGAACAGCATGACTGTTCGGACTGTGTGAGCCGCCGGGTTCCGTCCGGCGCAGAAAGATGGAAGACGAGGCATTGCCGATGCGTTTGACACTGATGCTACTGGTCGTTCTGGCGGCCCCTGCGCATGCACAGACAGGTCGCGAGCTGGCCCATGACATGATCGCCGCGTCGATCATCGAGGGCGGGTTTGACGCGGAAATCGCGTCTGTCGTGGCCGATTGCTATTCCACCCGGATGACCGATGCCGAGGTCGACGCGCTTGTCACGGCTGACGGTGACGTGCCCGCGCAGCAGGCCGTGATCGCCAATATGGCCGAAAGCCAAGCGGCCCTCGGTTGTGTGGCGGCTGTGCTGGAATGAGCAGGCGTGCAGTCTCTTCCGGTCTCTGCGTGGTCCTTCTGGCTGCAGTCGGCACCCTTGCGGCCTGTGACCGGACCGTCAGTCCCGAGCGGGCCTATGAGCGGTGTTCCGAACGGGCGCGCCTTGCGGCCGCCCCGCGCGGCAGCATCGGCATCGGCGCGGGGTCCGGCGGCGGCTCGGCCAATTTCGATGTCACGATCACCAGCGATTTCCTACAGGGGCGTGACCCCTATCTCGTTTACGACACCTGTTTCCGCGACCTGACAGGCGCGGGCCCGACGCGGCCCCTGATCCTGTAAGCGTCGACCAGACCCGGAGGACAAGATCCATGGTTGAACTCGCCTTGCCGAAGAACTCCCGTATCCGAACGGGCAAAAGCTGGCCGAAGCCGGAGGGCGCGACGAATCTGAGGAAGTTCCAGATCTACCGCTGGAACCCCGATGACGGTGAGAACCCGCGCGTCGACACCTATTGGGTCGACATGGACACCTGCGGGCCGATGGTTCTGGACGCGCTGATCAAGATCAAGAACGAGATCGACCCGACGCTGACCTTCCGCCGCTCCTGCCGCGAGGGGATCTGCGGGTCCTGCGCGATGAATATCGACGGGATCAACACGCTGGCCTGTATCTACGGCATGGACGAGATCAAGGGCGACGTGAAGATCTACCCGCTGCCGCACATGCCGGTGGTCAAGGACCTGATCCCGGACCTCACGCATTTCT
>CAZVQL010000342.1:0-2623 GCA_964629305.1 uncultured Roseicyclus sp.
CCTTTTCTTCGCCAAGCTCGCGGTCGTCACCTTCGGCGGCGCCTACGCGGTGCTGACCTACATGGTGCAGGAGGTCGTCGCCGATCATGGCTGGCTCACCACGGCACAGATGATGGACGCGCTGGGGCTGGCAGAAACCACGCCCGGCCCCCTGATCCTTGTGACGGAATTCGTGGCCTTCCTCGCCGGTGCGCAGGCGGGCGGCTGGCCCTTGGGCCTTGCCGCTGCCCTCGTCACGCTCTGGGTCACCTTCGCGCCCTGCTTCCTGTGGATCTTCGCGGGCGCACCTTATGTCGACTGGATCGCCAGCCGCCCGCGCCTGACCGGTGCACTCTCGGCGATCACCGCGGCCGTGGTCGGCGTGATCCTGAACCTGTCGGTCTGGTTCGCGGCCCATGTTCTGTTCAACGAGCTTCGGACCGTCACCGCCGGGCCGCTGTCGCTGCTCACCCCTGTCTGGTCCAGCCTCGACGCGCCGGCCATGGCGCTGACGGCGCTCGCGGCGGGGCTGATCCTGGGCCTGAGGCTCGATCTTCTGAAGGCGCTGCCGCTCATGGCGCTGGCGGGTCTTGGCCTTTCATGGGTCACGACCGGGATTTGAGGTGTTGACTCGGGCCACCGCCCAAGTAAAAGGCGACGTCTCAAGAGATACCGCAGCGCGCACCCCGCGCCGCCCCGACATTCCGTAGGAGCCCGACCCATGGCGAAGCCGACCACCATCAAGATCCGCCTCAACTCGTCCGCCGGGACGGGCCACTTCTACGTGACCAAGAAGAACGCCCGCACCATGACCGAGAAGATGACCGTACGAAAGTACGATCCCGTGGCGCGCAAGCACGTCGAATACAAGGAAGGCAAGATCAAGTAATCCGCCTTTCATATCCGACCTGAGGGCCGCGCCGGGAGACCGACGCGGCCCTTTTGTTTTTGTTATCGCAGGAAAGGCCGGGACCATGGCCGAAGACCTCACCCTCAGACCCACCACCGCCGCCGACCTCGCAGCCGTCGATGCACTGATCGCTGCAAGCTACCGCGGATTGCTCAAGCGCGACTATGCGCCCTCGGTCCTCGTGACCGCGCTGCCACTCATCAGCCGCGCTAACCCGGTGCTTGTGCGCTCGGGCAGCTACTACATGACCGAGGATGGCGAGGGTCGCGCGCTGGCCGTGGGCGGCTGGAGCCGCTCTCCGCCGCAGGGCGGGGTAGGGCGGGCCGAGATCGGGCATGTCCGCGCGGTTGCAACCCACCCCGAGCATACGCGCAAGGGGCTGGCTCAGGCGATCGTCACCCGCGCGCTGTCGGATGCGCTGGCGAACGGGGTCGAGCGGATGATCGCGCAGGCGACGCGCACGGCCGTGCCGTTCTACACCGCGATGGGCTTCCGCGCCCGCGGCGAGATCCTGATCGCGCTGCGCCCGGGCATCACCTTTCCCGCGGTCGAGATGGAGCGGATGCTCTGACACCGGGCGCGCCAGGATCCTTGCAAGGATCTTGGCCGGCAGGCCCTTGCAAGGGCCTGCCAAGCCTCCTGCAAGAGGCTGGTTTCGCTCAGACCTCGACGGTCTCGCCCGGATCGGGGTCGAGCACCCTCACCCCCGGCAGCGCCGCCTTCATCGCGTCGGCCGATTGCTCGAGCACCGGGAAGGTCTTGTAGTGATAGGGGATCACCGTCTTGAAGCTGAACAGCTTCGAGGCCGCGTAGGCCGCGCGCTTCATGTCCATCGTGAAATGCCCACCGGCACAGAGGATGCCCACGTCGGGCGCGTGGATGTCGTTCCAGACGCCCATGTCGGCCATCACGTCCGTGTCGCCCGACACGTAGACGCCACGCCCCTCGCCCTCGATGATGTAGCCCGCCTCGGAGCCCACGAAGACCGGCCCGTCCGGGCCCGACATAGACGAGGAGTGGGTCGCGTTGACCATGGTGACGGCCACGTCACCGATCCGGACCGTGCCGCCCTTGTTGAACCCCGTTGCATTCAGCCCATGGGCCGAACCCCAGCGCCCCATCAACTCGACCATGCCGTAGACGGGCAGACCCATCTCGGTGGCCAGGTCCGCCACGCCACCGGTATGATCGTCGTGGCCATGCGTGATGAGGATCGCGGTGGCCCCGCCCAGCACCTCTGCGCGACGGTCCGCGGGGAACATCGGGTTGCCCTCGATCCACGGGTCGATCAGCAACACCTCGCCGCCGATCTCGAGCCGGACGCCGGCGTGCCCAAGCCATGTGTACTTCATATCTCGTTCCCTCCCTCGATGGGTCCCATGCTTCCCCGATGCTAACCACCTCGCGGGCAGGGCGCAAAGGGGTGGCACGCGGTCGTTCAGCGCCTTGCGGGCGCTGCTGCGCGCCGCTAAACCCCGCCTGACCCCGATCAGGAGGCCCCGAGACATGTCCATCGACCGCGCCACCGCCGCCAAGGTCGCCAAGCTCGCCCGTATCCGGGTCGAGGAGGCCGACCTGCCCGCGCTTGCCGACGAGTTCAACGCGATCCTAGGCTTCATCGAGCAGTTGCAGGAGCTGGACGTCGACGACGTCGAGCCCATGGTCAGCGTCGAACCGATGCGCTTGAAGCGCCGCGAAGACGTGGTGACCGACGGCAACCAGCAGGCCAAGGTT
>CAZVQL010000343.1:0-2616 GCA_964629305.1 uncultured Roseicyclus sp.
CGTGTTCACCGTGTAGGGCATCGTCGGGTTGGTGCTGGAGGGCAGGATGTTCTGATACCCCACGACCTTCATGATGTCGGGCGCATGACCGCCCCCCGCCCCCTCGGTGTGGAAGGCGTGGATGCAGCGGTCGCCGATGGCCTTGAGCGTGTTCTCGACAAAGCCGGACTCGTTCAGCGTGTCGGTGTGGATCATGACCTGCACGTCCATCGCCTCGGCCACCGACAGGCAGCAGTCGATGGCGCCGGGCGTCGTGCCCCAATCCTCGTGCAGCTTCATCGCGCAGGCGCCCGCCTCGATCATCTCGACCAGCGCCTCGGGACGCGAGGCGTTGCCCTTGCCCGCGAAGGCAAGGTTCATCGGAAAGGCATCGGCGGCCTGCATCATCCGCCCGATATGCCACGGCCCCGGCGTGCAGGTGGTGGCCAGCGTGCCATGCGCGGGGCCGGTGCCGCCGCCGAGCATCGTGGTGAGGCCGGAGTGCAGCGCATCCTCGATCTGCTGGGGACAGATGAAGTGGATGTGGCTGTCGAAACCGCCCGCCGTCAGGATGCGCCCTTCGCCCGCGATCGCCTCGGTCCCCGGGCCGATGATGATGTCGACGCCTGCCTGGGTGTCGGGGTTGCCCGCCTTGCCGATCCCCGCGATGCGCCCGTCCTTGAGGCCCACGTCGGCCTTGTAGATGCCGCTATGGTCCACGATCAGCGCATTGGTGATGACGGTATCGACGGCCCCCTCGGCGCGGGTCATCTGGCTTTGGCCCATGCCGTCGCGGATCACCTTGCCGCCGCCGAATTTCACCTCTTCGCCGTAGATCGCAGCGTTCGCCCCGCCGCCCCCGGTCGTGGCGGCACCGACGTTCAGCGCGGTCAGATCACGCTCCACCTCGATGATGAGGTCCGTGTCGGCCAGACGCACGCGGTCGCCGGTGGTGGGGCCGTACATGTCGGCATAGGTGCTGCGGGGGATGCGGGTGGGCATGGGTATCGGTTTCCTATCTTGCGCGTGGCATCGGGGGAACGGCCCTTGCGGGCGCGGGCCGGATCGGATCGAGCCAGGTGTCGGATCTGAGCGGCCCGGTCACAGGGCAATCCTCATCGAAAACATCATCGGATCGGACGCAGCATGCTCGGAGGGCGCCGGGTCGGGACCGAAACCGAGGCTTTGATAGAGCGGGATCGCCTCGACATGGCGCTTGGCGCCGTCCAGCCGCATCTCGGCGAACCCCAACGCGCGAGCTTCTTGCAGGATCGCAAGGCCCAGCTTGCGCCCGACACCCAGACCACGCGCCGACGCGCGCACGTACATCCGGTTCATTTCGCATTGGCGCCCGGTCACGCCGTCGCCCTTGTCCGTCAGCATGACAATGCCCACCGCGCCACCATCGACCCGCGCGATCAAGGCTTCGCCAACCGGCGGGCCAAACGTCTCAACGAAACGGCTCAACTGACCGGCAACATCCTGATCTTCCATGTATTTTTGGATCATTGGGATCTCTTCGGGATACCGCTCGAAGAAGACGTCGAACAGTTCCATGACCATTGCCTTGGCGGCCTCGACATCCTCCGGGCTTCGGATGGGCACGATGTCGACTTTCTTGGCTTGGGACCCGCTCACGCCTTGAACACCTCGTCCACCTCGACCCCCAGCCCCTGGACAAGGCCGTTGGTCTGCATCGCCATCCCGATCACGGCCAGAAGCTCGGCGTGTTGGTCCGCCGTCATGCCCTTGCCCTTCGCCGCCGCGGTGTGGCTGTGGATGCAGTAGTCGCAGCCGTTCGCCGTCGAGACGGCGACATAGATCATCTCCTTCACCAGCGGGTCGAGCGCCCCGGGCGCCATGACGACCCTCAGGCGATCCCAGAGCGCGCGCAGACCTGCCGGGTCATGCGCCATCGCGCGCCAGAAATTGTTGACGTAATCCGTGCCCCGAAGGGCACGGATCTCGGCGAAGACCTCGGCCGCCTCCGGCGACAGCTCTTCGTCGGTCAGAAGCGGCACGGTCCCCATCAGACAAGCGCCATCACGCGCGCGGGTCCGCCGGTGCCGTTGCGCACCTTGGGCGCGCCGACCATCAGCGTGGCCCCCGCAGCCGGCATCGCATCGAGCCCCGCGAGGCACTCGATCCCGTAGCGGCCCGCCGGCAGCCAGGCGTAATGCGTTGCGAAATCGGCCGACGGCCCGTGATCGAGCGACAGCGTATCGACCGCGATGGCGGCGGCGTTCGTCTGCTCCAGCAGCATCTGCGTCGCCTCGATGTGGAACCCGGGGAAATGCAGGCTGCCACCGCGCGCGGCATCCGCGCCGCGGAAGGCGTCGGTGCCCAGCTTGGAGGCCCAGCCCGAATTCATCGCCACGCAGGCGCCATCGGGGATCGGCCCATGCGTACCGATCCAGGCCGACAGGTCGTCGGGCGTCACCTGCGTGTCGCGGTCCTCGGCGGCGCGGGCGCGAATGTCGATCACGCAGAGCGGACAGGCGAGGCGTTCGACCGGGATCTCGGCCACCGACTGTCCGTCGGCCGAGAAATGCAGCGGCGCGTCGATATGGGTGCCGGTGTGCTCGTTGATCGTCAGCACGTAGAGATTGTAGCCGTCCGAGGCCATGTCGAACTGCT
>CAZVQL010000344.1:0-2613 GCA_964629305.1 uncultured Roseicyclus sp.
GCACAAGGCGCAGCTTGTCGTTGACCTTGAGCACGCCCTCGGGGTCGGCGACGACGCCATGCTCGTCCGAGCACTTGACGTATTGCACGTCGTCCCGCCCGAAGATCACCGGCAGGCCGCTGTCGACCGACTGCGCCTTGAGGCCGGCGTCCACGATGGCCTTGTCGGCCTTGGCGTGGGACATGACCGAGGTCAGGATGAACAGCGCGTTTTCCCATTCGCCCTGGTCGATGCGCTTGCCATCCTTGTCGAGGATGCGGCCGTAGTCGGCATCCATGAAGGCGTAGGAGCCGCACTGGAGCTCGTTGTAGACGCCGGAATTCGACTCGAAATAGTAAGAGCCGGTGCCGCCGCCGCCGACGATGTCACACTCGATGCCTTCGGCTTTCAGCGTGTCCACGGCGTCCTTCACCTGGGCGACCGCGATGTCGATCTTGGCCTTGCGCTCGTCGTAGCTGTCCATGTGCTGCATCGCGCCCTGGTAGGCCTGGATGCCCGAGAACTTGAGGCCCGGTGCGGCTTCGATCGCCTTGGCGATTTCCACCACGGCAGGCGTCGTGGTCACGCCGCAGCGGCCCGCGCCGCAGTCGATTTCCACGAGGCATTCGATGGTCGTGCCATGCTTCTGGGCCGCGGCCGAAAGATCGGCCACGTTCTCGATATCGTCGACGCAGCAGATCGTGCGCGCGCCGAGCTTCGGCATGCGGGCGAGGCGGTCGATCTTGGCGGGCTCACGCACCTGGTTGGAGACCAGCACGTCCTTGATGCCGCCGCGGGCGAAGACCTCGGCCTCCGACACCTTCTGGCAGCAGACGCCGCACGCGCCGCCTAGTTCCACCTGGAGCTTCGCCACGTCGACGGACTTGTGCATCTTGCCATGCACGCGGTGGCGCATGCCGTGGGCGGCGGCGTAGTCGCCCATCTTCTTGATGTTCCGCTCGAGCGCGTCGAGGTCGAGGACCAGGCAGGGGGTCTGGATCTCGGACTCGTCCATGCCGGGCAGGGCGGGGATGTCGTAGCCGACTTCCAGGGTTTCGATGTCGATGACGTCTTTCATGGGTCTCTCCCGTTACGGTTCGGATGGTGGGTTGCACCCACCCTACGGTTTTGGTGGTGGGCTGGAGCCCACCGATGCATTTACATCCAGGGCAGCTTGTCGAGGTCGACGTTGCCGCCGGTGATGATCACGCCGACACGCTTGCCGCGGAAGATGTCGGGGTTCTTGATGATGGTCGCCAGCGGCACGGCGCAGCTGGGTTCCATCACGATCTTCATGCGTTGCCAGGTGAGCTTCATCGCGTCGATGATCTCTTGCTCCGACGCCGTCAGGATGTCGGTCACGTGGTGCGACACGAAATGCCAGGTGTTTTCCTTCAGCGGCACCTTGAGGCCATCGGCGATGGTGTTGGGCGCGTCGTCGGCGATGATGTGGCCCGCCTTGAACGAGCGGTAGGCGTCGTCGGCCTGTTCCGGCTCGGCGGCGTAGATCTCGACGTTCGGGGCGATGTTCGACAGCGTCAGGCAGCAGCCCGAGACCATGCCGCCGCCGCCGATGGGGGCGATCACGGCCTCCAGCCCCTCGACCTGTTCCATGAACTCGCGCGAGCAGGTGGCTTGCCCCGCGATGACGCGGGGGTCGTTGTAGGGATGAACGAAATCGGCGCCGGTGCGTTCGTGAACCTCGGCAAAGACCGCTTCGCGGCTTGTCGTGGAAGGCTCGCATTCGGTGATGATGCCGCCATAGCCGCGCACGGCGGCCTTTTTCGCCTCGGGGGCGGTTCGGGGCATCACGACATGGCACGGAATGCCCCGGCGGCCGGCCGCGTAGGAGAGCGACAGCGCGTGGTTGCCAGAGGAATGGGTGGCCACGCCCTTTTCGGCCTGTTCATCGGAAAGGCCGAATACGGCGTTGGATGCACCGCGTACCTTGAAGGCGCCGGCCTTCTGGAAGTTCTCGCATTTGAAGTACAGGTCCGCGCCGGTCAGTTCGTTCATGTAGCGCGAGGTCAGGACCGGGGTGCGATGAATGTAGGGTTTGATCCGCTCATGGGCGGCGATCACGTCATCGAAGGACGGGATATGAGGCTCAACTGCGTCTTTCATCACGGGTATCCTGTCATTCTGCGGCCAGCGCCACGGGCGCGGCCGTGTTGCGGTAAACCTCCTGCGCGGCGGCGACGCCCGAGCCGAGCCGGATGTTCAGGCCCATATCGGCCATGACCATTTCTGCCGTGGTGAAGGCCCCAGGCATCGACCGCGGCGCGCACGCCGGTGGCGATGCGGGTGTGACGGGCAAAGACATTGTCCAGCCCTTCGGCCATCAGCATCTCGCAGGCCAGTTTCAGGCCGTTCAGCATGCCCACGGCGGGGGTGTAGGGATAGGCATTCGCGGCATAACCCTTGGCCATGTCGTGAATGTCGAAATAGGTACGCGGCAGGCCGCCGGTTTTCGCGGCCTCCATCGCCTTGGGCGAGAACCCCGCGATGCCGAGACCCGCGGGCAGCATGAAGCCCTTTTGCGAGCCGGTCACGGCCACGTCGACGCCCCAGCCGTCGAATTCGAAGGGCATGGAGCCGATCGAGCTGACCCCGTCGACGAAGAGAAGGGCGGGG
>CAZVQL010000345.1:0-2602 GCA_964629305.1 uncultured Roseicyclus sp.
CGATAGCCTGTTTTTCTTCGGGCGAGAAAGGCGGCGTCGGCAAGCTGGCGTAGACCTCGTCGAGAATAATACCCTTGACGTCTGCCTTAGTCTGTTCCTTCTTCCAGAAGCGATCGAGTTCGGCCAAGCGCGTCTTTATGGAGGCCAAGAGATCGCGGCTCGCCTGCTTCACCCGCTCACGAGACGTCTTGTCCAGGTCATCCTTGAGCAGCAGGTCGAAGAGCGCGAGTTCATCCTCGCCAAGCCCCTCCTTCGTTGCGCGCTTCTGTTCCTCGTCCAGACTGTTCACGAGCTCGACCAATAGGCGGAAGGTCTCCTCGATGGTGGTTCGGTCTTTTTTCCGATTGTAGTCGGCGATGATCGCCTCGTACTCCTTCTAGTGGTTAATCCTTGCAGGATTGCGCGCTAGCTGTCAATCGGCACGCAATGTTGGGTCCGACGCACATTCTGTGATGTCCGCGCGCATGCACGCTACATTTGCGGTGTTTGTTCAAGGAGGCGGGCGCCATGCGGGCACGTTACGATACCAAGCTCTTGCCGGAGGGGGTTCGCGCGACGGGATACGGCGTGGACGGCGCCAGAATTACGGTCCAGGCAGAGCTGACAGGTGCCAATGCGGTCTGCCCGACTTGTGGCGTCCGGTCCGTACACCGACATGGGCATTACGTTCGCAGCCTCGCGGATTTGCCTGCCCATGGCCGCGCTGTCCGTGTGCGTCTTTCGGTTCGGCGGTTCCGCTGCATGACGACGGCCTGCTCCACGAAGACTTTCAATGAGGGAATTCCCGCTTCCCTCGCGCGCCGTCACGGCCGTCGGACAGGCCGGTTCCAAGAGCTTGTAGCATACCTCGGCCGCGCGATGGGCGGCCGTCCAGCACAGGCGCTTGGGCGACGTATGCTCTTCGGCGTGAGCAAGGACACCTTCCTGCGCGGGGCCACGGGTGAGGTACCCACCACCGTCTCCGGGCCGCGTGTTGTCGGCATCGACGACTGGGCCTGGCGCAAGGGACAGCGCTACGGGACCCTGATCTGCGATCTGGAACGACGCACCGTCATCGACCTGCTGCCGGATCGAGACCCCACGACCGTGGCCGCCTGGCTGCGGCGGCATCCGCAGATCGAGATCGTCGCACGGGATCGCAATGGCGGGTATGGGCGCGCGATTTCCCAAGCGCTTCCCGACGCAGTCCAGGTCGCTGACCGTTGGCACCTTCTGCAGAACGTGAGCGATGCGTTCCTGTCCGCCGCGCGATGCCTCGGATCCGGAAAGCGATCTACAATGCAGAGCTGGATCCCGGTATCCTGACTGCTGCGGAGCGCCTGCAATATCAGGGCTTTCGACGCCGCCAGAACACCAACGCAATGATCCAGCGCATGGGCGCCGAAGGCGTGCCCATCAAGCGGATCGTCCGCGTCACCGGTCTTAGCCGCGGTCTCGTCCGGCGCGTCCTGCGTGGCGAGCGCGAGGATGTCTTTCGCCTGCGTCAGAGCAGCCTCACGCCCTGGCTCACGCTTCTGGAGCGGCACTGGCAAGATGGATGCCGCAATGGTGCCGAACTCTGGCGTCGGCTGCGCATGGACGGTTTCCAAGGGAGCCTCCGCGTCGTCGGGGAATGGGCGACGCGTCAGCGCCGGGCCGAGGCCGCCACACCGACAGGAACAGGGAAATGTCCGCCGACCCGAAAGATCGCGCGGATGATGACCACCGATCGCCATCACCTGACCAAGGCAGACAGTGTCCTCGTCGCCCAGCTGGAGCATGCCCTCCCAGAACTCGCGCAAGCCCGCCGGCTGCGCGACGAGTTCGCCGAAATGGTTCGCAACGGCGAATGCAGCGCATTGGCACGCTGGCTGGAAGACGCCCGGGCATCCGAGCTGGCCGCGTTCGCCCGCGGTCTCACAGCCGACCTCGATGCGGTGCTGGCTGCACTGCGCAAGCCATGGTCCAACGGGCAGACTGAAGGACAGATCAACAGGCTGAAGATGCTGAAACGGCAGATGTATGGCGCCGCAGGCATCGACCTGCTGCTGGCGCGTCTCCAGCATTCGGCATGAAGGCACCACAGAGATTGAGTCAGACCCAAAATTGAACGCCTGTTCACAAGTAACAGGTTGCCTGGTGCGAACAGCGTGAAGAGCTGGGCGCGGTTCTTGGCGAGGCCGCGGTAACGGGTCTTCACGTGGCCGAACTGCCGCTTGATAATCCGGAAGGGATGCTCGACCTTGGCCCTGACCATCGCGATGATGCGGCTGATCCGCGCGTCGATGGGATGCAGGTCGCTGCCCTTTGGCGCCTTGCGCATCAACCCCCAAACCTTGCCCGGCGCCTTGAATGCAGCCTCACGCTCGGCGCTGACATAGCCCTTATCGGCCCAGACCGAGGTCTCCTCGCCATGCAGCAGCGCGTCCCAGACCTGGCTGTCGTGCAGTTTGGCCGTCGAGGTCTCGAGGCTGTGGGTCACGCCGCTGTCCACATCCACGCCGATGTGGGCTTTCATTCCGAAATACCAGTCGTTCCCTTTCTTCGTGGATGACATCTCGGGGTCGCGGGCCTTGGCCTTGTTCTTGGTCGACGATGGCGCGTCGATAATCGTCGCGTCCAC
>CAZVQL010000346.1:0-2600 GCA_964629305.1 uncultured Roseicyclus sp.
CCCCCAACCGTTCACAAATCGCGTATGTACCGGGTGTGTACGCCCTGTGTACGGGGTGTGACGCCCCGCATCCCGCCCCTTCCCCCCTGCGCCGCCCTCTGGCATACCCCGGCCCGAGACAGCCAGACGAGGCCCCCGATGCACGACATCCGCGCCATCCGCGACACGCCCGACGCCTTCGACGCCGCCCTTGCCCGCCGGGGCCTTGCGCCCCTGTCGCCGTCGATCCTCGCCCTCGACGAGGCCCGCCGCGCCTGCATCGCCAGGGCCGAGGCTGCGCTGGCCGAGCGCAACGCCGCCTCCAAGGATGTGGGCGCCGCCAAGGCCCGCGGGGACGAGGCCGAGTTTGAACGCCTCCGCGCTCTAGTATCTGAAAAGAAAGAGGAAATCGCCCGTCTGGAAGACGAGGCCAAGGAGAAGGACGCCGCCCTCCGCGACCTGCTCGCGGGCATCCCGAACCTGCCTTACGCCGACGTCCCCGACGGCGCGGACGAGGCCGACAACGTCGAGATCAACCGCTGGGGCACGCCCCGCAGCTTCGACTTCCAGCCCAAGGAACACTTTGAAATCGCTGGCGTTTCCCCTGGCCTCGATTTCGAGACGGCGGCCAAGCTCTCCGGCTCGCGCTTCGTGGTGATGCAGGGCGCGGTGGCCCGCCTGCACCGGGCGCTCGCGCAATTCATGCTGGATATTCATACACTTGAGAACGGCCTGACCGAGGTGAACGGCCCCGTCCTCGTCCGCGACGAGACCATGTTCGGCACCGGCCAGCTGCCCAAGTTCGGCGAGGACAGCTACCAGACGACCAACGGCTGGTGGCTCATCCCCACCTCCGAGGTCAGCCTGACGAATATCGTAGCCGGCGAAATCCTCGACGAGGCCGATCTGCCCAAGCGCTTCACCGCCCACTCCCTCTGCTTCCGCAGCGAAGCGGGCAGCGCCGGCCGCGACACCGCCGGCATGCTGAGACAGCACCAGTTCGAGAAGGTCGAGATGGTCTCCATCACCCATCCCGACACGTCCGACGACGAACAGAAGCGCATGCTGCGCTGTGCGGAAGGCATCCTTGAACGCCTTGAAATTCCTTACAGAACCGTCGTGCTCTGCACCGGCGACATGGGCTTCGGCGCCCGGCGAACCTATGACATCGAGGCCTGGCTGCCGGGCCAGGACACCTACCGCGAGATCAGCTCGGTCTCGACCTGCGGCGACTTCCAGGCGCGGCGGATGAACGCCCGCTTCCGCCCCGCAAGCGGCGGCAAGCCGGAGTTCCTGCACACGCTGAACGGCTCCGGCCTCGCCGTGGGGCGCTGCCTGATCGCCGTGCTGGAGAACGGCCAGCAGGAAGACGGCTCGGTGGTTCTTCCGCACGCTTTGCATCCCTATATGGGAGGCAAGACGCGCATCACGCCCGAGGGACACCTTGACTGATCTCGAACGCCCCGACGACCCGAAAGACACCGCCAAGCTCAAGGCGGTTCTCCTGGTCGTGGCCACCGTCGCTTTCGTCGTCACGCCGCTTCTCACGCAGCCCTTCACCGGCTTCGATCCCGCGCAACTTCCTGTTCCGGTTGAGGAACCGCCGATCCAGCCCGCGGGCTATGCCTTCTCGATCTGGGGGGTGATCTACCTGTGGCTGCTGGGGTCCGCGGGCTACGGCCTGTTCAAACGCGACATCGCCGCGGATTGGGACGCGGGCCGTTGGGGGCTGATCGTCAGCATCGCCATCGGCGCGTCCTGGATCGCCATCGCGCTGCGCGACCCGGTCATCGCGACCGCGCTGATCTGGGTCATGCTCATCGGCGCGCTCTGGGCGCTGGTGCGGGCACCATTGCGCGACCGGGCGTGGAACGCGCTGCCCGTGGGCCTCTACGCCGGCTGGCTGACCGCGGCGAGCTGTGTGGCGCTCGGGACCGTAGCGATGGGTTACGGGCTTGCCAGCCCCATCGTCATTAGCTGGGCAGGCCTTGCGCTTGCGCTGGCGATCGCGGTGCCGCTGACGCTGCGCCTGCGCGTGCCGACCTATCCCATCGCCGTGGGCTGGGCGCTGATCGGTGTCGTCGTGGCCAATGCCGCAATGCTTCCGGCCCTCGCCATCGCGGCCGGGCTTGGCGCCGCGGCGCTCTTGTGGCTCGCCTTCACCCAACTGCGCGCCTGAGGCGGCCCGCGGGGATTGCCGCGCCCCGACCCAGCCGCTAGACCGGCCCGGACCCTGACCGGACCGGAGATCCCATGCGCATCCTTCTGACCAACGACGACGGCATCAACGCCCCGGGCCTGAAGGTGCTCGAGGCCATCGCGGCCGAGATCGCGGGGCCGGAAGGAGAGGTCTGGACGGTCGCACCCGCCTTCGAGCAGTCGGGCGTCGGGCATTGCATTTCCTACGTCCACCCCACCATGATCGCAGAGCTTGGCCCGCGTCGCTTCGCGGCCGAGGGCTCGCCCGCCGATTGCGTGCTGGCGGGGCTTTACGACGTGCTGTCGGACAGCCCGCCCGACCTCGTGCTGTCGGGCGTGAACCGCGGCAACAACGCGGCCGAGAACGTGCTTTACTCCGGCACCATCGGCGGCGCGATGGAGGCGGCGCTGCAGGGCCTGCC
>CAZVQL010000347.1:0-2590 GCA_964629305.1 uncultured Roseicyclus sp.
CTTGGCCGCACCTTCTACGACAGCGGGCCGAAGAAATGGGGCCGCAAGATCGCCGTCTATCTCGACAGCCCCAAGGCCCGCGCCGCCCTAGACATCGGGGATACCGCGCTGGCTGCCGACCAGCTCGCACAGCTTTGCCGCGCCGACCTGATGCTCAAGGTCCTTTTCGGGATCGAGAAAGACCCCCCCGAGGCCGAGATCGACCGTATCGCCTCCGAAGCGGTGAAAACCTTCCTCGCCCGCTACCGACGCTGAGCGCCCTCACGCCCCCGGATCGAACATCGGGAAAGTGACCCCCAGCGCCCATCCCAGGATGACCCCGAGGCCGATGCCCATCGCGACGACCGACCCCGTGCGCCGCCCGACAAAGCGGCCCATCGTTCCGTAGCTGAGGTAGAACAGCAGGATCACCGGCAGGATGATGATGAGGAAGAAGAGCCGCTCGAAATCGAGCGCCACCGCGATGCCGAGCGAGGCGAGGAAGCCCCCCCGCGCGACCACCCGCCGCCAGAGCGCCGCGCGCGTTCCTTCCGACAACACCGCGTCGCCCAGCATGGCGAGGACGGCACCCGGAAGTATGGCGAGGATCACGGGCACCCGGCCCGCGTGTGGCACGAAACTACCCACGTAGCGGTCCATGATGCCGCCGAAGACAAGGATGCCGTAAGCCGCAAGCGCGAGCCCGGCCAGCAGACCCCGCCGCGCGGGCAAGCCCCCCGCCCAGGCCGCTCCGGCCAGCACCAGGGCGCCGTAGAGCGCGAGGTGCAGCGCGAGGTAATCGGCCACCAGAACCGGCAGGAACCGTGTCTCGAACAGGCTCAGGATCAGCGGCGTCAGCACCGCCGGTGCAATCGCCAGCGCCCAGAAGATGCCGCGCGACGGATGCCACGGCGCGTCCCCCTCGGGCATGAGGCGCACGAGCGGGCGCACCAGCAGGACCGCCCCGAAGAGCGCAAGGATGATCCAGGGGCCAAGCGACACCGCGCGCGCCTCGGGCGCGACGCCGAAACTCTCGCCCAGCCACTCCGTCGCGGCCTCGATCCCCGCGGGCGCGAACAACACGCCCACATGCTCGACGAAGGGCACCGCGATCGAGCGGCGGGCGAACGCCCCGCCGGGCGTGCCGACCGTCTCGCCCTCCTCTGCGTCCAGCTCGGCCATGACGCGGCGCGCTTCGTCCCTCAGGGCGGCCTCCCATGCGCCGTTGACGATCAGAAGGTTCGCAGGCTCCTCGGCCGTCACCGCCTGGCTGAAGAGAGAGATACCGACCACCGCCTCGACGCGGGCATCCTCCAGCCCCTGCCGCACAACGATGTCCGAAGCCATGGAATGCCCCACCAGCGCCACACGCGGCTGCGCACCCGGCAGCCCCACGGCATAGTCGGTCACCCGCGCCGTTTCCTCCATCAACAGCCGCGTGGTGCCGTCGATGCTGGTCACGTCGCCCGACATCGGCACCGGGTTCCGCCCGTGCCCCTCGAAATCGAAGCTGACCGTGATGAACCCGGCGCGCGCGAGGCTGAGCTGCCAGGCCGACATCAGCTGCCGCGACCCGGCGAAGCCGTGGGCGATGACGACGACCGGCCCCTCGGCCTGCGGCTGGCGCATCACCGTCACCGGCGTCTCGCCGACCTCGGTCTGCGAAATCTGCAGCCCCGCGCGCGGTGCCTCCAGACCCCAAAGACCCGCCCCCAGCGCGGCCAGCGCCAGGATTGCGATCAGGATATGCCGTGTCATGAGAATCGTCCGTAAACCTTGCCTGACATGCAACCTAGGCGCGTTTCAGCCGATGCCAACCGCCAAAGCCTCTGGCCCGATGCGGCCCTTCGTGGTCTATGGCGCGAAACCTCGGAAAGATGCCAGCCATGTTCACCGTCACCCTCATCACCAACCCCGCGATGATCCTCGAACCGGCGCTGGTCCGGTCGCTGCGTGATGCGCTGGGGGGCGGCGATGCCATCTGGCTCGACCCCAATTGCGCGGCGGAGTTCGAGGTGCCGAAGCTGCCGAAGAACCTGCGCGACATCCGCGACAGTCTGAACGGCGAGGGCGTCGACCTGATTGCCCAGCCCAGTGCCAACCGCCGCAAGCGGCTGCTTCTGGCGGATATGGATTCGACCATGATCCAGCAGGAATGCGTCGACGAACTGGCCGCCGCGGCGGGCATCGGCGAACAGGTCGCCGCGATCACAGCCCGCGCCATGAACGGCGAGCTGGATTTCGAAGCGGCCCTGACCGAGCGCGTGGCGCTTCTGCAGGGTCTGCCCGAGGCGACCATCGCCGAGGTTCTGGCCCGCCGCATCACCATGATGCCGGGCGGCGCGACGCTGGTCGCCACCATGCGCGCCCACGGCGCCCACGCGGCGCTCGTCTCGGGCGGCTTCACCGCCTTTACCGAGGCCGTGGCCGCGACGCTCGGCTTCCACGAGCACCGCGCGAACACGCTATTGGTCGAGAATGGCGCCCTGACCGGCGCGGTAGCGCAGCCCATCCTGGGGCGCGAGGCCAAGGTCGCGGCGCTGGAAGACCTGACCGCGAAGCTTGGCCTGACCGACGCCGACGTGCTGGCCATCGGCGACGGCGCCAACGA
>CAZVQL010000348.1:0-2572 GCA_964629305.1 uncultured Roseicyclus sp.
CGTCGAGTACTTCCGGACGTTCTCGATCATTGGGCATACACTGGCTTGGCCCAACGGCGCGGATTTCGCGCCGGAGTACTTGCATTCACTCGCCACGACGCCGGTCAGCACGTAGAGAACGATACCCAGCCTGCGGGCCCCGAGGCACGTTCTCTTCGTGTCTCCAGGCAGCCCTAAGCACAATGGGGACACCCAGCTTTGAGACGAGACGACGAGACGGGACGACGGGGACACCCAGCTATGTGCCCTAGCCCGAATTTCTCATCACCCGGCTAGCGCGAGGCCCCCAGATTTGTCATAACTTGTTTTTGCGACAACCAGTTACGACAAATCATGGAGGTTTCCTCGTGCAAACACATTGTAACGAATCACGGATCGAATTCCACGGGCTGAGCGAGCGGGTGCTGATTGCCGATTTCGACGGCGGGAATATTGTCAGCGACGGTGGCGTGCCGCTGGTCGCCGAGGTCGATCGGATGTTCCGTGTACTGGAACGGTACGCCGCTTGTTTTACGGATCATCGCGATCCGGAGGCGAGCGAACATTCCGTACTCGATCTGGTCAGGCAGAGGATTTATGGGCTCTGCTTGGGCTACGAAGATTTGAATGATCACGATCGGCTGCGGACCGACCCCCTGATCGCCGCTTGCGTGGGCAAGCAAGATCCGGAAGGTCAGCAGCGCCGCCGCCCGGACGACCGCGGCAAGCCGATGGCCGGCAAAAGTACGCTCAATCGGCTCGAGTTGTCCAAGGTCGGAGCCGATCCCGATTCGCCTTATTGCAAAATCGTGGCCGATCTCGACGGGCTGGCCGATTTGCTGGTCGATTTGTTTCTCGACGCGCATGACTCGCCGCCCGAGGAAATCACGCTCGACATCGACCCGACCAACCTGGAAACGTTCGGCCAACAACTGGGACGCCATTTCCAGAAACATTACGACGGCTATTGCTATCTGCCGCAGTACGTGTTTTGCGGCGAGTTTCTGCTGGCCGCCCAGTTGCGTCCGGGCGACGTCGGTGCGATGTCCGGAACGATGAAGTTGCTGCCAAAGATCGTGACGCGAATTCGTCAACGGTGGCCGGACGTCCGCATCACCATCCGCGGCGACGGCCATTTCAGCGACGACCGCCTGATGAGTTGGTGTGAAGCGACGCCCGGTCTGGAGTTCATTGTCGGGATGCCGAGCAACGCACGGTTGATGAACGAGGTGCAAGAGGCCCAGCGTCAGATGGCCGCAGAGTTTGCCGCCGCGAAGCAGTCGGATGAAAACAGCGGCCCGCCCCAGGAGCCGCCTCGGACGTTCGTGGAGATCCCCTATCGCACGCTTGACAGTTGGAGCCAGCAGCGGCGTGTGGTGGCGAAAGTGGAGCATTTGCCGGGACCAACGGGAGATTCGGTGAGTGCCCTTGCGGTGGCCACTGCCGAAAAGAGTGCGGTGCAGGCGGAGCAGCATTTGGCGGAGGCGCAGTCCGCGGCCGCCAGCGCAACGGCCACTGCCGACGAACAACAGCAGCGAGCCCAACGGCTGGCAGGCCTGGCGGAAACGATGGCCACCGCGGCTCCTCGCGATCACAGCGAGCGTGCGAAATCCCTGCGGGCCGATGCCAAGTCGATTCGGAAGCAGGCCCAACGCGCGGAGGTGTTGGCTCGCAAAGAGCGGCGTGCGGCGGCGAAGGCCGAGCAACGTGTGGAGACTTTGCAAGCGCAAGCAGCCGCGGCCCGCACGGCGGCGGATTGGCTGTTGGAGCAAGCGAGTTGGGAAGGGAAGTCGAACGTCCGGTTCGTGGTGCTGTCGCGCACGGCGGAGGAACTCGACGGACGCACGGCTTACGAGGAGGGTTACTGCCCGCGTGGCGACGCGGAGAACCGGATCAAGGAGCAGAAGTATTTGTTCGCGGGAAGTCTGCCTTGCGAGGCCATGCGAGCGAACCAAATCCGTCTGTACCAATGTTCGTTCGCGTACGTGTTGTGCATGCTGCTTCGTCGTTTTGGGCTGGCGGAAACGGAACTGTCGCAAGCTCAATGCCCGACGATCCGCACGCGTCTGTTCAAGATTGGCGCCCTGATCCAGGTCACCACCCGCCGCGTGTGGACTCATATCTCAAGCAGTTACCCATACCGCGAGTTGTTCGGCCAGGTGTTGTCGAACCTCCGCCGCGCCGCCGAGAAGTTATTCAGTGGCGACCCCAGCATTGCAGATCCGCCCTTCGCCGGTGACGATCCGCCGCGTCTGGCGGTTACGTGACCTCGCCGACTTGAGATACGGGAGCAAAACGGAGAAAATCGAAGCGACGGCGAAGCCGAGCGGATCGGGGTACGCGCCGGCGGCCGCGAACTGGCCGTTCCAGCGTCAGAAACGGTGCGAAACGCGTTCCCAACGTGGCGGGGAGCACCAGCGAGCCCCCCCCACATTGGCTGGCGATGCAGCTGCAAACGCCGCCACAACGAAAAAACGCCGCTCCGCGGAGTTCGCCCACCTCATTTTCAGATGTGATGAGAAATGCGGGCTAGCGGCACTGGAAGCAGGCGAGACCGAGCTAGCCAAGAAACACGCCGCGGAGACGCTGCACA
>CAZVQL010000349.1:0-2572 GCA_964629305.1 uncultured Roseicyclus sp.
GGTCGAGGGCGGCGTCGACCTCGGGCGCGGTCGCGGGCAGAAGAAGCGAGGTGGTGTCGGCCAGAACCTCGGTCAGCACACCCCCTGCCCCGAGGGTCAGCACGAACCCATGCGCGGGGTCGCGCAGGATGCCGACAAGGATCTCGGCAACGCCGTTTCCCACCATTTCTTCTACAAGAAATCGCTCCGCGCTCATGTCTGCCGCGGAGGCCTCGACGGATGCGGCATCGGGCAGGTTCAGCGCCACCGCGCCCGCCTCGGTCTTGTGGGCCACGCCCAGCGCCTTGAGCACCACGGGAAAACCGATCCCGGCGGCTGTCGCTGCGGCCTCGGCCGGCGATGCCGCAAGGGCCCGATGCGGGACAGGCACACCGTGGCGGGCCAGAAGCGCCTTGCCCTCGGCCTCGGTTAGAAGGCGCGGATGGATCGGCTCCGGCCCTGGCACCATCGGGTCGGTGCCCTGCCCGGCTTGCCCCAACCGCGCGGCGGCTTCCAGCGCGGCCAACCCTTCGGCGAAGCCTGCAAGGGGCACGACGCCCCGCGCGAGCATCGCCGCTGCTGTCGCCTCGGGCATGGTCTCGGCCAGGCTCGACAGGATCGCCATGGGGATGCCGGTGGCCGCCATGGCATCGGAGCAGGCGTCGATCACGATCTCCCAAGCGGATGCATCACAGCGGTCGGGGCGCGGGAAGTCGAGGACCGCGACGCCGATGGCGATGTGATCGGCCAGCATCGAGGTGAAGACGCGGGCCAGTGCGGCGCGATCGCCCCAGATATAGGTGTGGTAATCCAGGGGGTTGGCGAGCGCCACCTTGGGGCCCAGCGCTGCGCGCAGGCCTGCGCGCTGCCCCTCGGTCAGGGGCGGGCAGCTCAGCGCGCGGTGCTCGACCATATCGGCGATGATCCCCGCCTCGCCGCCGGAGCTGGACAGGACGCCTATTCGGGCCGAGAGCAGCGGCCCGATGGCGTGGAGCAGTTTCAGCGCCTCGACCATCTCGGCGGGCGTCCGCACCCGCGCCATGCCCAGCCGGTCAAAAAGCGCCCCCGCCCCCGCATCGCTGCCCGCAAGCGAGCCTGTATGCGACAGCGCGGCCGAGCGCGCACCCTCGGATGCGCCGGATTTCAGGATCACCACCGGCTTGCCCAAGCTCCGGGCACGGGCCGCCATGGCGATGAAGGCAGGCAGATCGCCCACCCCCTCGACATGCAGGCCGAGCGCGGTGACGCGGCTATCCTCGAGCAGGCTTTCGGCGATTTCCGAAAGGCCCGATTGCGCCTGGTTGCCGACCGTCACGACATAGGCCAGCGGCAGGCCGCGGGCCTGCATGGTCAGGTTCAGCGCGAGGTTCGAGGATTGGGTGACGATGGCGACACCCGTCTCGACCCGCTGCGCGCCATGCTGGTCGGGCCAGAGCGCGGCCCCGTCGAGCAGGTTCAGGAAACCGTAGCAATTCGGCCCGAGGATGCGCATGGGCCCGGCTGCCGCCACCAGCGCGGCCTCAAGCGCGGGGCCGTCGCCCGTTTCCGACACCGACTCGCGAAACCCCGAGGCGAAACAGACGGCGCCGCCCGCGCCCATCGCCGAAAGGCGGCCCAGCACCTCGATGCTTGCCTCGCGGTTCACGCCGATGAAAACCGCGTCAGGCGCTTCGGGCAAATCCTCGACACTGGCGAAGGCGGGCAGGCCCGCGACCTGGGTCTTCACCGGATGCACCGGCCAGACCGGCCCGGCAAAGCCGATGCGGCGGCAGCCCTCGACCACCGCGGCGCACCATGTGCCCCCGCCCACCACGGCGATGGAGCGCGGGCGCATCAGGCGCGAGAGCGGCTGCATGTCAGGCGCCCTTGGGGCGGAAGATCTCGCGCCCGATGATGTGGCGCTGGATCTCGGAGGTGCCGTCCCAGATGCGTTCCACGCGGGCATCGCGCCAGAAACGCTCGATCGGCAGATCGTCCATCAGCCCCATGCCGCCATGGATCTGGAGCGTTGTGTCGGTGACGCGCGCCAGCATCTCGGAGGCATATAGCTTGGCCGACGCGATCTCGCGGTTGGCGGGCAGCCCTTGATCGAGCCGCCACGCCGCCGCCAGCGTCAGCCAGTCGGCGGCGTCGATCTCGGTCACCATGTCGGCGATCTGGAAGCTGACGCCCTGGAACTTCGCGATCTGCTGGCCGAACTGCCGTCGCTCGGCAGCCCAGTCGACGGCCATGTCGAAACAGCGCCGCGCGCGGCCGACGGAGAAGGCAGCGACGGTCAGGCGGGTGGCGTAAAGCCAGGTGTTCATCACCTCGAACCCGCCATCGACCTCGCCCAGCACCTGGGCATCCGGCAGGCGGCAATCGTCGAACTCGAGGATGCAGTTCTTGTAGCCTCGGTGGCTGACCGAGTTGTAGCCGTCGCGCACGGTGAAACCGGGGTGGCCGCGGTCGACAAGGAAACAGGTGATCCGCTTCTTCGGCCCGTGGGGCGTGTCATCGACGCCGGTCGCCACGAAGACGATGAAGAAATCGGCATGATCGGCGCCCGAGATGAAATGCTTGGTGCCGTTCACGACCCAATCGCCGCCGTCGC
>CAZVQL010000350.1:0-2556 GCA_964629305.1 uncultured Roseicyclus sp.
GTAGTGGAAGTAGTGGAAGTAGTGGAAGTAGTGGAAGTAGTGGAAGTAGTGGAAGAACAACGAAGGCAAGACACTTAGGAAATGGAAAGCGCATAACATGCGCCTACAGCGGACGCGCCAAAGGCGCGCGCCGCTGAGTCTTTACGTTGGACGAAGCCGCTACGCGGAGAAAGCCCCCGGGCCTGAGCACCTCTACAATGTAACCTCACCCGCCGCGTGCGCGGGGTTGTCCTTGGAATCAGGAGGTTACAGAGCATGGTCACAGCTTCACGGGATCACTTTCAGTCGCGTTACGACACTCACCTCAAGCATCTCAAACTCAAGGGGCTCCAGCCGAAGACGATCGAGGCCTACGCGCGTGCGGTGCGCCGGATCGGGGCCTACTTCGATTATCAGATCGACGATCTGTCCGAGGAGCAGCTGGTCGCGTATTTCACCGACCTGTTGGCCTCGCACTCCTGGAGCGCCGTGAAGCTCGATCTCTACGGGCTGAAATTCTACTACGCCCACGTGCTACGCAAGCCTTGGGTCCATCTCGATCTGATCAAGCCGCCGAAGGCCCAGCGGCTGCCCGATGTCCTCACCGTCGCGCAGACGCAGCAGCTGTTCGCAGCGACGCGCATCTTGAGCTACCGCGTCTTCTACTTCACCACCTACAGCCTTGGCCTGCGCCTCGGGGAGGGCTTGCGCCTACAGGTCGGGGATCTCGATGCGGCCCGCCGCCGCGTGCACATCCGCGATGCCAAGGGCAACAAGGACCGCTTGGTGCCCTTGCCCCAGGCGACACTCGCGGTGCTGCGCCGCTTCTGGCGCGTGCATCGCAACCCCGTGCTGCTCTTCCCCAGTCGCCAGGGCGGGCGCCAAGCCGCCGCGCGGGCCACCCGGGCACTCGATCGCGGCGGCGTCCAGAACGCCCTGCGCGAGGTGACCTTGGCCTGCGGGATAAAAAAAAGATCACCCCACACAGTCTCAGGCACAGCTATGCCACCCATCTGATCGAGGCCGGCGTCGATCTGCTCGAGGTGCAGAAGCTCCTCGGCCATCGCTCCATCCTGACCACCGCCCGGTACACCCATCTCACCGCCCGCACGAACCGCCACGCCGAGCAGATCATCGATGAGCTGATCAATGGCTTCGCCCTCACTTGGGGGGCCATCAAATGATCCGGCTCGCCACGCTCATCGCGCTGTTCGAGGCCGGCTTCCTCTCCCTGTACCAAAACCTCTTGCTGCCTTCCCAGCTCAAGGCGCTCGCCGCCATGAAGGCGTGCCGCACCTCGGCCAGCCCCCAGATGCAGGCGCATTGCCCAGACTGCGATCAACGCCTCTTGGTGCCCCATTCCTGCGGGCATCGCAACTGTCCGCACTGCCAACACCATGAGAGCCAGCGCTGGATCGAGCGCCAACTCGCCAGGCAGGTGCCGGCCGCCTACTTCTTGGTGACCTTTACCCTGCCGGCACAACTGCGTTCCCTCGCGTGGGCCAATCAGCGCACCCTCTACGAGCTGATGATCCGCGCCAGCTGGGAGACGCTACGCACCTTCGCCCGCAATGACCGCCGCCTCCAAGGCGAGGCCGGCGCCATCGCGGTCCTGCATACCCATTCGCGCGCCCTCGACTATCATCCCCATGTCCATCTGGTCATGCCGGGCGCCGCCCTCGATACCACCAAGCGGCTGTGGCGCACCAAGGGCCGCCGCCAGCGCCGGGGCGGCTACTTGTTCAATGAGAAGGCCCTGGCCAAGGTGTTTCGCGCCAAGCTGCTCGCCGCCATCACCGGGGCCGGCTTGGCGCTGCCGCCAAGCTACCCGAAGGACTGGGTGGTCGACTGCCAGCACGTCGGCACGGGCGAGAAGGCCTTGGTCTACCTCGGGCGTTATCTCTACCGCGGGGTCATCCGCGAGAAGGACATCGTCTCCTGCGAGAACGGCCAGGTGACCTTCCGCTACCGTCACGCCAAGGACAAACGCTGGGCGTACCGCACCCTGCCGGGCGCCGAATTCCTCGCCCTGGTCCTGCAGCACGTCTTGCCCAAAGGCTTCCGCCGCACACGCAACTTCGGCTTCCTGCATCCCAACAGCCAGCGCGCCATCCGCCTGTTGCAATGGCTCTTCGGCCTCGATCCCAAGCGCCGGCTCATCCGCCGGCCTCGTCCCGGGCTGATCTGCCCCGCCTGCGGCACACCGATGATCATCGTACAAACCCGCCTCCCACCACGGGCCGGGCCGCCACCAACAGCCACGGCCACGGAGGCCCTCGCGATGTAACGCGCACCGACCAAGCCGCCTCCCTGCACTTCGGCTGCGGCGTGCCGAGGCCCACGCTCGCGCGTAAATCGGGCATCAGGACCACTGGCGAGCGCCTCCTGACGCAAAAAACCGCCGCCGCGGCTGTCTGACTCCAGGACCCTCGGGCCTCGATACACGCCAGAGGCCCGCGGCTCCCCGCACCTCGCGGGAGATATTTTCTAAGCCCCGCCGCCTCCCTTGCCGCTCCCTCCCACGGGCTCGTCCAACAAACGGTTCAGATCGTCGCTCGCTTCGCTCGGACGATCTAA
>CAZVQL010000351.1:0-2545 GCA_964629305.1 uncultured Roseicyclus sp.
ATGCCAACGGGTTTATTTGTCTGAACGATATCTATATAGCGGCAGGCTCTATCGCCGGGCGCGAACCAAAGAATTGGCGTGCCCAGCAGGGTATTGGCCGATTAGTTGAGCGCCTCGCGTCAAGAGTATCTTGCGCATCAGACGGTCCAGGCAGGAGAATTAGGGCAGTTATTTATATTAAGCCAGGCTCCTCAAGAGAGACATATGCTCATCCTCTCTTGGCAGCTGAGTATGCTGGTTTTTTGAGCCCCGAGCTCCGCCTCGAAGTCTTGGATGTCTGGCTCCGATTTAGATCCGGCGACGCGACTCTTGCCGACGAAATTCTGGAACGCGCCGACGACGACGCAAATCTTTGGGCTGCCACTCGTGCACAAGGGCGCGTCAAGCGACGTGAGTTTACCGACACGTTGAAGGCACACGGTTGCACAAAAGGCTTTGACTATGCGCATTGCACTAACAAGGTTTACGGCAGCCTATTCGATAGAACGGCAAGTCAGCTAAAGTTGGAAAGGGCCGTCAAGACAACACGTGATGGCCTCAACATTGTTGAGCTTTCTGCGGTGATGCTGTCAGAAGGATTGGCATCCGAACGGATACAGGAGGAGCAGTGCGTGGGCCGCCAAGAGTGCGGTGAAGCGGCGGGGATTTCCGCTTCTAACGTACGGAAGGCAATTGAGGCGGACCGCAGCTCTCGCCAAAGGAAGCGTCTCGTCTAGAGTTCTCCATGGGAACCGGCCCAGGTGCCCCGAGCCGAGCGCGGCCCGAAGGGCCAAGATCGGCTCAAAAACAAAGAGTCATGATCTGGGCGTCGGTGGGCTGATAGGTCTCCACGGCGGGCGCGACGGCGCGGGCGGCGCCGAAGGTGTCGACCTCGACCACATAGGGCACGACCCGGCTCTGCAGGGACTGCCAGAGCAGCCCGCCGGACAGGCCCACGGCCAGGGTCAGGCAGCCGAAGGCCATCAGGCGCCAGTTGCTGGCCTGGACGCGGGCCGAGCCGATGCGCTCGTCCCACAACTGTGCGGCCTTCTGGTAGGGGGTGACGGGCTCGGGGGTGCGGCCGTAACGCTGCACCGGACGCTTGAAGGGCATGGCTCAGTCCTCCTTGTCGCCGAGGGATGGCGCGGTGCCGCCGCCCGGACGGTCGCCGTCGCGCAGGGTCTGCTGGGCGTCCTGCATGCGGGCGCGCACCTGCTGTTCGGTGCGCAGGCGGCGCGCCCAGGCGGGGGCGGATGAGGCGGTGTTCGGCATGGGCCCGCCGGACCCGGCGGGCGCCGTGCCCCCGGTGGCGGTCCAGGCGGCACGACGGCCGTCGGCGGCGGCTTCGCGCAGCGGCCGGGTCGCGGCCCCTCCGGCGGCCCGGGCCATGCCACCGAGTCCGGCCAGGGCGGCACCGGCTCCGCTGGTCCCGGCGGTGGCCTCGCCCAGGCGGAAGGCGCTGGCGGCGCCTGTTCCCAGGGCCGTGCCGGCGCGCACGGCGGCCAGTCCACCCGTTCCGGCCAGACGCGCACCGGCGAGGGCGGTCCCGCCGCTGATCAGGGCGACACCGGCGGCGGCGCCTCCGGTGCCGATGACCGCGCCGGCGCCAAGCTGCGGCGCGCCGGTGACCAGCCCGGCGGCGATGCCGGGACCGAAGATGCCCAGGCCGAGCAGCGCCAGCGAGGCCAGCACCAGGGACATGGCGGCTTCGATGGTGGGCTCGCCGGCATCGAGGGCTTCGGTGAAGGTATCGAACAGGCTGGCGCCGATGCCGACGATGACGGCCAGAACCATCACCTTGATGCCGGCGGCGACCACCGCGCCCAGCACCCGCTCGGCCAGGAAGGCGGTCTTGTTCCAAAGCGCAAATGGCACCAGGACGAAGCCGGCCAGGGTGGTCAGCTTGAACTCCAGGATGGTGATGAAGAGCTGCACCGACAGCACGAAGAAGGCGACGATGACCAGCACCCAGGCCAGCAGCAGCACGACGACGCTGAGCAGGTTGGAGAACACCTCGGGGAAGCCGACCATGCCCCGGATGTGATCGAGCAGCGGCCACGCCGCTTCGAACCCGGTGCCGGCGATGCGCCCCGGTCGCAGCAGGTCATCGGCCGCCATTCCGCCGGCGGTCAGGCCGAGCCCGGCGAAGGAGTCGAACAGGATGCCGGCCAGGGTCTCGAAGCTGTTCAGGATGAAGGCGAAGGCGCCGACGTAGAGGACCTTGCGCAGCAGCTTGCCGGGCAGCGCGTCATCGCCTCCCATGGCCCAGAACAGGCCGGCCAGGGTGATGTCGATGCCGATCAGGATGGTGGTCAGGAAGGCGACGTCGCCCTGCAGCAGGCCGAAGCCGCTGTCGATGTAGCGGACGAAGGTGTCCAGGAAGGCATCGATGATGTTGAGGTCCTGCATGACGTCACCGTTCCCGAGTCATCGTGCGGAAAGTGATCGGATCAGCGCGGCGTATAGGCGCGGCCGTCGCCGAGAAAGCGGTCGGTGGCGGCGCGCGCGGCCTCTTCCGCCTGGGCCTTGCGGGCGTTCTCCTGCGCCTCGGCGCGGGCCTGGGCGG
>CAZVQL010000352.1:0-2538 GCA_964629305.1 uncultured Roseicyclus sp.
GCGCAGGTAATCGGCGATGGCGCGGCCCGTTGGCTCTGGCAACGGCGTAAGCGTCCGGCGAACTACCGGCTTGACCCTATAGTTTGAGGTCTTCGGGTTTGAGGGCTTGGGGCAGGAGGGCGTCGATAGCGGCAGGGGTATGCGCGGCAGGGAGGCGCTCGAACAGGAAGTTGAGGTAGGCGCGGGGTTCGAGGCCGTTGGCCTTGGCGGTCTCGATGAGGGAATAGAGCGTGGCGCTGGCCTGGGCGCCGCGGGGACTGCCACTGAACAGCCAGCCTTTGCGTCCGACCACGAAGGGTCGGATGGCGTTCTCGGCGAGATTGTTGTCCAGCGGGATGTGGCCGTCTTCGAGGAAGGTGGTGAGCTGCGGCCAGAGCCCCAGGGCATAGCCGATGGCCTTGCCGAGCAACCCCTTGGGCAGGACCTGGGTCACCTTGGCATCGAGCCAGGTCTTGATCTTCGCCACGATGGGCGTGCTGCGCACCTCGCGCGCGGCCTTGCGCTCGTCTGGCGAGCACGCACCGAGCGTGCGCTCCACGGCATAGAGCTGGCCGATGAGTGCCACCATCTGGTGGGCGGCAGAGGTGTTCTTGCGCCCCTCCGCGGCCTCGACGAACTTCCTGCGCACGTGCGCCCAACAGGCGGCATGCCCGCGGATACCCCCCTCGAGGGCCAGGGCGCTATAGCCGCTGTAGCCATCGCTCAGCAGGTACAGGCCCTCTGGCGGCGGATCGCAGCCCCCCGGGGGCACCCCGGCGGGGAAGAGGAATTGCCTGGGGACCGCGCCGCTGCGGGTCTGCGCGTATTGGAACCAGATGACCGCCCGCCCGGGCGGACCGCCGCGATAGACCCACATGAACGACTGTTGGCTGGCCGCGCGCCCGGGCTCATCGAGCACCTGCAGGCGGGTCTCGTCGATGTGGATGACCGGCCCTTGGTAGAGCAGCCCCTTCATCGCCGCCATCAGCGGGGTGAGCTTCTCATCGAGGGCGATCATCCAGCCGGCCATGGTCTGGCGGGACAGGTCGATGCCCTCACGGGCGAAGATCTTCTCCTGGCGATAGAGCGGCAGGGCGTCGACGAACTTGCCCACCACCACGTCGGCAATCAGGGAGCTGTGGCCGATGGCCTTGGGCAGGATCTGGCTGGGCCGCGGGGCGATCACCACCCCCTGCTCGGCCCCCGGGACGTCCTCGTTGACGGGGACGTACTTGGCGCGCTTGAACAGGATCACATAGGGCTGGCGGGGAATCACCGCCAACTGCTCGGAGGTGTCGTAGCCGATGAAGGTCCAGTCCGCGCCCATGGCCTGCTTGTCGGCCTCGGGCAGGTCGATGATGCGCTCCACCCGCGGCAGGTGCGCCGGCAAGGGTCGGCGTACGGGCTTGTCTTTGGGCTTGTCGGGGACCGCTGCCTTGGCTAGTGGTGCAGGTGGCGTTTCGAGCTCGCCTTCGAGCTCACCAATCAACGCCTCGAGCTCGGCCTCATCGAACAGGTTGAGCTGGTCTGGGGAGATACGGTCCGTACTGGGGCCAAAGCGCTTGCGCTTGAGCAGGGTGATGTAGTCGAGCAATTGCTGGATCTGGCGCTCGGATTCGGCCACGCAATCGCGCAGCCGCAGCACCTCGGCGTGCAGTTCAACGGGGTCTTCCAGGCGCTCGGCAGCAGTGCTTTGCATGGCCTGCATTCTACCTGAATTCACTAATACATTCAGCTAGATGATGCGAATCAAAGGAGCCTGAAATCCGCCTTTCGATGGCCCTCCACCTGGCGGATATCTAGCCCGTCGAGCAGCCAGCGCAGCTCCCGCGCCGAGACCTCGATGGCGGCTGCCTCGGACTGCGGCCAGCGAAAACGCTCACGCTCCAGGCGCCGGTACCACAGCCAGAAGCCGTTGTGCTGCCAGAGCAGCATCTTGAGCTTGTCGCGCCCGCGATTGCAGAACACGAACAGGCTCTCGCAGAACGGGTCCTGTTCGAGGACATCCTCGACCAAGGCCGCCAAGCCGTCGATCTGCTTGCGCATGTCGGTGGCACCCACGGCCAGATAGACTCGGGTCTGCTCGCTCGGGACCATCATGCCGCCGCCTCCAGCGCCGCCAGCACACGGGCGAGCGTCACGGTATCGAACCCCCGAGCGATCTCAACGCGCACCCCTCGCGGCGAGACCACCACCAGACCGCTGTCGGCCCGCGCCGGAAATTCATCGATGACCTTCACCGCGACCAACCGCACGCCCGTCGCGGCTTGCGCGTCCTGCGTGCCCGCGCCCTGCGCCAAGCGCCGCCTCCAATAACGCAGACTGCTCTGCCCGATCCCGTGCTCGGCACAAAACCGCCGCTGGCTCTCCCCGCTTGCCTCGTACTCCTCCACCAACATCGCCCACTGCTGCGGCGTCCTACGCTCCCCGCGTTCTGCTTGCCCCACGTTCGCCCCCTCTCGCTGCGGTTCATCGTGGGGCGATCATCTCGAGTCCGCCGCGGCCGCGATAGATGTAGTTCGCAGGACGCTTACAGGGCGCGAGCAGGCCGGGCTGGAT
>CAZVQL010000353.1:0-2524 GCA_964629305.1 uncultured Roseicyclus sp.
CGGCGGCTTCGCCTCCGGCTGGTTCACCTTCGGGACCATCGAATGGACCAGTGGCTCCAACGCGGGGCGTCGGGCCGAGGTTCTCGGCCATGATGTGACGGACGGCATCGCCGTGCTGACCCTTCTCGAGGCGCCGGTGCGCGAGATCTCCGAGGGCAATGCCTTCACCATCCGTGCGGGCTGCGATAAGCGGATCGAGACCTGCGGCGCGAAGTTCGCCAACACCGCCAACTTCCGGGGGTTCCCGCACATCCCCGGCCAGGATGCCGTGCTGCGCTACGCCACCAAGGATGGCGGCCACGAGGGAGGCGTGCTGTGACGCAACCTCTCGCATTAGCCGACCCAGCGCGCGTCATCGCCATTGCGCGCTCCTGGCTCGGCACGCCGTACCACGACCAGGCCAGCCTGCGCGGCGTCGGCTGCGATTGCCTCGGGCTGGCCCGGGGCGTCTGGCGCGAGGTCGTCGGCCCCGAGCCGTTCCCGATCCCGCCCTACAGCCGCGACTGGGGCGAGACCGGGCCGCGCGAGGTGCTGGCCGAGGGCGCGCGGCGCATGATGATCGAGGTGTCGCCCGCCGAGGCCGGTCCCGGCGCGCTGGTCCTCTTCCGCATGAAGCCCCGCGCCATCGCCAAGCATGTCGGGATCCTGACCGGGCCCGACAGCTTCCTCCACGCCTATGAGCGGCTCGGCGTGATCGAGGAACCGCTCACCCCATCCTGGCGGCGGCGCATCGCCTTCGCCTTCCTGTTCCCGCAACGCTGAGACCCCGACATGGCCACCCTCGTTCTCGGTGCCGCTGGCGCCGCCATTGGCGGTTCGATCGGCGGCGCGATCCTCGGCGTCAGCGCCGCGACCATCGGCGGCTTCATCGGCTCCAGCATCGGCTCGGTCGTCGACAGCTGGATCATCTCGTCGCTGGCGCCCACGCAGCGCATCGAGGGCGCGCGGCTCGACACGCTGCGCATCACCTCGGCCACCGAAGGCGCGGTCATCCCGCGGCTCTATGGCCGGATGCGGATGGGCGGCAACATCATCTGGGCGACCGATTTCCGCGAGGAGACGAAGACCACCACGCAGGGCGGCGGCAAGGGCGGCGGGGGCGGCAAGGTCAAGACCACCGAGTATCTGTACTACGCCAGCTTCGCCGTGGCGCTCTGCGAAGGCCCGATCACCGGCATCGGCCGCATCTGGGCCGACGGCAAGCCGATGGACCTCTCCGGCGTCACCTGGCGCTGGTATCCCGGCGACGAGACGCAGACTGCGGACCCGTTCATCGCGGCGAAGATGGGCGCGGCCAGCACGCCGGCCTATCGCGGCACGGCCTATGTGGTCTTCGAGGAGCTGGCGCTCTCGACCTATGGCAACCGCCTGCCGCAGCTCTCCTTCGAGGTGTTCCGCCCGCTCGCCGATCCCGACACCGCCGAGGGGCTGACCCGCGCCGTCACCATGATCCCGGCCTCGGGCGAGTTCACCTACGCGACGCAGGCGATCCGCAAGACCGATGGCGGCGCGACGGTGCCCGAGAACCTGAACGCGCTGGCCGACTCCACCGACATGGTGGAGGCGCTGGACCGGCTGCAGGCGATGGCGCCCGCGGTCGAGAGCGTCAGCCTCGTGGTGGCGTGGTTCGGCGACGATCTGCGCGCGGGATCCTGCAAGGTGCGGCCGGGCGTCGAGGTGTCGGCCAAGTCGACCACGCCCGCCAGCTGGTCGGTCAACGGCGTCAGCCGCGCCAATGCCTTCCTCGTCAGCCGCGACGACCAGGACCGCCCGGTCTATGGCGGCACGCCGTCCGACTTCGCGGTGGTGCAGGCGATCCAGGAGATGAAGGCGCGCGGGCTGCGCGTCACCTTCTACCCGTTCATCCTGATGGACGTGCCGCCCGGCAACACGCTGCCGAACCCGTATTCCGACAACGCCGCCGAGACGGGGCAGCCCGCATTTCCCTGGCGGGGGCGGATCACCTGTTCGCCTGCGGCCGGTTTCGCAGGGACCGTGGACAAGACTGCCACGGCCGCAAGCCAGGTCGCGGCGCTGTTCGGCGCGGCGACGCCTGCGAGCTTCAGCGTGGCGGGTCAATCGGTTTCGTGGACAGGCACGCCCGGCGACTGGGGCCTGCGCCGCATGGTGCTGCACTACGCCCATCTCTGCGCGGCGGCGGGCGGGGTCGATGCCTTCCTGATCGGCACCGAGATGCCGGGGCTGACGACGATCCGCTCGGGCGCCAGCACCTATCCGGCGGTGCAGGCGTATCGGGATCTGCTCGCGGATGTGCGCTCGATCCTCGGATCCGGGACCAAGATCGGATACGCCGCCGACTGGTCGGAGTATTTCGGGCACCAGCCGGGCGACGGCTCGGGCGACGTGTTCTTCCACCTCGACCCGCTCTGGGCCGATCCGGAGATCGATTTCGTCGGCATCGACAACTACATGCCGCTGTCGGACTGGCGCGACGGCTTCGAGCATCTCGACGCGGCCGAGGGCTGGCCCGCGATCTACGACCGGGCCTACCTGCAGGGGAACA
>CAZVQL010000354.1:0-2514 GCA_964629305.1 uncultured Roseicyclus sp.
CATTCGCGGCATGAAACTGACCCATGTGCGCAGCAAGAAGCCGATGACGATCACCAACCCGGTGATGTTCCTGGCCTCGGACCGCGAACTGGCCGAAGAGGCTTGGGCCGGTGACATCATCGGCATCCCGAACCACGGGCAGTTGCGCATCGGTGACGCCCTGACCGAGGGCGAGGCGCTGCGCTTCACCGGCATCCCCAGCTTCGCGCCAGAGCTTCTGCAAGCCTGCCGCGCGGGCGACCCGATGAAGGCGAAGCACATGGAAAAGGCCCTGATGCAATTCGCCGAGGAAGGGGCCGCCAAGGTCTTCAAGCCCACCTTCGGCTCGGGCTTCATCGTGGGCGTCGTTGGCGCGCTGCAATTCGAGGTTCTGGCCAGCCGGATCGAGCTGGAATACGGCCTGCCCGTCCGCTTCGAGGCGTCGCAATTCACCTCGGCCCGCTGGGTGCATGGCACCAAGGACGCGGTGGAAAAATTCGCCAATGCCAACAAGCAGCACATGGCGACCGACAACGACGGCGACCCGGTCTACCTGACGCGCCTGCAATGGGACATCGACCGCGTCGCGCGGGATTACCCCGACGTGACGCTGTCGGCGACGAAGGAGCTGATGGTCTGACCCTCCAGAACCGCGTTCTGCCCACCGGAGAGATCGTGGCCGATCCGGCGCGCGGCCTCTTCACCGGCAATCGCGGGATCCTGTCTTTCGATGACGCGGGACGGCTTGGCACCTCGCGCTGGACGCATCATCACTGGATCATCTGCACCCTGACCCACCCACGCGGGCGCTATCATGGGCCGCGACCCGCGCGAAGCTGGACGCCGCTTTTCTTCCTCGACGAGGCCGTGGCACTTGCCGCGGGCCACCGCCCCTGCGCCTATTGCCGCCCTGCCGCCTATGCGGCGTGGAAATCGGCCTGGGCCGCAGCGCATGGGGCCGCGGGGCATGACGAGATGGACCGGGCGCTGCATGGCGCACGGGTGACGCGCGACCGGCGGCAGGTCACGCATGACGCCATGGCAGAGGGCGTGCCGGCGGGCGCTGTTGTCCATGTGCTCGGGCAACCGCACCTGGTCACGGAAACCGGCCTGCTCCCCTTCTCGCCCAAGGGTTACGCGTCACCTGTGCCGCGTCCGACCGGTCGGCTGACCGTCCTGACCCCTGCCCCGACAGTTGCCGTTCTGGACGCGGGCTACACACCCGCCCTGCATCCCAGCGCGGTGCCTTAACCGGGCATTAACCGCGGCAGGCGACAGTGCGGCCATGCTGGTTCGGTGGCACTTCTTTTGCCTGCTCAGCGCGCTGATCCTGTGGGTGACCGCGTTCCAGGCGCTTGCGCAGGGATCAACCGGCGGCAGCCTGTCCAACGGCGAAACAGGGGTGTCCGGCGTCTACACCGCGCAGATCGTGATCTCGGATCACCCGCATCATGTGCTGGTCGGCCATGTCATCATCGTCACCCGCGGCACCGACACGGTACGCGCCCTCGTCATCCAGCAGCGGCGCGACGGTGTCCACCGCCTGCATCTCCGCGAAGCGTGGAGCGGTGGCATCGAACTGCCCTACCGCCGGACCCACGGGCGCGGCTGCACCCATGGCCACTGCCGCGATGCGCCCGTCGGCATGATCTTTCTCTCCGGCGCGCTCTTCGAACGGGCCGAGGTGCAGGGGCTGACCGCCCGCCTCGTCGGGCCATCCGGCGCGATCGACATCGCCGCCCCCGCCGCGCTCTTTCGCGACGCCTCGGCCATGTGACGCAGGGGCGTGGGGCACCCTTGTTTGACGTGGCCCGCCTTTTCGCCTATGTCCGCGCAAGCGTCGCGGTCCGCGCGATGCAGACGACCCGCGGAGCGCTACGGCAATGCGCTCCACATCTCACCGCCGGGAGTGTCCCGGCCAGATTGGACGCATATGACGAGCTTTTCCGACCTCAACCTTAATCCCAAGGTTCTCAAGGCCGTAACCGAAGCCGGTTACGAAACCCCCACCCCGATCCAGGCCGGCGCAATCCCCCACGCGCTCGAAGGGCGCGACGTGCTGGGCATCGCCCAGACCGGCACCGGCAAGACGGCGAGCTTCACGCTGCCGATGATCACGGCGCTGGCCCGCGGCCGCGCCCGTGCGCGGATGCCGCGGAGCCTTGTCCTCTGCCCCACGCGGGAACTGGCCGCTCAGGTGGCCGAGAACTTCGACACCTATGCGAAATACGTGAAGCTTACGAAGGCGCTGCTGATCGGCGGCGTCAGCTTCAAGGAGCAGGACGCGCTGATCGACAAGGGTGTCGACGTGCTGATCGCGACGCCCGGCCGCCTGCTCGACCATTTCGAGCGCGGCAAGCTGATCCTGACCGACGTCAAGGTCATGGTCGTGGACGAAGCCGACCGCATGCTCGACATGGGGTTCATCCCCGATATCGAGCGGATCTTCGGCCTTGTGCCCTTCACGCGTCAGACGATGTTCTACTCGGCCACCATGGCGCCCGAGATCGAGCGGATCACCAACACCTTCCTGTC
>CAZVQL010000355.1:0-2498 GCA_964629305.1 uncultured Roseicyclus sp.
GCGCTTCTGGCCCGGGCCGGCTCGCCTTCTGCCCTGCTGCCTATCCTTGCCAAGGTCGCGGACCTCTTGCCCACGCATACCCGGCGTTCGGAGGAGATGGAGCGGTTTCAGCAATTCTCGACACCGCTGCCCATGGGGCTGGCGGCACTGGTTGCCGCACCAATCAAGCCGTGTGACTTGGTCCTCGAGCCTTCGGCCGGGACCGGACTTCTGGCAATTCTGGTCGAGATCGCGGGCGGTAGTCTGATGCTGAACGAGCTGGCGGCCATCCGCGCCGATCTTCTGCGTCTCCTCTTTCCAGGGCGCCCCGTAACCACCTTCGACGCCGCGCAGATCGACGATCATCTGGATGCGGGCGTCCGCCCGAGCGTCATCCTGATGAACCCGCCCTTCTCGGCTGTGGCCAATGTCGATGGTCGGTCGACCGAGGCCACAGCGCGGCATCTGCGCTCGGCCCTTGCGCGCCTTGCGCCCGGCGGGCGACTGGTCGCGATCACCGGCGCCGGCTTCGCTCCTGATGCGCCGGCCTGGGCTGAGACGTTCGATTGGCTGACCGAGACGGCCCATTTGGTTTTCACCGGCGCGGTGTCGGGCGCGGCCTTTGCCAAGCATGGCACCAGCTTCGAGACGCGGATTTCGGTCTTCGACAAGTGCCGTGGCGGCGAGCGGGGTGGCATAACGGCTGATCTGGCGCGGTCCATCTCGCCCGATGTGGCGCACCTCTTGGCCCGGATTGTGGCCGAGATCCCGCCACGCCTCGAGATGGATGCGGGCGCCGTCGCTCAATCGCAGCCCACTTCCCCTTTCTGGGGAATTCCTCCCCGTGCGTCCGGCCCTGCCGTTCGCCCCCTGCGGTCAACGACCTCGGCCAAGACGAATGCACATGTCACCACGCTGGATGCCGAGGATCTAGCCTACACCCCGCGCGAGACGGCGGACGGCCACGGCGCTGCGCGCCTTTCAGACGCAATCTACGAGAGCTTCCGTCTGCAGGCGTTCGACATCCCCGGCGCGGCGCCGCACCCGACCAAACTGGTGCAGTCGGCGGCGATGGCTTCGGTCGCGCCCCCGAAACCCTCCTACCGCCCGAAACTCCCCTCCGCCGTCCTGCGCGACGGTCTGCTCTCCGACGCGCAACTCGAGACCGTCATCTACGCGGGCGAGGCGCATTCCGCATACCTCGCGGGGTCTTGGACCGTTGATGAGACCGGCGACTTGGTCTCGGCCGCGCCCGACGATGCCGCTGACGCCGTCCGCTTCCGGCGCGGCTTCTTCCTCGGTGACGGCACCGGTGCGGGCAAGGGTCGCCAATCCGCCGGGATCCTGCTCGACAACTGGGCCCAAGGCCGTCGCAAGGCGCTCTGGATTTCGAAGAGCGACAAGCTGCTGGAGGATGCACAGCGCGACTGGTCGGCGCTTGGCCAGGAGCGGCTGCTCGTGACGCCCCTATCGCGCTTTGCCCAAGGTCGCGACATCCCGCTCACGGAAGGCATTCTGTTCACCACCTATGCCACGCTGCGCTCCGAGGAACGCGGGGCCAAGAAATCCCGCGTCGATCAGATCGTCGACTGGCTGGGGGCGGATTTCGACGGGGTAATCCTGTTTGACGAAAGCCACGCCATGGCCAATGCCGCAGGGTCCAAGGGCGAGCGGGGCGATACCGAAGCGTCGCAGCAGGGCAGGGCGGGCCTGCGCCTGCAACACAAGCTGCCAAACGCGCGCGTGGTCTATGTCTCGGCCACGGGCGCGACGACGGTCCACAATCTCGCCTATGCGCAGCGCCTCGGGCTTTGGGGCGGCGAGGACTTTCCGTTCGCCACGCGCGGGGAGTTCGTCGAGGCCATCGAAGCGGGCGGCGTGGCTGCGATGGAGGTCCTCGCCCGCGATCTGCGCTCGCTCGGCCTCTACACCGCCCGGTCGCTTTCCTATGACGGCGTCGAATACGAAATGCTGGTTCATGCGCTCAGCCCAGAGCAGCGCAGCATCTATGATGCCTATGCCGGGGCTTTCGCCATCATCCACAACAACCTCGCTGCTGCGATGGAGGCGGCCAATATCACGGGTGAGAATGGCACGCTGAACCGGCAGGCAAAGTCTGCTGCGCGCTCCGCCTTCGAGTCCGCGAAGCAGCGCTTCTTCGGCCATCTCCTGACCTCGATGAAAACCCCCACGCTCGTTGCGAGCATCGACACTGATCTGGCGGCGGGCCACGCGGTCGTCATCCAGATCGTCTCGACCGGCGAAGCACTGATGGAGCGCCGCCTGTCCGGGATCCCGACCGACGAATGGAACGATATCCGTGTCGACATCACCCCGCGGGAGTATGTCCTGGACTACCTCGCCCATTCCTTCCCGGTGCAGCTTTATGAGCCCTTCACCGACAGCGAGGGCAATCTGTCGTCTCGGCCCGTGGTGCGCGATGGCCAGCCGGTCGAATGCCGCCAGGCCGCCCGCCGGCGCGACGCGCTGATCGAAAAGCTGGCGTCATTGCCACCCGT
>CAZVQL010000356.1:0-2467 GCA_964629305.1 uncultured Roseicyclus sp.
CCGTAGAGACACCGATCCACCGAGCGTTACCGCCCTGGTCATACCCTGACTATTACACACATCTACCAACACCAAGATATCCAGCGCTGGACACAGACGGCGATCTCTGATGCAATCGCCCCCGACGACGAACAAGGGGGAGCGAGAGCATGGGCGGACAGATCCCGGAACGATTGTGCGGACGGGCCCTGAGCGAAGCAGACCTGGAGACGATCCGGCGCGAGATCCGTCTGGGCGATTCAGCGAATCGAGCAGAGATTGCGCGACGGGTGTGCCGGGCGCTGGGGTGGAACAATGCGCGCGGCGAGCCGAAGCTGATGAGCGCACGGGTGGGACTGCTGCGGCTGCATCGGGCGGGATGGATCGCGTTGCCGCAACCCACCAAAGGGAACGGAAACGCACGCCCCCTCAAACAGATGGCGACGGGATGGCCGCAGGAGCGGGCGCTGGGCGGGAGCGTGGGGCAGCTGACGGGACTGCGGCTGTCGGCGGTGGCGGACAAGGCGGCCTCGCGACTGTGGAACGGACTGATCGATCGCTACCATTACCTCGGTTACCGTCCGCTACCGGGCGCGCAGATGCGCTACCTCATCGAATCCGACCAGGGCCTGCTGGGGGCGCTGGGATTTGGCGCGGCGGCCTGGAAGGTCGGCGCCCGAGACCGCTGGATCGGCTGGGATCGAGCGACCCGCGAGGCCCACCTGGGGCGCGTGGTGAACAACGCCCGCTTCCTGCTGCTGCCATGGGTGCGGGTCCGCAATCTCGCCTCGCGCGTGCTGGCCATGGCCGCCGCCCGGGTGGGCGCGGACTTTGCCTCGCGCTACGGCGAGACGGTGGTGCTGCTGGAGACCTTCGTGGAGACCCCGCGCTTTGCCGCCACCTGCTACCGGGCGGCGAACTGGCAGTATCTGGGCGAGACCGCCGGCCGCGGCAAATGTGATGTGCACCACCGCGCGGCCTTGCCACGCAAAGGCGTTTACGCCTATCCGCTGGCAGCGGACTTTCGCCGCGTCCTGGGGGTGGAGGCATGAGCGCCCTGGCCGAGGAACTCGAGGCGATCGACCTGGGGGATGCGCGCCTGAAGCGTCGTGCGCAGCGCCTGTTGCAATCGCTGGGAGACAAACCGATGCCGAGTATCCCCGCCGCCTGTGGTGGCTGGGCCGAGACCCAGGCCGCTTATCGGCTGTTCGACAACCCCAAGGTCACTGCCCAGGCGGTGCTCACCGCGCACATCGCACGCACCGTCGAGCGCATCGGCGCACACCCGCGGGTGCTGTGCATCCAGGACACCAGTGAGCTCGACTACACCGGCAGGCCATCCATGCAGGGGCTCGGGCCGCTCAACCTCGAGCTGCGTCAGGGTCTGTATCTGCATCCGACGCTGGCGCTGACCCCGGATCGGTTGTGCCTGGGGCTGCTCGACGCCTATACCTGGACACGCGAGCGCGGCAGTCTCGGCCAGGGCAAAGACCCCAGCCGCCCCTTGGAGGAGAAGGAGAGCGTGCGTTGGGTCGATGGCTACCGGCGCGTCAACGAGCTGGCCGAGACCCTCACCGACACGCGCCTGACCTATGTGGCCGACCGCGAGGCGGACATCTACGACTTGTTCGTCGAGGCGCCGTGTCCCGAGAGCGCCGCCGACTGGCTGGTGCGTGGGCAACACGACCGCGTGCTCAGTGACGGCAGAACCGTGCGTGAGCACCTTGCCGCGGCGGCGGTGCTCACCGAGACCACCTTCGAGCGTCCCGCCAGCCATGGCGTCAAGGCCCGTGTGGTGCATCAACAGATCAAGGCGCTACGGCTCACCCTCCCGGCCCCACGCCGCCCCGACCGCAAGCTCCCCGAGGTGACGATCACGGCGATACTCGCCACTGAGCCTCACCCGCCGCCCGGCGAGGAGGCGGTCGAATGGCTGCTACTCACCAACCTGCCCGTCGACACCCCCGCGCAGGCATTGGAGAAGTTGCAATGGTACCTCTGCAGGTGGCAAATCGAGGTTTTTTTTAGGATTTTGAAAAGCGGCTGCCGTATCGAGAAGCTGCAACTGGAAACGATCGAGCGCCTGGAGCCGGCGCTGGCGTTCTACATGATCATCGCCTGGCGGATACTCTTTCTCACCATGCTGGGGCGCGAGTGTCCCGAGCTGCCGTGCGATGTGGTGTTCGACACCGCCGAGTGGCAGGCCGTCTATATCGTCACCGAACGCAAGCCGCCGCCCGATCATCCGCCCTCGCTTGACGCCATGGTGCGCAAGGTCGCCGCTCTCGGTGGCTTCCTCAATCGAAAATCCGATGGGTTCCCCGGTCCTCAAACCCTGTGGATCGGCATCCAACGAACCGCCGATTTCGTGATGGCCATCGAGGCACAACGCGGGCTCGACGGCCCGAGTTGTGTGTAATAGTCAGGCCCCGGGATCCCGACCAAAGCGGGCTCTTCCTCATCCTCGTCGCAAAGGCCCCGGCCTTGG
>CAZVQL010000357.1:0-2459 GCA_964629305.1 uncultured Roseicyclus sp.
GCATCTACTGCGGCTTCTGCCAGGAGGCCTGCCCGGTCGATGCCATCGTCGAGGGACCGAATTTCGAATTCGCGACCGAGACGCGGGAAGAGCTGTACTACGACAAGGCCAAGCTCCTTGAGAATGGCGACCGCTGGGAAGCAGCCATTGCGCGCAACCTCGAACTGGATGCGCCCTACCGATGAGCGATGCCCCCCAAAACCCCTTCGAGGCGCTGATGCGCCAGACGCAGGAAATGGCGCAGGACTGGGTCAAGGCCGTCAACCCGGCCATGGCCAGTTTCAACCCTGCGCAGATGGACAAGATGTGGCCGACCGTGCCCGCCGAGATGCTGGAGGCGTTTCTGGGCCGGCAGTTCAATCCCGAGGGGCTGGAGGCCAAGACGCGGCTGTTGCTGACGCTGCTGGGGCTGACGATCCAGGGCGCGATTGCCGAGGCGCAGATTCGTCTGACCGTGCGCCACGCGGTCGAGGCAGGCGCCACCAAGCAGGAGATCGCCGAGACCATCGGCCTCGCCGCGATGTTCGGCGGTGTGCCCGCGATGAACAAGGCGATGGAGCTGGCGGCCGAAGTCTTCGACGCGGGCGAGGAGAGCTGAGATGAGCATGGGCGTATTCACCTTTTACCTCTTCGCGGTTTCCGTTGTGACCGGCGGCCTTCTGACCGTGACGTCAAGGAACCCGGTCCACTCCGTGCTGTGGCTGATCCTCGCCTTCCTGTCGGCGGCGGGCCTTTTCGTGCTGGTGGGCGCGGAATTCGTCGCGATGCTTCTGATCATCGTCTACGTGGGCGCGGTCGCGGTTCTGTTCCTGTTCGTGGTGATGATGCTCGACGTGGATTTCGCCGCGCTCAAGGCCGAGATGGCACGCTACATGCCGCTCGCCGGGCTGATCGGCGTTGTCCTCCTGATGCAGCTGGTGCTGGCCTTCGGCCCCTGGACCTTCTCCGAAGGGGTCGACGCGCGGCTGGGCAACCCCATTCCACCCATCGCCGAGGCGCATAACACGCAGGCGCTGGGGATGATCCTTTATGACCGCTACCTGCTTTTGTTCCAGCTGTCGGGGCTGATCCTGCTGGTCGCGATGATCGGGGCGATCGTGCTGACGCTGCGCCATCGCGCCGACGTGAAGCGGCAGGACGTGATCGCGCAGATGATGCGCGACCCGAAGAAGGCGATGGAACTGAAGGACGTGAAACCGGGGCAGGGGCTTTAACGCACCGCCCTGCCGCCAACGCGCGGCATGGAACTGACCATGGGGGCACGGACCCCCGGAGGGACGAGATGAACGACCGAGCGGGACAATTCCCGATGCGCGCCATGCTGGCAGCGGCGCTCGGCCTTTGGGCCGGACCGTCGACTGCGATGGCGCCGCCGGCGCCGTGCCAGTGGGATGCCACCGCGCAGCGCCTCGTGACGGTCGTGGACGGCGTCTATGCGGCCGATCTGGCCGATGCCTTCCCGGTCCCGGTCGGCGCGGGCTTCGTCAGCTTCTCGATCTACCCCGCGGCCTTGGGCGGAGCCCCGACCGAATGGCTCTTGCTGCAGCACTGCCCCAGCGGGCAGGAGTTGCTGATCGCGCTGCCCGGGGGCGAGACGCGGCCCCTTCATGACGCCTACGAGGGCATGGTGATGGGCGATGCGCCCTACACGATGCGCCAGATCGGCGAAGCCATGGCAGCCCTGGGGGCCGAGGCCCGGCGCACGCAGAACGAATTCGGCAGCTGCGGCTGCGACCAACTCAACGGATAACGGATACGCCAGAATGACCATCGGACTGGAACATTATCTGACCGTCGCCGCCGCGCTGTTCGTCATCGGCATCTTCGGCATCTTCCTCAATCGGAAGAACGTCATCATCATCCTGATGTCGGTCGAACTGATGCTGTTGTCGGTCAACATCAACCTCGTCGCCTTCTCGGCGTTCCTGGGCGACCTGACGGGGCAGGTCTTTACCCTGTTCATCCTGACCGTGGCCGCCGCCGAGGCGGCGATCGGGCTGGCGATCCTTGTCTGCTTCTTCCGCAACCGCGGCACGATCGCGGTGGAAGACATCAACGTGATGAAGGGCTGACCGGACATGGAAACGATCCTCCTTTTCTCGCCGCTGGTCGGTGCCCTTGTCGCGGGCTTCACATGGCGGCTGATCGGCCAGACCGGCGCGCAGGTCGCGGCGACCGCGCTTCTGTTCCTGTCCTGCCTGCTGAGCTGGGTGGTCTTCCTCGGCTTCGACGGCGAAACCTACACCGTGCCGCTCTTCACCTGGATCGAAAGCGGTACGCTGTTCACCGATTGGGCGATCCGGGTCGACCGGTTGACCGCGATCATGCTGATCGTGATCACCACGGTCTCGGCGCTCGTGCACCTCTATTCCTTCGGCTACATGGCCCATGACGAGAACTTCAAGGAAGGCGAAAGCTACCGGCCGCGGTTCTTTGCCTACCTGTCGTTCTTCACCTTC
>CAZVQL010000358.1:0-2457 GCA_964629305.1 uncultured Roseicyclus sp.
CACGAGATCGCCAATGTCTTCGGCCTGCGCGGTGTGCGGCTGATGCATGACGAGGCGCTGATGCAGCCCGTGAACATCTGGACGCAGATGCCAAGCTGCGCGCCCTCGGCGCCGGGGCTCGAGACGACGGGTTACGAGATCGGGCCCGAGGACGTGGCCGAGGCCATGGGCTGGCCCGGCATCATCGGGCTGGGCGAGATGATGAACTTTCCCGGCGTGGTGAACGGCTCGCAGCAGATGCTGGCCGAGATTGCCGAAACCCAAAAAGCGGGAAAAGCGGTTGGTGGGCATTATGCCTCGCCGGACCTTGGCCCGCCGTTCCACGCCTATGCGGCGGGTGGCCCTGCGGATGACCACGAAGGGACGTGCGAGGCGGATGCCGTCGCGCGGATGCGTCAGGGGATGCGGTCGATGATCCGGCTGGGGTCGGCGTGGTACGACATCGAAAGCCAGATCACAGCGATCACCGAGCGGGGGCTGGACCCGCGCAACATGATCATCTGCACCGACGATTGCCACTCCGGCACGCTGGTCCATGACGGGCACATGAACCGCGCGGTGCGGCATGCGATTGCCTGCGGCTGCGACGCGCTGGTCGCGCTGCAGATGGCGACGATCAACACTGCGACGCATTTCGGGCTGGAGCGCGAGATCGGCCAGATCGCGCCGGGACGGCGGGCCGACATGATCGTGACCTCGGATTTGGAGGCCCTGCCGATCGAGGTGGTCTACGCCCGCGGGGTCAAGGCCGCCGAAGCGGGTGAGTGCCTGGTGGATTGCCCGCATCTGGATTGGCCCGCGGATACACGCGACTCGGTCCACTTGGGCAAGACGCTTGCCGCTGAAGACTTTGAAAACAAGGCACCTGCGGGTGCGGCGCACGTGCGCGTCCGCGTCATTGGCGTGGTCGAGAACCAGGCCCCGACCGAGGCGCTTGAGGCGACGCTGCCCGTCGTCGGTGATGTGATCGAAGGCCACGATGGCGTGGCCCAGATCGCGCTGGTGGAACGCCACCGGGGGACGGGGCAGGTGGTCAACGCTTTCGTCTCGGGCTTCGGGTATGGGCCGGGCATGGCCATGGCCTCGACCGTGGCGCATGACAGCCACCATATGATCGTCGTGGGCACCGACCGCGCGATGATGGCCGCCGCGGCGAACCGGTTGGCCGAGGTGGGCGGCGGCGTGACCGTCTGGAAAGACGGCTCGGAACTGGCGCTGGTCGAACTGCCCATCGCGGGCCTGATGTCGGACAGCCCCGCGGCCGAGGTCGCCGCCAAGGCGCAGGCGATGGGCGAAGCGATGCGCGCCTGCGGCTGCACGCTCAACAACGCCTACATGCAGCATTCGCTGTTGGCGCTGGTGGTCATTCCCAGCCTGCGGATCTCCGACCTTGGTCTTGTCGATGTCACGCGCTTTGAATTGACCGACCTGATCCTTGATCCCGCCGAATAACCGTAAAACAAGAAAAAGAGGTTACACATGGCTTACGAGCACCTTCTCAAGATCGCGACGCCCGACCAGGGGGCGCCGAAGCGGTTCAACGATCCCGACAAGGCGGTCGCGTATCTGCAGACGCTCTACCGCGACGCGGCGGAGTTCCTGTGCGACCGGTTCAACGACACGTTGAAGAACGGCGCGCCCGGCGACACGCGCTTTCGCGCCTTCTACCCCGAGATCCGCATCACGACGACGACCTATGCGGTGACCGACAGCCGCCTGAGTTTCGGCCATGTGGCCGAGCCCGGCACCTATGCCACCACGATCACCCGGCCCGACCTGTTCGCGAACTACTTGCGCCAGCAGATCGGCCTGCTGCTCAAGAACCACGGCGTCGCCATCGAGGTCGGGCCGTCGATGACGCCCATTCCGGTGCATTTCGCCGTCGCCAACGACCGCTCCATCACCGTCCCGCAAGAGGGCGCGGGCGAGTTCACGCTGCGCGATGTCTTCGACGTGCCGGACCTGTCGACCACGAATGACGACATCGTCAACGGGCTGGGCTTTACCTATGACGACGGCGCGCACCCGCTTGCGCCCTTTACCGCGCAGCGCGTCGATTACTCGCTGGCGCGGCTGTCGCATTACACTGCGACGGACCCTTCGCATTTCCAGAACCACGTGTTGTTCACCAACTACCAGTTCTACGTGGACGAGTTCGAGGCCTATGCCCGCGCCGCGCTGGCCGACCCCGCAAGCGGCTACACCAGCTTCGTCGCCACCGGGAATGTCGAGATCACCGACCCCGAAGCGACGATCCCCTACCCTCAGAAGATGCCGCAGATGCCGACCTACCACCTCAAGCGTGCGGACGGGAACGGCATCACGCTGGTCAACATCGGGGTAGGGCCGTCGAACGCCAAGACGGCGACCGATCATATCGCGGTGCTGCGCCCCCACGCCTGGATCATGGTGGGCCATTGCGCGGGCCTCCGAAACAGCCAGCGGCTGGGGGATTTC
>CAZVQL010000359.1:0-2452 GCA_964629305.1 uncultured Roseicyclus sp.
TGCTTACGCCGCCTTCTCTTCGATGGTCGAAAGGATGGAAGCGATGTTCGAAGCAGGTGCGCCAATGGCACCGGCGATGTTGGAAGCGGGCGCGCCGATGCAGCCGACGATGGAGGCGATAAGCTCCTCGCGGGACGGCATCTTCGCGACGGCCTTCACACCGTCGGCATTCAGGATCGTTCCACCCATCGCGCCGCCGAGGATGACATACTTGTCATTGGCCTTGGCGTACTCGTCCGCGGCCTTGGCGGCTGCGACCGGGTCTTCGGAATAGGCGAGAACGGTCATGCCCGTCAGAAGGTCAGCGATGCCAGCGACATCCGTTCCTTCAAGGGCGATCTTGGCGAGCCTGTTCTTGGCGACACGCACGGCCCCGCCTGCACCGCGAACGCGGGCGCGCAGATCCTGCATCTCGGCAACCGTGAGGCCCTGGTAGTGTGCCACCACCACGACGCCAGAGCTTTCGAAGATCTGGCCGAGTTCCTCGACCACTTTCTCTTTCTGGGCTCTATCCACAGGTTTACTCCAGTTTGGGGGTTTCCCCCCGGCTCAAGTGTACCGGATCGCTCCGGCGGTTTTGGTCCGCACAGGCAACGGAACCAAGACCACCAGGCGCTCGACGGTGCGAGCCCGCAGGCGTAACGGTCTGATCCCGTCTCAGGCAGGATTTACTGAACCCGAAGGGCTCGACCCACCGTCTCGGACGAAACGCAAAAGAGCGCGTGACGAATCGCGCGCTCGAGTGCAGGTGTGCTGACTAGTTGCTTACGGTCGATTTGCCAAGGCCCAAGGGCAATAAAAAGACCCGGATCATCCCGCGAGGATCGGCGTCCCGTTGCTTTGGTGGCGTTTGGCCAGCCGGGTCTGCGCTGCCGCATCCAGGATGGACCGCGCGGGCAGCACACCGATTTCTTCCAGATCGGGGAACAGCATCCGCAACTCCGCCTCGGCCTCGGGGCCGAAAACGCCAAGGATATGGGGGCGCGGCAGCAGCGACTCGGTCGGGGTGTCCTCGGCGTAGACGATCTCGTGCGCGTCGAAGAGCAGGTGCAGATACATCACGCGCTCGACATCCATGGCCCAACCGACACCGGGCAGTCCGATCAGTTTTTCGGCCGGCAGCAAGACCTCGGCCCGGCCGGTCATCTCGGTGGCAAACCGCGAGCGCACGACCATGCCATGCTGAGGCGAGACCAGCAGATCCCGGCGCGGCAAACCATGGCCGAGGGCGCCCCGGCCGATCCGCACGGGACGGATCGCATCGACAACCTGCCGGGTGGTGGCGCCGATCCAGCGCAGGGGGCTAAAACCGTGATCCTGGGTCAGCACGGCGTCGCCGACATTGAGGGTTTCGATCTCTTTCGGGCCTGTGGGAGTCGCGATGAGCGTTCCGGCGGTGAAACAGGCGACGAGGTCGGTGACGTCCTGGCTTCCCGGAGAGGGCGCTTCGAAATGGTCATCAATCAGGCTCGGCGCGCGCTCCGCGCGATACCGTCCCGAGACGCCGGTTTCGGCACCGAAAGACCGGCCCTTTTTTGCGGATGGGTGCAGCATTGCTGCTCTGCCTCATACTCCTGCGGCAAGTCTGCCGCGCACTCGTCAAAAACGACCTCGAGGGGCCGCAGGCGGCGCCCAGGCGGCGCCACGTTCTTATTTAAACTATTTTTAGACGCCGAGTGGGCGGTTGCTTGGGCACAAATCAGGCGATTTCATGGTGACGTAACAAAGTAGCCTGTTCTGGGCGGCCGCCACTGGCTTTTAGCGGGCGCAACGCGCTTGTCCCGATACGGCCCGGCCGCCTCGAATCCGCGGCTGTAGACATGAAAAAAGGCGGCACCGATGGTGCCGCCCCTTGGATCTTTCGCGTGGCGTTTGCCTCAGTCGGCGGTCGCGCTGGACACGTCCACCGACACACCCGGCCCCATGCTGGAGCTGAGCGAGATCTTCTTGAGGTAGGTGCCCTTGGCGCCCGTCGGCTTGGCCCGGCTGACCGCGTTGACGAAGGCGCGGACATTCTCGACCAGCTTGTCGGCGTCGAAGGACGCTTTGCCGACGCCGGCGTGCACGACGCCCGCCTTCTCGGCCTTGAACTGGACCTGGCCGCCCTTGGCCGCCTCGACGGCTTCCTTGACGTCCATCGTCACCGTGCCGACCTTCGGGTTCGGCATCAGGTTCCGGGGGCCCAGAACCTTGCCCAGACGACCGACGATCGGCATCATGTCCGGCGTGGCGATGCAGCGATCGAACTCGATCGTACCGCCCTGGATGGTCTCCATCAGGTCCTCGGCCCCGACGATATCCGCACCGGCGGCCTTGGCCTCATCGGCCTTGGGGCCGCGGGCGAAGACGGCGACGCGGACGGTCTTGCCGGTGCCGTTGGGCAGGTTCACCGTGCCACGGACCATCTGGTCGGCGTGGCGCGGATCGACGCCCAGGTTCATCGCGATCTCGA
>CAZVQL010000360.1:0-2409 GCA_964629305.1 uncultured Roseicyclus sp.
GACGGCGCTAAGAGACGGAAACATATGGGAGGTGTCCCCGGCCTGGCTATTACCCACATCTCTGCTGACCGGCTGAGGCGGCCAGGGCTGGACACAGCGCCGCGAAGCTGGTGAAATCCGCCCCCATCACAACCGATGGGGCAAGAGCAGATGAGCGAGGCAGGCGTTGGCACGCTGTGCGGGCGGCCGCTGAGTGCGGCGGACCTGGAGACGATCCGGCGGGCGATTGGCGAAGCCGACCCGCCGTTGCGCGCGGAGGTGGCGCGGCGGGTGTGCGCTGCGCTGGGATGGCATGACCCCCTGGGGCGCCCGAAGCTGATGAGTTGCCGAGTGGGGCTGCTACGCCTACACCGTGCGGGCCTGATCGAACTGCCGGCGGCGCGCAACGGCAACGGCAATGGGCGGGGATTGATGAAGCAACCCGATGCCTGGCCGACGCCGCAGCCGCTGGGCGGATCGGCCGGGCAACTGAGCGGTCTGCGCCTGGAGCCGGTCGCCGACCAGGCGGCTTCGCGGCTGTGGAACGGGCTGATCGAGCGCTGGCACTACCTGGGCTACACGCCGCTGCCCGGTGCGCAACTGCGCTATCTGATCGCGTGGGATCACGGGGTCTTGGGCGCGCTCGGCTTCGGGGCGGCGGCCTGGAAGGTGGCGGCGCGCGATCGCTGGATCGGCTGGGAGCGCCCCGCGCGCGAGGCCCATTTGGGGCGCGTGCTCAACAACGCCCGCTTCCTCATCCTCCCCTGGGTGCAGGTGCAGAACCTCGCCTCCAAGGTCCTGGCGCTGGCCGCCGCGCGGGTCGGGGAGGACTTCGCCGCACGCTATGGCGAGCCCCCGGTGCTGCTGGAGACCTTTGTGGAGACGCCGCGGCATCAAGGCACCTGCTACCGGGCAGCCAACTGGCGTTACCTCGGCGAAACGGCGGGGCGCGGCAAGTGCGACCGCACCCACCAGGCGGCACTGGCGCGTAAGGCGGTCTACGTCTACCCGCTGGCCGCGGACTTCCGTGCCGCGCTGGGGGTGGCATGAGCGCCCTGGCCGCTGAGCTCGAGGGCATCGATCTGGGCGACCAGCGCCTGAACCGGCGTGCGCGCCGGGTGTTAGCCACACTCGGCGACAAACCCACGGTGAGCATTCCCGCCGCCTGCGGTGGCTGGAGCGAGACCCGCGCCGTCTATCGCCTGTTCGACCAGGAGCAGGTCACCGCCGAGGCCGTGCTCGCCCCCCACATCGCCTGTACCGTCAAGCGCATCGGGGCGCACCCGCGGGTGCTGTGTATCGAGGACACCAGCGAACTCGACGACACCGGCAAACCCTCCATGCAGGGCTTGGGAGCGCTCAACCTCGAGACCCGCCAGGGGCTCTACCTGCATCCCACGCTGGCCGTGACCCCCGAGCGGCTCTGCCTGGGGCTGCTCCATGTCCACCGTTGGGTCCGCGAGCCCGGCCGCCTGGGGCAAGACAAGGACCCCAACCGCCCCTTGGAAGAGAAGGAAAGTGTGCGCTGGGTGGACGGCTACCGGCAGGTCGACGAACTCGCTGGACAACTTCCCGACACCCGCCTGGCCTATGTGGCCGACCGCGAGGCCGACATCTACGACCTGTTCGTCGAGGCCCCCTGCCCCGAATTGGCCGCCGACTGGCTGGTCCGCGGTCAGCACGACCGCGTCCTGGCCAATGGCAAGACGCTGCGCCAGCACTTGGCCGAAGCCCCGGTGCTCACCGAAACCACTTTCGAGCGGCCCGCCCGCCACGGCGTCAAGGCCCGCACCGTCCACCAACAGATCCGCACCGTGCGCGTGACACTGCCGCCCCCCCGCCGCCCCGACCGCACGCTGCCCGAGGTGGAGATCACCGCCATCCTGGCCACCGAACCCCATCCGCCCGCCGGCGAGGCGCCCGTCGAGTGGCTGTTGCTGACCAACTTGCTGGTGAACACCCCCGCACAGGCCCTGGAGAAATTGCAGTGGTACCTGTGCCGCTGGCAAATCGAGGTCTTTTTTAGAATCCTCAAGACCGGCTGCCGCATCGAGAAGCTGCAACTGGAGAAGCTCGAACGCCTCGAACCCGCGCTCGCCTTCTACCTGATCGTGGCCTGGCGGGTCTTGTTCCTCACCATGCTCGGACGCGAATGCCCCGAGATGCCTTGCGACGTGGTCTTCGCTACCGAAGAGTGGCACGCCGTCTATATCGTCACCGAGCGCAAGCGCCCACCAGATACCCCGCCCACGCTGGATCGAATGGTGCGCATGGTCGCCGGCCTCGGCGGCTTCCTCAACCGCAAGTGCGACGGCTTCCCAGGCCCCCAAACCCTATGGATCGGACTGCAGCGCGCCGCCGATTTCGTGCTCGCGATGGAGGCCCAGCGCGGCGTCGGAGAGGGGAGATATGGTTAATAGTCAGGTCAAG
>CAZVQL010000361.1:0-2397 GCA_964629305.1 uncultured Roseicyclus sp.
GACGGCGTCATCAAGATCGAGATGCACTTCCTGCCCGACGTCTACGTCACCTGCGAGACCTGCAAGGGCAAGCGCTACAACCGCGAAACGCTCGAGGTGCAGTTCAAGGGCAAATCCATCGCCGATGTGCTCGACATGACGGTCGAGGACGCGCAGGAGTTCTTCAAGGCCGTCCCCTCGATCCGCGAGAAGATGGACGCGCTGGTGCGCGTGGGGCTGGGCTACATCAAGGTGGGCCAGCAGGCCACGACCCTCTCCGGCGGCGAGGCACAGCGGGTGAAACTGTCGAAAGAGCTGTCGAAACGCTCCACGGGCCGGACGCTCTACATCCTGGACGAACCGACGACGGGTCTCCATTTCGAGGATGTGAAAAAGCTGCTCGAGGTGCTGCACGAGCTGGTCGACCAGGGCAACACGGTGGTGGTGATCGAGCACAACCTCGACGTCATCAAGACGGCCGACTGGCTGATCGACATCGGCCCCGAGGGCGGCGACGGCGGCGGTGAGATCGTGGCCGTGGGCACGCCTGAAGAGGTGGCCCTGGTCGAGCGTTCGCACACTGGCCGCTACCTAGGCCCGATGCTGAAGCCCCGGAAACACGCGGCGGAGTGATCCCGGCGCGCCCCAGAGCCCCGGCGCCGCGCTTGCGGTTGCCGGGGCATGCGTATTTGGGGAAAGATGAAGGGCAGGGACAGCGCGAAAGGGGCGATCATGGCGCATTCGGCGACGGTGGGGCTGGCGCTCGGCTCGGGCGGGGCGCGGGGCTGGGCGCATCTGGGCGTGCTGTCGGTGCTGGACGACATGGGCGTGTCGCCCGGTGTCATCGCGGGCTGTTCCATGGGCGCGCTGGTGGGCGCGGCGGCGGCGGGCGGTGTCCGCGCCGAGCTGGAGGACTGGGCGCGCGGTCTTACGCAAACGAAATTCCTCGGGATGCTGGATTTGCGCTTTGCCGGGGGTGGGCTGGTTGCGGGGCGCGAGATCGCCTCGGTCCTCGGTCAGTGGGGACTCGATTGCGAGATCGCGGCGCTGGATATCCCCTTTGCCTGTGTCGCCACCAATCTCGAGAACGGGCGCGAGGTCTGGCTGGACGAGGGGCCGCTTCTGCCGGCTGTTCGTGCCTCGGTCTCGATCCCCGGACTTTTCGCGCCGCAGCACCTGGGCGGGCGCTGGCTGGTCGATGGCGGGCTGACGAACCCGGTGCCGATTTCGGTGGCGCGCGCCAAGGGGGCCGAGGTGATCATCGCGGTCAATCCAAACGCGAAACCCTCGGGCCGGGTCTGGGTGCCGCAACCCGCGCGCGAAGGGTTGTGGGACCGCATCACCGCCAGCCTTCCCGAGGCGCTGCGCCCCGAGGCCGATACAGATGACGCACCGAAGCCGCAGGGCGCGGACGTGGTCGCGGCCTCGATCGACATGATGATGGAATACCTGCGCCGCACGCGCGCTGCCGCGGACCCCGCCGATGTGACCATCGAGGTCGATCTGTCGGAGCTGTCCACGATGTCCTTCTTCGAGGCCGAAACGGCTATCGCCGCAGGCCGCGCCGCCGCGGAGGAGGCGCGCCCGCGGATCGAGGCGGCGCTGAAGGCCGCCTGATCCGTTACTCGGCCGCGCGCAGCGGCGGGGCGTCGGGGTCGAGCTTCTCGGGGTCGGCCAGTTCTTCCGCGCCTTCGGGCGGCGGGCCATCGGCCAGCTTCTCGCCAACGGGGATCTCCTCGTCAGGGCGCAATTCGGCGTCGATGGTGACGGCCTCCGGCTGTTCATCCCAGAAGATCGTGGGGTTCTGCGCGCGCCGCGCCTGCCGCTGCAGCGCCCAGTCCTGCGCGCGCGCGCTCATCCGGCCGGCGCCGATGCGGCCAAGGCCGCGGGCCATCCAGCCCATGATGGTCCAGAACCAGATGCGGAGCGCCAGCAGCGAGGGCGTGAAGATCAGCGTCAGGACCGTCGCGATGCCAAGGCCGAAGACCACCGCGGTGGCCAACTGCTTCCACCAAAGCGCGGTTGGGCTGTCGACCGTGTAGCCGCCGTTCCCGAAGTCGAGCGAGATGCCGTACATCATCGGCGTCAGGCCCGCCATCGTGGTGATCGTCGTCAGCAGAACGGGGCGGATGCGCGCCTCGGCCGTGCGGGTGATCGCCTCGATCTTGGGCATGTAGCGGGAGTATTCCTGGTAGGTGTCGATCAACACGATGTTGTTGTTCACCACGATCCCCGCCAGCGCGACGATCCCCGTACCGGTCATGATGATCGAAAAGGTCTGGTCCATCACCAGCATGCCGATCAGCACGCCCGTGGTGGACAGGACGACGGCCAGCAGCACCAACACCGCGTTATAGACCGAATTGAACTGCGCCAGCAGGATGATGAACATCAGCCCCAGCGCGGCCCCGAAGGCCT
>CAZVQL010000362.1:0-2394 GCA_964629305.1 uncultured Roseicyclus sp.
GCGGCTGGCCGCGCCACGCTGGCGGAGCTTGAAACCTATGCCGGTGTGCGTAACGCGATCCCAGATCTGCGCCCGGGCGCACCCGAATTGCGGCTGAGCCTGTCGCAGGGGGCCGAGGCGTTAGGGTTGACCGCGACGGACGTGGCCGGGCAACTCCGAGGGGCATTTCTTGGCACGCAACTGGCCGAAATCCGGCGCGGCGATCTGGTTTGGGATCTGGAAGTACGGCTGGCCGATGGTGACCGTGCCACCCGCGCTGACCTCAGCGTCTTCGAGATCGCCCTGCCCGGTGGAGGCACCGTGCCGCTCTCCAGCATCGCGGAAGTTATCGAGGCACGCGGCTGGGGCAGCATCACGCGGCGCAATGGTCTGCGCACGCTGACCGTTGCGGCCGATGTAGACGGGCGCATCGGCAATGCCGACGCGATCACCGCGCGGCTGGCCGAGGGCTTCTTGCCCGATCTGGTGGCAACCACCCCCGGACTGACCTTTGACATCGGCGGCCAAGCCGCCAATTCGGCGGAAACCGTCGCCTCGATCCTGCGCGGGTTCCTGATCGGGCTTGTGGGCATTTACCTGGTGCTCAGCTTCCAGTTCCGAAGCTATATCGAGCCACTGATCGTGATGATCACCATTCCGCTGGCGTTTCTGGGCGTCATCTGGGGCCATGTCCTGATGGGCTACAACATCTCCATGCCGTCGCTGGTGGGCGCAGCGTCGCTTGCGGGCATCGTGGTGAACAACGCCATCCTGCTGGTCGGCGTCATCAACGCCCGGCGCGTCGAGGGACTGTCCGCCGCACTGGCTGCCGGAGAGGCCGTACGGTCGCGGTTTCGCCCGGTCTTCGTCTCGGTCTCGACCACGATCATGGGCATGGCGCCCTTGCTGCTGGAAACCTCGACCCAGGCCCAGACGCTCAAACCACTGGTGATCTCGGTTGTCTTCGGGTTGCTGGCGGCAACGGTCCTGATCCTGTTGGTGTTGCCCGCATTCTACGCAGCGCTTGAGGATGTTCGGCCAAGAAAACAGAACAATACAGCGGGCAATGAAGGTCACTGATCGCACGAGTGCTCTAGCGAAACAGACACAGTCCTAGCTTGCACCGGTGGTGTGGATGTCAATGCGCGACGACGCATCAAGCGGCGCGTCTGCGCCTCCGCGTGAGCCTGCTGAGGTAACCGTGGGCCTAAGCCCACGGGTCAATCTCAACCAGCACCTGAACCTCGTCGCCGTCGATTTCATCGGCGGGGACGGCGCCGAAGGTTCCATCCCCTGCCTGGAAGACGACGATCGAGACCATGAGCGTGGCGGCGAGGGAGGCGGCGAAGGCGTGTGCATCTTTGCGGGACATCTGTTTGGCTCCTGTCTTGGAGGCGGGGGACCATCCCCCGCGCGACAGGACCCCGCAGGCCCGAAGACTGGCTGACATCACCGGGTGCGTTCGGCTCGCCCGAATCCACCCGGCGGCACGGGCTCGCCCGTAGTCCGACCCCTCGCGGGTTGATCTCGAAGACGGGATTCGGGGCAAGGAAGGGAATGGCGAGCGGGGGATGGTCCCCCAACGTCAGGAGCCGGTTGTCCCGCTGATGCTTGGAACGCCGCCAGCCTCCCGGGCAGGCTCTTGGTTGAAGACGTCCTTCCTTGGGGATGGTTCCTTTGGCGCCCCGCGAACTCAAAGGACAAGGTTGTGATGGTTGAGAGGCCCGCGCTTGGGCGGGCCCCTCGGTTTCAGTTGGGCTCAGGCGGCCAGGTCCGCGCCCCCTGCCCTTTCGCCCTCTTCATCGCCGACGATTTCAAGCCGCGCGTTGCGGTATCCTTCCTTGGCGATCCAAAGCTCGGCCGCGGTGATGGATTCCGCCAGATGCAGCAGCTCGGTGTTGCCGCCGAAGTCGAGAAGCACGCGCACCTGCCCGGGCTTCGGCTCCTCGGCCACCTCGAAGACGAGGGCGCTGTCAGCCGAATGGCTGCGCATGATGGTGACGAGGATCACCCCGTCCGAGGAGAAGTTGCCCTCATGCAGCGTGAACGACGCGGGAGCCGTCCAGGTCGCGTAAGGCCGGGGTGGTTCCTTTTTCACAAGACGGCCCACGCCGTTCGAGCGCTCCCAGGCTGCGAGCTTCTTCGTGAAGCGTGCCGGCGGCTTGGGACTGCCGTCGGTGTAGCGAATGAGCGCCCCGAGGGGTGCGGTGTCGATGATGGTTGTTGCAGACATGATTCCTCATTCCGAATGCGAGTAATCGCACTCATCTTATTGATATTGTTATGTTATAGGGTGATTGGGGGCGGAATGCCCGCCCCCCTGCTGGAACACGTTACTCTGCGGCCAGCATCGACGCGCCTTCAGCAGGCAGGTCATCCGTCAGGAATGCAGGAAGGTCAGCTTCACTGACGCTG
>CAZVQL010000363.1:0-2392 GCA_964629305.1 uncultured Roseicyclus sp.
ACGGCGTGCCATGACGCGACGCCGTGCCGGGGGCCGCTCTACCCATCCTACCCACCCCCAACCCGATGCCAATCCCTGTAGGACCTCAACCAATGAAACCGTCCACCCTCGCCATCGCCGCCGTCATCGCCGCCGCCGCCCCCATGGCCCTGGCCTCCACCGCCTCGGAGCCTGTAGGATGGGTAGAGCGCAGCGAAACCCATCGATCTCAAACCCATCGATGCACCGCCGTGATGGGTTTCGCGGCCCCGTCAACGGCGTGCCATGACGCGACGCCGTGCCGGGGGCCGCTCTACCCATCCTACCCACTGAAAGGCATGGACGCGATCAAGGCCATCGAGGCGATGAGCGCGCGCGGCTTCACCAACGTCGATACCCTCACCTCGGGGGATACGTTGTACGGCATCTATTACAACGCCGAGACCCATCAATGCGTCCAGCTGGCCAACGCCAAGGATCGTGTGGACAGCGCCGTCGACATCCACACGCACCCTAAGTGCCGCTGAGCGGTCATGCCGGCGCGTCGCGCTCCTCAGGCCGCGGAATGCAGCTCCTCGCGCAGAATCCGGCGCAGCGCCTCCTCGTCGACCGGCCGGCGCGCCAGATGCTCCCGCAGGGCAAGGTTGATGAGTCTCTGATAGCCGATGCCCTGGTCGTCCGCACGTCGGCGGAAGGCATCCAGGATCTCGTCGTCCAGCATGATCGTGATCCGGGTCTTCCCGGCGCGCAGGCGGTTCAGATGGTCGATTTCTGTCGCGCGCCGCGCGTTGCTCATGTCGTATTCAGTTTTCATACGCTTGCTGTTCTCTCCTCGTAGCCGGGCGGGCCGAGATCAGCCGAACGGTGTCCGGCGGACGATAGGTGTAAACGACCGTCAACAGGCGACCCAGCGCATCCCCGCCAACGGCCACAAAACGCTGTTCTCCTTTGGCGTCGGAGTCCTCGCGCACCAGCGCGCGGGGATCGAAGAGCACCGGCGCCGCGTCTTCCAGGTCGATGCCGTGCTGACGCCGATTCGCCGTTCTTTTTGCCGAGTCGTATTCCAGATGCATGAGGTTAACGATGCATATTCAATTTGCATCTATAAGGGGCTCCTTGCCGGTCAGGGATGCAGGTGAGGTGCGGCGATATCCAGCCTGACCCCCAGGGCGCCGAGCAGCCGCCGCATGGTGTCGAAGCGTGGGTGGGCGCCGGGCTTCAGCGCCTTGTAGAGGCTCTCGCGGCCGAGGCCCGCCTCGGCCGCCACCCGCGAGATGCCTCGGGCCTTCGCTACGTCTCGAACCGCGGTGAGAAAGGCGTCCGGGTCTGGGTTCTCGAGGGCCGCGCGCAGGTACTCGGCGATGGTCTCGTCGCTGTCTAAGTAGTCGCTGGCGTCGAAAGGGGCCAATGCCAGCTCGTCGGTTTGGCTCATTGCTCGTTTCTCAATTGCTTCGCGTAGGTCTTGGCCTTGTCGATATCGCGCTCCTGGCCGCCCTTGGTGCCACCGCAGAGCAGGACATAGACCACATCCCCGGAGCGTGTGAAATACAGTCGATAACCCGGTCCCGCATGAATCCGCATCTCAGATACGCCCTCTCCGACGGGCCTGCAGTCGCCGAACTGACCCCGTTCCGCGGAGCGGATACGTTCGACGATGCGCGCCTTGCCGATGGGATCCTTGAGCTTGGTCAGCCAGGTATCGAAGGCGGCGGTTCTCAGAAAGGTGTTCACGGGGTCACAATGTATCCGTTTAGATACGGCCAGACAAGCTTGGAAAAGGAGCCAATCTCGATTTCCCGTTTCTACCACTGCCCTGGCCGGCGGCATCCACACCGAGCACGTCCAGTTCGCCAAGGGGGCCAACAGCGCCACCATCAAGGGCCGAACCCAGGGCGACATGACCATCGACTACGTGCTTGGCGCCAAGCAGGGCCAGTCCATGAACGTCAGCATGTCCACCGACAACGGCGCCAACTACTTCAACATCATCGCGCCGGGCAAGGAGAACGAGGCCCTATTCGTCGGCTCCACCGCCGGCAACCAGTTCGAAGGCCGGCTGCCCGCGAGCGGCGACTACAAGGTCCGCGTGTCTCTGATGCGCAGCGCCGCGCGCCGCGACGAGATCGCCAATTACCGGCTGGAAATGATCATCGACTGACCCTCGTCGATCCGCAGCCGCGAGGTGACGGGGCTCCATCCGCCCATCACGCTTCCTCGACATCCGACCCCGCCGCGCCTTCCCCAACCCAATCCAGCGGATACACCCCCAACTGCACATAGCGATGAAACGAGGAATAGGGCCAATCCCGCACCCGCTTCACCCAGCCATGCTTGACCGGGTTGTAATGAATGTAATCGAAGCGCGCCGCGAAGTCGGCATCGTTGCGGACGGTATGCTCCCAGAAGCGTCGCT
>CAZVQL010000364.1:0-2382 GCA_964629305.1 uncultured Roseicyclus sp.
AGCTATGCTTTGCGCTGGAGCATTGAGATTTACCAGTCATGCTGCCTCCGTAGAAATGTCAGGCGGGTTGATCGGCGGATGCGCCGGCGGTGGATTCGGTCTCTTTCAGCCACTGGCGTGGGATTTTTCGCCGCTCGCGTAAGCGCTCAAGCTCGGCGGCATCGGCCCACACCAGCCATTGGGGCTTGCCGGCACGTTGGACTTGGCGCGCCTGAAGCCAGCCTTTTTTTAGCCAGCTGAACAGGGTGACCGACGGCATTGCCAGGACACGGGACAGTTCTGGAAGCGACCATTCCTGCTCCCGGCGTTCAGGCCATGGCGCGGGTTTGGCAGGAGAAACACCGGCACTGACGTCCGCGCGGCTGAGCAGATTCGCCACCATCGGCCCATTGAAGGTCGCGCGCCGCTTGGCCGGGCGCCAACCCTCGGCATTGAGCCGTTTGGCAATCTCCGGGCAGCGCTTGCCCTCGGCGTGCAACGCCAACGCCCGGGCAAGCAGCTCGGGGTAGTAGCTGAGCTGTTCCAGACGCGCCACCGGACGGACCACGTGGGTTTTCGTTTGATGGCCGCCAACCCAGTGGACCTCCACCGTGACGCGCTCACTGTCGTCGATGACGGTGGCGATGACCCGCTCAATGAGCATCCGCACGATGCTTTGGCGCTCGGCGTCGGTGGTCGTTGAGGCGCGCCACAGGGCCGGGAGATCGGCGGCGAGTTGGCGAATGCGCCCGCGCTCAAGGTCTGACAAGGTCCGCGGCTCGCTTGCGCGAAAGCGCTCATAGTCGAACTTCAGTTGGGCTTCGGCGCTGAGCGCCGCTTCCCATTGCTGCTCCAGAGTGCGGGCCACCAGACGATGCTCGGGCTCGACGGCTTGGTACTGGCGCTCGGCGCGTTCGACCTCATAGTGCGCGCGCTCCAGGCGCTGCTGCCACTCGCTGTGATGCCGCGCGCGCTCCCCATCGAGATCGGCGGCCACTTGCAGGCTGATGTCCAACGCGGCCGGCTCAAGGGCCTCCAGGACCAAATGGGCGATGCGCGCGTCGAGCGGGGCGCCGGTCAGGGATTGGCAGAGGGGCTCGCCGTAATCCACTGCCTGGCGCGAGCAGACATAGCGCAACTCGGTGCCGTTGTTATTGTATTGGGTGGCCATGCGCAGCCCGCAGCGCCCGCAGATCAGCCGTCCTGACAGCAACGACACCCCCTGGCGCACCACACCGCCGGCTTGGGCGGTGTTGGCAGCGAGCTGCGCGAGATTGGCCTCATACTGCGCCCAGCTGATGTAGGCCGGGAGCCGGTCTTTGAGCAGCACCATCCAGTCCTCTGGGGGCGCCACAATGCGCCCGGTTGATGGCCGCCCGGGCTTGCACCGGCGTGGGTCGGTGGGACGGCGTCCGTAGACGTAGGCGCCGGCATAGATGGGGTTGTGCAACAGGTTGCTTAAGGTGATGCGGTTGGGACGACGCCATTGCAATTGGCCGGTCTGCGCGCCACTGCGGAGGCGAAAAGGCAATGTCAGTTGATGGCTGACCAGATACTGCAGGACGCCATTGATGGTGCGCCGGCGGGAAAACTGCTCGAAGATGGTGTCAATGACCGCTTGGGCTTGGGCATCGGGGTCTTTGATGACGGTGCCTGCGAGATCGCGCACATAGCCCATGGGCAGGGCGAACTTCAGCTCGCCGCGCCGCGCTTTGGCACGGCGGCCTTCGGCCATGCGTTGTTTGAGGATGTGCAGCTCGGCTTCCGACATGGTGCCCTTCAGTCCCAGCAACAGCCGATCATTGTACGTCTGCGGATCATACAGCCCATCGGCGTCACCAATGAGGGTCGAGAATAATGCACAAATTTCCAGCAATTGGTACCAATCACGCGAGCTGCGCGCGAGGCGCGATATTTCAATGCCCAGCACCAGCCCGATGTGGTCGAGACCGACTTCGAGCATCAGGCGCTGAAACCCCGGACGTCCCTCGGCACTGGCGCCGGAACGACCAAGATCCTCGTCAATGATTAGGATCTGATCAGGCGCCCAGCCCAATTCCACCGCGCGGTCCGCCAGCGCGTATTGGAGCCGGGTAGATTCCTGGTGGCGCTCGACTTGTTGCAGGGTCGATTGGCGGATGTAAATCGCCGCCTGGCGTTCGCGGTGGCGTGGCTGGATTCTTCCGCTCAACGGGTTGAAGCTCGATGACGGATTCAGGGCGCGCTGGGTGCTCATGAGCAGGCTCCTCGGGTGGAATCTCCCGGAGCCGGCGTTCCACCAGCGCGCTCAGCAGGGCGATCAAGGGCACTTGCCGCTCGGGCGGCAGGCGATTCCAGTCGATCGCAGTCTTGTTGCTCACGCCGCTGATCCAGCCATCGTGCCAACTCCAACAACGCTTTAGC
>CAZVQL010000365.1:0-2381 GCA_964629305.1 uncultured Roseicyclus sp.
CCCGGTCCGAGACCAGCTACTCGACCAAGAAGATCTATCGCCAGAAGGGCACCGGTGGCGCACGCCACGGCGACCGCAACGCGCCGATCTTCCGCAAGGGTGGCGTCTACAAGGGTCCGACGCCCCGCAGCCACGCCCATGACCTGCCGAAGAAATTCCGCAAATTGGGTCTGAAGCACGCACTGTCGGCCAAGGCCGCCGAGGGCAACCTCGTCGTGATCGACGCCGCAGCGCTCGACGCGCCCAAGACCAGCGCACTGGCCAAGCAGGTGAAGAACCTGGGCTGGAAGCGTGCGCTGATCATCGACGGCGCAACCGTGGACGAGAACTTCGCCATGGCCGCACGCAACATCGAAGGTCTCGATGTGCTGCCGTCGATGGGTGCGAACGTCTACGACATCCTCAAGCGGGACACCCTGGTCATCACCAAGGCCGGTCTCGAAGCACTGGAGGCACGCCTGCAATGACCGCGAACGCCGCACATTACGACGTGATCCGCAAGCCGATCATCACCGAGAAATCCACCATGGCGTCCGAGAACGGCGCGGTGGTCTTCGAAGTGGCGATCGACGCGAACAAGCCGCAGATCAAGCAAGCCGTCGAAGAGCTTTTCGGCGTCAAGGTGAAGGCCGTGAACACGACCATCACCAAGGGCAAGACCAAGCGCTTCCGCGGCCAGATGGGCAAGCGGAAGGACGTGAAGAAGGCCTACGTGACCCTCGAAGAGGGCAACACCATTGACGTGTCGACCGGTCTCTAATAGATCGCGGCATCCGCACGGCCCCGGCGACACCCGGGGCCGTCGTTTTTGAATTCACTCGGGGACCTTCGGGGCCCTTCACCATCAGGGCTTGTGCGTCGCTGACACGCAGGTCCGCCAAGCAAACGGAAGACAGAAAGCATGGCACTCAAGTCGTACAAGCCGACGACGCCGGGCCAGCGCGGGCTGGTGCTGATCGACCGTTCGGAGCTTTGGAAAGGTCGTCCGGTCAAGTCCCTCACCGAGGGTCTGACCAAGAATGGCGGCCGGAACAACACCGGACGGATCACGGCACGTCGCCGCGGCGGTGGCGCAAAGCGTCTCTATCGTATCGTCGATTTCAAGCGGACGAAGCTCGATGTCGAAGGCATCGTGGTCCGGATCGAATACGATCCCAATCGCACCGCATTCATTGCGCTGATCCAGTATAATGACGGCGAGCAGGCCTATATCCTGGCCCCGCAGCGCCTGGGCATCGGTGACAAGGTCGTCGCCTCGGCCAAGGCCGACATCAAGCCCGGCAACGCGATGCCCTTCTCGGGCATGCCGATCGGCACGATCGTCCACAACATCGAGCTGAAGCCCGGCAAGGGCGGCCAGATCGCGCGCGCCGCGGGCACCTACGCCCAGTTCGTCGGCCGCGACGGTGGCTACGCGCAGATCCGCCTCTCGTCGGGCGAGCTTCGTCTCGTCCGGCAGGAGTGCATGGCGACGGTTGGCGCGGTCTCGAACCCCGACAACTCGAACCAGAACCTCGGCAAGGCCGGTCGCGTCCGCCACATGGGCAAGCGTCCGAGCGTCCGCGGTGTCGCCATGAACCCGATCGACCACCCCCACGGTGGTGGTGAGGGTCGCACCTCGGGTGGCCGTACGCCGGTCACGCCCTGGGGCAAGGACACCAAGGGCCGCCGCACCCGGAACAAGAACAAGGCGTCGCAGAAGCTGATCATCCGCTCGCGTCACGCCAAGAAGAAAGGACGCTGATCCATGTCGCGTTCCGTCTGGAAGGGCCCTTTTGTCGACAGCTATGTCCTCAAGAAGGCCGAGAAGTCCCGCGAGTCGGGCCGCAACGAGGTCATCAAGATCTGGTCGCGCCGCTCCACCATCCTGCCACAGTTCGTCGGCCTCACCTTCGGGGTCTACAACGGCCAGAAGCATATCCCGGTGAACGTCACCGAGGACATGATCGGCCAGAAGTTCGGGGAATACTCGCCGACGCGGACCTATTACGGCCACGCCGCCGACAAGAAAGCCAAGAGGAAGTAAGCCATGGGCAAGGATAAGAATCCCCGCCGCGTGGCGGACAACGAGGCGATGGCCAAGCTGCGCATGCTGAAGACCAGCCCGCAGAAGCTGAACCTGGTCGCCGGCCTGATCCGCGGCAAGAAGGTCGAAAAGGCGCTGAGCGACCTGACCTTCTCGAAGAAGCGGATCGCGCAGGACGTGAAGAAGTGCCTTCAGTCCGCCATCGCCAATGCCGAGAACAACCACGGGCTCGACGTCGACGAACTGATCGTCGCCGAAGCCTGGGTCGGCAAGAACCTGGTGATGAAGCGTGGCCGTCCCCGCGCCCGTGGCCGCTTCGGCCGCATCCAGAAGCCGTTTTCTGAGCTGACCATCA
>CAZVQL010000366.1:0-2381 GCA_964629305.1 uncultured Roseicyclus sp.
CGTCCTCCGGCGCTTCCAGCAGGATGCGCCCGCCGTCGTTCTTCAGAAGCGTTGCATATGCTTCCCGGAATTCCGTGCTGTTGCGAACGATGATATCCATGGCGACACTTCCTGACATTCAGCGGAACAATTCAGATCGCAAGCAACGGCGCGCTCATGCCCTGCATTGGCTGCGGACCCGGACAACACAACCATCAGTAGAGTAAGATTTACCGTGTCGGACGCGTTGATCAAGGCGATTCTGGTTCGCCGGACAACAATGGAAGAAAGTTAAGAAAATTGCACTTTTTGATAAATATTAAAATGCCTAAATCCCAAGGGCTTGCGCCTTGACGTCATGGCGATGGGTTAACGCTGTTGCCCGCCAGCGAAGGCCGAATTGGATCTTCGGCCAGCGGCGCGCCTGACGAGATCACCGCGTCCGACGGCATCACAGCGCCCCCGTCAGGGCCATCCAGCGAGGTGCCCACGGAACGTCCGCCACGCCGAGACGCCCCCGGCCCCGCCGGTTCGCGCCGTGATGGGCGTATGGCGCAGGATCGGCCGGGTGCGGGTTCGGCGCACTCCGCGTCCGGTCCGGGCACGGCGATCCCACGGGGTTCCCGTCTGCCGGGCAAGCCGGTGCGGTTCGAAGTGTCTCCATCGACATCGTCCGGATGGCATGACCCGACGGGGACAGGGTTCCGTCACGGTCGAGGCTGCGGGATGTGCAACACCGCCACCGGGAACGTTCCGATCACCGCAGCCCGCGCCTTTTCCATATGGACCGCGGCGTGGCGAACATCGATTGGGGGCTAAAATTATTTTGTATCAATAAGGTACTGGCGGAGCCGGTGGGATGCGGGTGTCCGGCGCCCGCCTGTCGGCAGGGTTCTGCCGATGCGGGGGGGAGTCACACAGGCTTTCTGGCCGATGCCTTGGAGAGGTTTAAATGGTGTGTTAACCATAAACGGCCAATGAGGGTCGGGAGCGCCTGCTTCACGGCGGCATCGGCGTGGCCGCAAGTATGTTCATCCAGAATAACGAGTGCTCCCAATGTGCGATCTCTGTTTCGTCCCGCGGTGTGATTGTGAAGCGGCGCTCGCCGGCAGTCAGGACATCGCGCCCGTGGCCGCTGGCGGCGGCGCCGTGCGTGCCAACCCGGCACCGACCGTCACGGATGTGTTGGCGCTGGACAGCACCCAGCACTGGACGGGCGGCACGGTCAGCTACGGCTTCCCCGACACCGCCGCCGGGATCACGGGCAAAACGTCCTATTACTCACCCTATAACGAGCCCGGGTCGCTGCTGACCCTGTCGAAATTCGGGCGTGACAGCCTGCGCGACGGCTTTGCGCAATGGGATGCGGTGACCACGCTGAACATCACCGAAGCCGCGTCGGGCACCATGGCCGAAATCAACGTGGGCGGATCGAGCGTCCCGTCCACGGCCTGGGCCTATTTTCCCGGCAGTCAGAGGGCCAATGGCGACATCTGGTTCAACACGGGCGAGTGGTTCCTCGACGCGCTGGCGGGCGCACCCGAACCGATCATCGGCAGCTACGCCTACGCCACGGGGATGCACGAATTCGGCCATGCGCTGGGGCTGAAACACCCCCACCAGGTGTCGGGCCGTGGCACCGCGGTGCTCGATCCCGACTATGACGGGATCGAATTCTCGATCATGTCCTATCGCTCCCATCCCGGCGGACCGACCGGCGCCTATACCCTCGAGTCGTGGGGCTATCCCCAGTCGCCCATGATGCTCGACATCGCGATGATCCAGCGGATCTACGGCGCGGATTACGGCACGCTGGCCGGGGACACGACCTATACGGTCAGCACGACCACCGGCGAGATGTTCGTGGATGGCGTGTCGCTGGGCACGCCCGGTGGCAACCGGGTGTTCCGGACCCTGTGGGACGGCAACGGGACCGACCATATCGATCTGTCGGAGTATACCACGAACATGCATGCGGACCTGAACCCGGGCCGCGGCATCCGCTTCGACACCGATGGCGATTTCCAGGCCGCGAAACTGGCCAGCGGGATTCATGCCGGGTTCAACATCTACATGTCGATGCTGCACGAGGGCGACACGCGGTCGCTGATCGAGAACCTCACCACCGGGTCCGGCGACGACATCCTGATCGGCAACGCGGCCGACAATGTGCTCGATGGCGGCGGCGGTGTGAACACGGTGATCTACGCGGGAAACGCCGCCGACTACGTGATCGACCTGGGGGGCGGACGTGTCATCGGCGCCGCGACGGGCACCGACACGCTGATCAACATCGCCCGGATCCAGTTCGACGACCGGGTTCTGACCCTGCCGGACACGGTCGCCCCGGTCGTTCCGGTCGTCGACGCTGTCGATTCTGTCGATGTGCCCGTCGTCCCGGT
>CAZVQL010000367.1:0-2359 GCA_964629305.1 uncultured Roseicyclus sp.
AGTGCCATGTCAAAACCCTGTTCGCGCAGAGATTTCAGAAATTTCTGAAACGGAGGTAATGCTTGCACCCGCAAGGGCAAGCGCCATCGCTGCGACAGGTTGACAGGGGTTGCGTCAGCCGGGGAAACCGGTGCCCCGGAGGGCCTCGACCATCAGATCGCGATAGTCTTCGCTATGATGGGGACGTGTCTCGATGAAGGTCTGCACCGTCATGTCGGGCACCTTGCGGCGCAGCCATTCTGCCATCCGCGCCGCATCCCCCTTGCGCCCCAGCGCCCAGTAGACGCCGATCAGCATCATCTGGTTCGATGCGAATTCGGGGTATTCGGTCATTGCCTGTTCGAAATGGCGCACCGCCGTCTCGTAGTCGCCCGCCTGCGCATAGGCGTTGCCGATCCCGCTGTTGATCACGCCGATATGCGGATGCAACGGGCTGAGCCGCTTTGCGCGCTCGAGGTGTTCGATCGCCGGGGCAGTTTCGTTGAGGTAGTTGAAGACCCAACCCAGGAGCATCTGCACCGTTCCGGAATTGGGGTTCAGAACCGCGGCCCGCTGGAGCGCAGTCAGCCCCTCCTGATAGCCGCGCCCGATATAGGCCATGTAGTGACCGACATAGGCCAGCGCGAGCGGATCGTCGGTTCCGCTGTCCAGAACACGGCGCGCGTGGGGCATGGCCGCTTGTGCCTGTTGAAACGTCCACCAGCGCGTGGCGAAAGCCGAGGTGTGCGCGTAGCAGACCTGCGCATGGGCGTTGATGTAGCCGGGATCGAGCTCGAGGGCGCGGCGCAGGATCGCCAGCCCTTCGGTCAGTGCCTCGGGCACGTGCAGCTTCTGGATCAGCGGCGTTGCGCGCAAGCACAGGTCATAGGCCGCCAGGCTCTCGGTCGGTTTCGCCTGTGCGCGCAGCACCTCGGCATGTTGCAGCCTTGGCTCCAGCGCGCCGGCCACGCGGGCGGCGACCTCGTCCTGCAGATCGAAGATATCGGCGGCGGTGCCGTCGAACCGCTCCTGCCAGATGGTATGGCCGCTGTCGGCCTCGACCAGTTGCGTGAAGATACGCAACCGGTCGCCCGCCGCCTGGATCGAGCCCTCAAGCACGTAGCGCACGCCCAGTTCCTGCCCGACCTCGGACAGGTCGACGGTGCGGCCCTTGTAGGTGAAGGTGGACGTGGAAGAGATCACGAAGATCCCCGAGATCCGGCTGAGCGCCGAGATGACCTCGGTCACGATCCCGTCGACGAGGTAGTCGCGGTCGGCGCTTCCGGTCAGGTTGGCGAAGGGCAAAACGGCCAGCGACGGCACCTGAGGCAGGGCCGGGCCGGGTGCCGCCGGGGCGGCGGGCGCAGCGCCCAGCGTCAGGCGATAGCCTACGCCCGGGACGGTCTTGATCGCCTCCTTGCCGATCGCCTTGCGCAGCGCGGCGATCTGGACGCTCAGGTTCCCTTCTTCGACCGTCAGGTCGGACCAGACGGCATCGAGCAGTTCGGCCTTGGAAACGACCCTGTCGGCGTGTGCGTGAAGATGGCTGAGCACATCGAACGCCCGCGCCCCAAGCGACAGGTCACGCCCGTCGAGGCGAGCACGCCTCTGATCTTCAACGATCTCCAGTGTCACTGGCCCGGCGCCCCCTTCGACATGTGATCCTCAAGCGATGCACCCAAGTGCCGGACCTGTCAAATGGCCGGAGGCCGGTTCACGCGGCTCAGGCTGACATGAAAAGGCCCCGAGCGATGTGCGCGGGGCCTTTCCGTAATCAGGTACCTGACACGTGGTGTCAGTCGTCGTTCTTGTTCAGAGCGGCGCCCAGGATATCGCCCAGCGATGCACCCGAGTCGGACGAGCCGAACTGTTCCACGGCCTCTTTCTCTTCGGCGATCTCGCGCGCCTTGATCGACAGGCCCAAGCGGCGGGTCTTGGCATCCACGTTGGTGACGCGGACGTCGATCTTGTCGCCCTTCTGGAAGCGCTCGGGGCGCTGCTCGGCACGGTCACGCGACAGGTCGGAGCGGCGGATGAAGGACTTCATGCCTTCGTATTCCACCTCGATGCCGCCATCCTCGATCGCCGTCACCTCGACGGTGATGATCGAGCCGCGCTTCACGCCGCCGATCGCCTCGGCGAAGGGGTCGCCTTCGACCGCCTTGATCGAGAGCGAGATACGCTCCTTGTCGGTGTCGACCTCGGTGACGACGGCCTTGACCACGTCACCCTTGCGATACTCGCCGATCACGTCCTCGCCACGCCCTTCCCAGGTCAGGTCGGACAGGTGGACCATGCCGTCGATATCGCCCGGAAGGCCGATGAACAGACCGAACTCGGTGATGTTCTTGACCTCGCCCTCGACCTGCGTGCCGACGGG
>CAZVQL010000368.1:0-2347 GCA_964629305.1 uncultured Roseicyclus sp.
GCCATCACGCCGCCCGTGGCGCTCGCCAGCTACGCGGCGGCGGGCATCTCGGGCGCCAACCCGATGGAAACCTCGGTCGCCTCGTTCAAGATCGGGCTTGCCGCCTTCATCGTGCCCTTCATGTTCTTCTACAACTCGGCGCTCCTGATGGACGGCACCTGGTTCGAGGTGCTCCGCGCAGGGCTCACGGCGACCTTCGGCGTCTTCCTCCTCTCGGCCGGCGTGCAGGGCTGGTTCATGGGCGGGCGCAGCGCATGGTTCCTGCGCGCGGGCCTGATCCTCGCGGCCCTCTTCATGATCGAGGGCGGGTTCGTCACCGACCTGATCGGCCTCGGCGCGGCGGTGGGCATCTACTTCATCCAGAAGATCTTCCACCCCCGCCCCGACGCCTCCATCCCGGTGCGCGGCGCGGACTGACACCAAGACCCGGTGGCGCGTTAACCCCACATCAAGGTTAACGCGCCACCTTGCCCTTCATCTTTCCCCAAATACGCATTCCGACGCTGGCCCCAGGTGCCGCGGCATGGCACATCTCGGCCCATGGACCGCCTCAGCCAATCCCCCACCGATCCCGCCTTCGTCCAGGACCCCTACCCGTTCTACGCGCGCGCCCGCGCCGCGGGGCCGCTGGTGCATTGGGACGACTACGGCATGCCGATGGCCACCACGCACGGGGCGGTCAACACGATCCTGCGTGACCGCCGCTTCGGACGTGAGCCGATCGCGCCGCCCCCCATCCCCGAGCACCTCAAGCCCTTCTACGCGGTCGAGGCGCATTCCATGCTCGAACTCGAGCCGCCGCGCCACACCCGCTTGCGCAGCCTTGTTCTGCGCGCCTTCACCTCGCGGCGCATCCAGGCGCTGTCGCCCGAGATTGCCCAGCTCTCCCGCGACCTCGCCGCCCGGATCGACCCAGGCGAGACCGACCTGCTCGATGCCTTCTGCCGGCCCATCCCCGTCATCGTCATCGCCCGCCTTCTGGGCGTCCCCGAAGAGATGGCACCCGACCTGCTCGGCTGGTCCAACGCCATGGTCCAGATGTACCAGGCCCGTCGCACCCGCGCCGAGGAGGATCAGGCCGTCGCCGCGACAGAAGCTTTCGTGGCATTCATGCGCGACTACGTCGAGCGCCGCCGCAGCGACCCGCGCGACGACCTGATCACCGCGCTGATCGCCGCCGAGGAGGCGGGCGAGAAGCTGACCACAGACGAGCTGATCACCACCTGCATCCTGCTTCTGAACGCGGGCCACGAGGCGACGGTTCACACCATGGGCAACGGCATCAAGCTTTGCCTCGAGACCGGCGCGCGCCCCGGCCCAGACCCCGCCCCGCTGGTCGAGGAGATCCTGCGCCACGACCCACCCCTGCACCTCTTCACGCGGCAGGCCTACGAGGATGTCACGCTCTTCGGCCATACCTTCCGACGCGGCGACGAGGTCGGGCTGCTGCTGGCCTCGTCCGGCCGGGACGAGGCCGTCTACGATGCCCCCGACAGCTTTCGCCCCGACCGCAGCGACGGGCCCGCGAACCTTGCCTTCGGGGCGGGGCTGCATTTCTGCGTCGGCGCGCCGCTCGCCCGGCTCGAGTTGCAGATCGCGCTGCCCATCCTCTTCGAGACGCATCCGGGCCTGCGCCTTGCCCGCCCGCCGAGATACGCGAATATCTATCATTTCCATGGGCTTGAACGGCTCGATGTCGTGATCTGACGCTGGACAGCGGCACGTGCCACCGCTAGCGTCGGCGTGGGACCGCCAGACCGGGGAACGCAGATGCGTCCGTCACATGCCGTGCTGATCGCAACGCTTGGCCTTGCCGCCTGCGGTGCGACCACCGTCTATTATGCCGAGGGCGTCGATCTGCCGACCCGCGCCGCCGACCTCGCCCAGTGCGAGGCGCTGGCGCTGCGCGAATACCCGGTCCGCACCCAAACGCGCTTCACGCCGCGCATCTTCGTGCCCGCGCATCGGACCTGCGACGCGGGCGGGACCTGCACCATCACGCCCGGCTATTTCGAGGGCGGTGAACCCTACTCCGTCGACGTCAACGCCGATGTCCGCCGCACCGCCGCCCGCGGCTGCATGGGCGAGCGCGGCTATGCCCGCGTGGGACTGCCGTTCTGCGAACCCGAGACGCGGGTTCAGCCCAGTCTCGTGATGGCACCGCTGACCGAAAGCACCTGCCTTTACCGGCCCGCAGGCAGCGGGCAGGCGATGGTCGTCAACCCGCTCTGATCCGCGCCTAATCCTCCTCGCCGACCTGCGCGATGCGCGCGCCGGATTTCGACGAGGTGACGACACCCAGCGACTTCAGCTTGCGGTGCAGCGCGCTGCGCTCCATGCCCACGAA
>CAZVQL010000369.1:0-2346 GCA_964629305.1 uncultured Roseicyclus sp.
AGCGCATCCAAGTAGGAGCGGTCTGCGTTGTTCCGGGCGGCATGCCAGCGGCCGTAGGCGGCGAGGTTCTTTGACGCGGGTCCGCAGAAGGGCTGCATGAAGGCGCGGAACCGGCTGATCAGGGCGTTCACGGTGTTGATGTGGTGGCTGCGCGGGGTGCGCTTCGTCCGCCGCCCGGCGTTGAGCGCGAAGTGCGGGATGCGTTCGTCCTTCACGATCCGCTCGTAGGTGACGAAACCGTCCGTGCAGAGCACCGCGTCAGGCGCCATCACGGGCAGCAGGACATGGGAGATCGCCTTATGACCCCCCAAGTTCGACACTTCGGCATGGATTTGAACCCGGTTTGGCGATGCGGAGTTCAATGAAACAAGGGCTTTCCACGTGTGCAAGGGCCGGATTTTGTGGCATCCATGTTGTGGCACGTCAAAGCGGATTGGGGTATTGATGCATAGCGTGTCGGTGCATAGTGTCGCGACATGTACACGAAGATCACGAGATCCGGCGGACGCCAGTATCTGCAACTGGTCGAGGGCTATCGGAACGAACAGGGGAAGGTCCGTCATCGGGTCGTCGCCAACCTTGGCCGACTTGAAGATCTGAACCCTGCCAAACTCGATCCCCTGATCAATGGCTTGAACCGGGCGATCGGGCGGAGCGACAACACGGCTTTGCCCGTCGAGATCGAAAGCTCCAAGGCCTATGGCAACGTCTTTGCCCTGCACGAGCTTTGGAAGGACCTTGGCTTCGACCGCGCCCTTGGACGTGCGATGCGATCCGGGCGGCGCAAGATCGACGCAGATACACTCGTTCGGGCGATGGTCTTCAACCGTTTGTGCGATCCCACAAGCAAGCTGGGGTGCCTGCGCTGGCTGGACACCGTGGCCATGCCGGAGATGCCGGCCAAGGTCGAGCATCACCACCTCCTGCGTGCCATGGATGCGCTCATGGACAACGTCGACAGGGTCGAGGCTGAATTGGCTAAACAGATCCGTCCTTTGGTCGACCGGGATCTGACCGTTGTCTTCTACGACCTGACCACGGTGCGCATCCATGGCGAAGGCGAGGTCGACGACGATATCCGCGCTTTCGGCATGAACAAGCAGACCGGTGGCATCGCACGCCAGTTCGTCCTCGGCGTCGTGCAGACCGCCGAGGGGCTGCCGCTCATGCATACCGTGCATCCGGGCAACGTGGCCGAGACCAGGACCCTGCAGTCCATGCTGGCCACCGTCCTGCAGCGCTTCCCCATCGAGCGCGTGATCCTGGTGGCCGATCGCGGGCTGCTGAGCCTCGACAATATCTGCGCCCTGACATCGCTGGCCGAGCAGGGTGGGCGAACGTTGGAGTTCATCCTGGCCGTCCCCGCGCGTCGCTACAGCGATCTGGTCGAGACCTTCAGGGACATGGCTTTCGACGAGGACGGGCTGGCCGAGGATCGCTTTGCCGGTCATCGCCTGATCGTCGCCCATGATCCGCTTCGTGCCGCTGAACAGGGCGAGCGCCGTCGCGCCCGCATCGCTGAGCTGGAGGCGATGGCAGAGAAAATGGTCGGCAAGCTCGACGCCCAGGATGCCGGAAAAACCGCCAAGGGCCGCCGCGCCTCCGACCGCGGGGCCTACAGCCGCTTCACCCGCGCCGTCGCAGAGGCCGAACTGACGCGTTTCCTCAAGGCAGACCTCAACGCCGACCGGTTCAGCTGGTCGGTCGATGAAGACGCCATCGCCGAGGCCGAACTCTTTGACGGCAAGCTCGCGCTGATCACAAACGCCCCGGACCTCACGCCCACCGAAGCCGTCGCCCGCTACAAGGGCCTCGCAGATATCGAGCGTGGCTTCCGCGTGCTGAAGTCCGACATCGAGATCGCGCCGGTTCACCACCGGCTCCCCGATCGCATCCGCGCCCATGCACTGATCTGCTTTCTCGCCCTGGTGCTCTACCGTGTCATGCGGATGCGTCTGAAGGCCAAGGGGCACAGCGCAAGCCCGCGCACCGCCCTCGATCTGCTCGAGCGCATTCAACAGCACATCGCCCGTATCGGCCCGGCAACCAAGACAACCCTCACGCGACAGCAACCGGAACAACTCGACCTCTTCGAAGCCCTGGACCTTAAAACACCCGCCTGAAGCGGCCATGTTGTGGCAAAAGCGGGCATGCCGCTTCAATGATATCAATTGTTTACGCGTTTAGCTGTTGAACTTGGGCGAATTCTTCCTACGTTCATAACGAAAAGAAAGAGGCGCAGGACTTCTCTGCAAACTACGCAAAGAGAAGAGGTCAATAAGATGGCAAAAAATTCTATTGGACCCTTCAAGGTGCAAGAAATAAACCAAAAAGATGGCTCCTTCT
>CAZVQL010000370.1:0-1630 GCA_964629305.1 uncultured Roseicyclus sp.
CCCCGCCGATGCCCAGCACCTCGCCCGCTCGGACCTCAAGGCCCACGTGCCGCAAGGGCGTGCCGAAGGGCGAGGCCGGCGTCACCGACAGGCCCGCGACATGCAAGAGAACCTCGCCAGGCTCCGCCGCCTCCCGCGCGGGCGCGCTTAGCGACTTGCCGACCATCAGTTCCGCCATATGCGCCGCCGTCACGTCGCGCGGTGTGCATTCTCCGACCTTTTTGCCCAAACGCAGGATCGTCGCCGCGTCACACAGTGCCCGGATTTCTTCCAGCTTGTGCGAGATATACAGGATCGCCGTTCCCTCGGCGGAAAGCTTCCTCAGCGTGTGAAACAGGATCTCCACCTCCTGCGGCGTCAGCACGCTGGTCGGCTCGTCCATGATCAGCAGCTTGGGGTCCTGCAACAGGCACCGGATGATCTCGACCCGCTGCCGTTCCCCCGCCGAAAGGTCGCCGACCATCCGGTCGGGATCGAGTGGCAGGCCATAGGTCTCGCTCACCGTGCGGATCTTCGCGGCCAGGTCGCGCGGCTTCGGCGGGTTCTCCATGCCAAGCGCCACGTTCTCGGCGACGCTCAACGCCTCGAACAGGCTGAAATGCTGGAACACCATCGCGACGCCCGCAGACCGCGCCGCCCGCGGCTCTGCCGGCGCATAGGCCGCCCCGTTCAGGCGCATCGCGCCGCGGTCGGGCTTGACCAGCCCGTAGATCATCTTGACCAGCGTCGACTTGCCCGCGCCGTTCTCGCCCAGAAGCGCGTGCACCTCGCCCGGCTGGATACTGAACGACACGTCATCATTGGCGACGACACCCGGATAGGCCTTGGTCAGCCCCTCGATCTCGAGCAGTGCCGTCACGTGCGCGTCGCTTTCCCCCGGTGGATCGGCTTTGCTGCCGATTCCTTGTGCAGATGCTCTTTCACTAGCCGCCCGGCGACCCCCACGGCAATGGCTTGCGGGTGTTTCCCGAGGGCGGGATCGCCTATCGGGCAGGCAATGCGTGAAATTTCAGCATCCGCATGGCCAAGCGCGGCAAGCCGCGAGCGGAAGCGCGCCCATTTCGTTGCCGACCCGATCAGGCCGCAACTGGCAAAGCCGCGGGTCAGGGCGGCGTGGCAAAGCGCAAGGTCGATCTCGTGAGAATAGGTCAGGATCAGGTGGTGGGCATGGACCGGCGCATGCGCCATCAGCCGCGGCAGGTCGGCAGCGGCCACGGTCTCGACCGCCTCGGGCACGTCGTCGGGAAAGCGCGCCGGCCCGGTATCGGCCCAGGTGATCGCGACATGGGGCAGGGGGGCCATGACGCCCACGATTGCCCGCCCCACATGCCCCGCGCCCCAGACCCACAGGTCGGCACCGAGCGGGTGCTGCAATTCCTCGACGGCTTCGAAGCGCAACACCACCGCGCCGCCGCAGCACTGCCCAAGCGCGGGTCCGAGCGGCATCTTGCGCTCGGCATAGTCCGCGCCATCGGCCAGCATCTGGCGGGCGATCCGCATCGCCTCCCACTCCAGCGCGCCGCCGCCGATGGTCCCTTGGATGCCATCGCCACGCACCAGCATCGCCGCCCCCTCCTCGCGCGGGGCGGAGCCCTGGACACCGGCCACGGTGACGCGAATGCCGCTCATG
>CAZVQL010000370.1:1686-2342 GCA_964629305.1 uncultured Roseicyclus sp.
AGGGCCATCAGTACGGAAATACCCAGCATGAACGGCGGCTCGCCCACCGCCTTGGAGCGATAGATCGTCTCTTCCCGGTTCGCACCATCCCAGAGGGCCACGTTGAACACATCGGGACGATCCGAACAGGCCGGGATCTTGTAGGTCGACGGTGCGTGGGTTCGCAGCGCCCCCTTGCCGTCCCACACGAGCTCCTCGGTGGTCAGCCAGCCCGCGCCCTGCACGAAGCCGCCCTCGATCTGGCCGATATCCAGCGCCGGGTTCAGGGACGCGCCGCAATCGTGGATGATATCGGTCCGCAGGATGCGGTTCTCACCCGTCAGCGTGTCGATCACCACCTCGGAGCAAGCCGCGCCGTAGGCAAAGTAGAAGAACGGCCGCCCGCGCCCGGCGATGCGGTCCCACTCGATCTTGGGCGTCTTGTAGAAGCCCGTCGCCGACAGGCTGACGCGCGCCATGTAGGTCTTCGTGACCGCCTCTTCGAAGGGCATCTCGGCGCCGCCCGCGCGGACCATGCCGCCCTCGAACACCACCTCGCCCGGCTCGGCCTGCAACTCGGGAGCCACCACGCCCGCGATGCGCGCCCGGATCTCGTCACAGGCGGCTTTCACTGCCATGCCGTTGAGATCGCTGCCGGAACTCGCCGCCGTGGCCGA
>CAZVQL010000371.1:0-2322 GCA_964629305.1 uncultured Roseicyclus sp.
CGATGCGCTTCTGACAGCGTCGGATCATTTCCCGGTGACGCTGGACCTGTCGCTGCCGGGGTGAAACGGCGCGCGCCAATGCCTATGTCCGGGATGGGACCATGGAGGACGAAAGCCATGAAATACGTGATCCTGACGGCCCTGATGCTGAGCCTTGCCGCGCCCGCGGCGGCGCAGGAGGAGGACGGATCGGTCCGCGACGGGCTGGATCTGCTGGGTGAGGGGATGGGCCTGATCCTCGAGGGGTTGATGGAGGACATGCGCCCGATGCTCGAGGAGGCGCGGCCCTTCTTTGAGGAGGAGGTCGTGCCGCTGTTGCAGCGGATGGGCGAACTGGTCGATGACCTGAGCTATTACGAACTGCCCGAACGGTTGCCCAATGGCGACATCATCATCCGCCGGAGCGAGGATGCACCACCTTTCGAGCCCGCGCCCGAGGTGGGCGAGGATGGCGAGGTGGAGCTGTAGACCCGCTCGGATTTCCGCGCGAAATCCGTTGGACGGGGGGCGGCCCGCTGACCCGGGCCGTGGGGGCTCTGCCCCCCGGCGCTGGGCCCCTCCCCCCGGAGTTTTCTGCCAAGATGAAGGGGCGCGTGGGTTGAGGGTGCGGGCCCTGCGGTCCATATCTTGGGGGACGTGTCTTTCACCCGAGGTTTCCCATGCACCTGCCCTTTCCCGCCGCCCTGCCCCGTGATGCCGCCACCGATGCCGGGGGTGCGCCGCTGGGCGATCTGCCGGTCTGGGATCTGACGGATCTTTACGCCGCGCCCGATGCGCCGGAATTGAAGGCCGACCTGGAGTGGCTGGAGGGCGAATGCGCCGGGTTCGCCGCGGAGTACGAGGGGAAGCTTGCCGATCTCGATACGGCCGGCATGCTGGAGTGCATCACGCGCTACGAGAAGATCGACGTGATCGCGGGGCGGATCATGTCCTATGCGGGCCTGCGCTACTATCAGCACACGACCGACCCCGCGCGGGCCAAGTTCATGTCCGACATGCAGGACAAGATCACCGGTTTCACCACACCGCTCGTCTTTTTCAGCCTCGAGTTCAACCGCATCCCCGATGACCGCTACGCCGCGGTCTTCGGCGGCGACCCCGCGCTTGCACGTTACAAGCCGGTCTTCGACCGGATGCGGGCGATGAAGCCCTACCAGCTGTCGGACGAGTTGGAGAAATTCCTGCATGACCAGTCGGTCGTGGGGGCGTCCGCGTGGAACAAGCTGTTCGACGAGACCATCGCCGGGATGACGTTCGACGTGGATGGCGAGCGCATGGGGATCGAGGCGACGCTGAACCTGTTGACCGAGCAGGACCGCGCGCAGCGCGAGGCGGGCGCACGGGCGCTGGCCGAGGCGTTCGCCGAGAAGCTGCCGCTGTTTGCGCGGGTGCACAACACGCTCGCCAAGGAGAAGGAGATCACCGACCGCTGGCGCAAGCTGCCGACGCCGCAGATGGGGCGGCACCTGGCGAACCACGTGGAGCCCGAGGTGGTCGAGGCGCTGAGGAATGCCGTGGTCGCGGCCTATCCGCGGCTGTCGCATCGCTATTATGCGCTGAAGGCGAAGTGGCTGGGGCTGGACACGTTGCAGGTCTGGGACCGCAACGCGCCGCTGCCGATGGAAGCGACGAAGGTCTTTGGCTGGGACGAAGCGCGCAAGGTGGTGAGCGAGGCCTATGCCGGGTTCGACCCCAAGATGGCGGAACTGGCCGAGCCGTTCTTCACCGATGGCTGGATCGACGCAGGGGTCAAGGAGGGCAAGGCACCGGGTGCCTTTGCGCATCCCACGGTCGTGGATGTGCACCCCTACGTGATGCTCAACTACCTCGGCAAGCCGCGGGACGTGATGACGCTGGCCCATGAACTGGGGCATGGCGTGCACCAGCGGCTGGCCGCAGAGCAAGGCGAGCTCTTGTCCTCCACCCCGCTGACGCTGGCCGAGACGGCGAGCGTGTTCGGCGAGATGCTGACCTTCCGCAAGATGTTGTCCGAGGCAAAGGACGACGCCGCGAAGAAGGTTCTGCTGGCGGGCAAGGTCGAGGACATGATCAACACGGTCGTGCGCCAGATCGCCTTCTACGATTTCGAGTGCAAGCTGCACGAAGCGCGCCGCGGTGGCGAGCTGACGCCGGACGACATCAACGCGCTGTGGATGTCGGTACAGGCCGAAAGCCTGGGGCCGGTCTTCGAGTTCATGGAAGGGTACGAGACCTTCTGGGCCTATATCCCGCATTTCGTCCACTCGCCCTTCTACGTCTACGCCTATGCGTTCGGCGATGGCCTCGTGAACGCGCTCTACGCGGTCTATGCCGAAGGAACCG
>CAZVQL010000372.1:0-2305 GCA_964629305.1 uncultured Roseicyclus sp.
AGAAAGCCGCCGAGACTGGCGACCATGCGGATCATTGAATCGAGCGAGGGTGGTTCCTCGGGTGGGGCTTGGCGCTGGGTGACCAGATAGACCGCCTTCCATTCCTCCTCGGCAAAGACCGCATCGCAAGGCAGTTCCGGGCACTCGCGCCCGAGCATGGTCAGGTAGAGCACCCGCCAGGCGATGATCATGTACAGAGCGATCGCCGGCTCGAGGCGTTCGCGCGTCTCGAGCTGCAGCTCCTCGATGCGGCAGCCGCTTTTTAGGATGCGGAAAAAAATTTCCACTTGCCACCTGCAAAGATACCAGGAAAGCTTCTCGATGGCCTCCTCGGCGGTCTCGACGGGGAGATTGGTCAGCAACAGCCAGTTGAGTGGCTCCTCGCCGGCGGGCGGATTGACCTCGGTGGTCAGCAAGGCCGTGACCGTGACATCGGGCAAGGTGCGATCCGGGCGCCAGGGTGCCTTCAGGGTCACGCGCACCGCCTTGATCTCCTGCGTGACCTGGCGTGCTTTGGCCCCCTTGGTGGCGGGACGCTCGAAGGTGATCTCGGTGAGCACCGCGGCGGCGTCCAGGGCCTCATTGAGCTTTCTGCCATCGGCCAAGCAGCGGTCGCGATGTTGCACCCGCACCAGCCAATCGGCGCTGTTCTCGGGGATGGGCGCTTCAACAAACAGGTCGTAGATGTCGCCCTCGCGATCGGCAACATAGGTCAAGCGCGTGTCGCTCAGTTCCTCGGCCAGCGCATTGACGCGCGCGTAGCCATCGACCCAGCGCACGCTTTCTTTCTCCTCCAGCGGGCGGCGCGAGTCTTTATCCTGGCCCAGGCTACCGGGCTCGCGCACAAACGTGTGCAAATCCAGCAGCCCCAGCGCGAGGCGCTCGGGCGTGACCGCCAAGGTGGGATGGATGAACATCCCATAACGGCTCTCAAAGTTCAGCGGCCCAAGACCGGCGATGCCTTTTTTGGTTGTGTAGTCCAGCTCGCTGGTATCTTGGATGCACAACACCCGGGGATGTTCGCGCAGACGCGCTTCGGTGCAGGCGAAATGAGGGGCGAGCACCTGCTCGGCGGTGACCCTGGGATGATCGAAAAAGCGATAGGCGGCCCGGGTTTCATACCAGCCATTGCAGGCCCCGGGGATGCTCTGTGTCGGCTTGGCACCGAGGGTTTCAAGCACCTGCTGAGCGCGGTGATTCAGGCGCTTGTCGCCCAGGGAGATGGCCTGCAGTTCAGAGGCCAATTTGGATTCAGGCGCGCTCATGCCGCCACCCCCAGGGCGGCGCGGAAATCGCCCGAGAGCGGATAGACATAGACGGCTTTGCGCGGCAGCGCGGCCTGATGGGTGCGGTCGGTTTTGCCCCGTCCGGTGGTCTCGCCCAGATACTGCCAGTTGGCGGCGCGATAACAGGTGCAGGCTTTGCGCGGGGTCTCGACGAAGGTCTCCAGCAGCACGACGCGCTCGCCGTAGCGGGCGGGGAAGTCGACAGCGACTTGTCGCGCAGCCACGGACAGGACCTTGGAGGCAAGGTGTTTGACCTGCACCCAGGGCAGGATGAGGAAGCGGGCGTTGTTGAGCACGCGCCCCAAGTGCGCTTGGCGCTGCGCGGGCATCCAGCCAATCCAGCGGTCGCGGGCGGCGACTGTCCAGGCCGCCGCACCAAAGCCGATGGCGCCCAGTACGCCACCATCCCATTGGATCAGGTAGCGCAGCTGCGCACCGGGCAGGGGACTGTAGCCAAGGTAGTGGTAGCGTTCGATCAAGCTGTTCCATACGTGCGAGGCACGTCGGTCACCCACAGGCGCCAAGTGCAAGCCGCTGAGCGCGCGCAGCGGGCCGGACACCGGAACCGGTTCGGGCCAGGTCTCCGGGCGCGGTACGAAGCGCCGCCCATTGCCATTGCCCCAGCTCGGTGGCGGCAGCGCGATGAGCCCGGTGCGATGCAGACGCAGCAGCCCCACGCGGGCACTCATGAGCTTGGGGCGGCCTTGGATATCGGTCCACTCCAGCGCGCGACATACCCGCCGGGCGATCTCCGCGCGCAGCGGCGGCTGCGCCAGCGCGATCTCGCGGCGAATGCGCGCTAAGTCGGTCTCGTTGAAAGGGCGCCCACATAAACGGCTTGGAATGGCTTGGTCCATGGTCTCCCGTCCCGTCGGTGATGATGATGGGACGGCATCTCAGCAGATCTGGGAGACTGTGTCCAGCCCTCGGCAACGCTGGGGCCGGGGAGTTATGGGTAATGGTATGGCGATGAACTTGTCGAAATCTGCTTCCACAAGATCCGCCGTGACATGGAGAAG
>CAZVQL010000373.1:0-2287 GCA_964629305.1 uncultured Roseicyclus sp.
CCTATATCGGCCCGGTCGACGGGCATGACATGGGCCAGCTGCTGAACGTCTTGCGCAGCGCGAAGGCGCGCGCCACCGGCCCCGTCCTGATCCATGCCGTCACAGTGAAGGGCAAGGGCTATTCCCCGGCCGAGCTGTCGGACGATTGCTACCACGGCGTGGCGAAGTTCGACGTGGCGACCGGCGTGCAGCAGAAATCCACCCCCAACGCGCCGGCCTATACCAAGGTCTTTGGCGAGTGCCTGAAGCGCCATGCAGAGACAGATTCAGCCATTGTCGGCGTCACCGCCGCGATGCCGGGGGGCACGGGGCTGAACATCCTGCAAAAGGCGATGCCGGGTCGTGTCTTCGACGTGGGGATCGCCGAACAGCACGCCGTGACATTTGCCGCGGGGATGGCGGCGGGGGGGATGAAACCCTTCTGCGCGATCTATTCGAGCTTCCTTCAGCGGGGGTATGACCAGGTGGTCCATGACGTTGCGCTGCAGAACCTGCCGGTGCGCTTCATGATCGACCGCGCCGGGCTGGTGGGCGCCGATGGCCCGACCCATGCCGGCGCCTTCGACATCAACTACCTCGCCGCGCTGCCCAACATGACCGTCATGGCCTGCGCCGACGAGGCCGAGATGGTGCATATGATGGCCACCGCCGCCGCGCATGACAGCGGGCCTATCGCCCTCCGCTATCCGCGGGGCGAAGGGACTGGCGTACCGATGCCCGAGACGGGCGAGGTGCTGGAGATCGGCAAGGGCCGTGTCCTGCAGGAGGGGCGCGATGTTGCGATCCTGAGTTTCGGCGCGCATCTGACCGAGGCGACCGAGGCCGCGCGCGCGCTCGAGGCGCGGGGGTTGAGCGTAACCATCGCCGATGCGCGTTTCGCCAAGCCACTGGATACCGAGCTCGTCGACCGTCTGGTCGCGGACCACGGCGCACTGATCACGGTTGAACAGGGGTCCATGCTGGGCTTCGGGGCGCTCGTGCTGCACCACCTCGCGGCGACGGGCCAGCTGGATCGCGGCTGTGCCATTCGCACGATGACCCTGCCCGATCGCTTCATCGACCACGCCAGCCCGGCGGACATGTACGCCGACGCGGGCCTGACCGCGCAGGACATCGCCGCCGCCGCACTGGATGCGCTGGGGGTTGCGACGGCGCGGTTCGATGAAAAGGCGCGGGCTTAACCCGCGCCTTCCGCCACGACCATGAAATGGGCCGTGCTGCCCACGCCATAGACGCTGATCCTGAGGTAGCGGGTCTGACCCGAGGCAACCCAGCTTGGGATGTACTCCGACCCGGGGGCGATCCGCCAGATCTGCGGGATGCGCGACCTTTGCGCCGGATCAGAAAAGATCGGATCCCAGCCGTCACCGTCATCGCGTCGGCCGAAACGATGATAGTTCGCTCGATCCTGTTGCAGGATCGCCCCGAAATCACCGAGCCGCACGCCCGAGCTGTTGTAGAAATCCGCCGGTCCGATCAGCGCGTAGTATTCCGCGATCAGGCTCTGCGCGCGCGCAGCCGGAGCGAGTAGCGAGAAACAAAGAAGCAGGATAGAAAAATTCCGCATCGAAACCCCCTTAACCAGGTTGCCGTGGTCAAAGGGTAGCGATCCGGCGTCCACCTGTCAGCCCGTGGGCTCAGGCATCCTGAAAGATCACCCCGGCGTGGTCACGCAGGTAGATCTGCAGCCAGGGGGTGAACCCCTTGGGGCTTTCCACCACCTCGCGCATCAACTGCGACAGCGGTTGCCAGATCGTGTCCATCACCTCGTCGGGGTTCGGCACGGGTTCCTGCCCCACGGGCAGTTCCCCCACAAAGATATCCACAACTTCGTGCTCGATCAGTCCGCCGCCCACGTCGGCGCGGTATTCGACCGTGTCCCGAAATTCCAAAGGAATATCAACGATCCCCAACTCCTGCCCCAGCCGTCGCGTGGCACAATCCAACGCCACCTCGCCCCAATGGGGGTGGGTACAGCAGGTGTTGGCCCACAACCCTGGCGTGTGATATTTGCCCAAGGCTCGCCTTTGCAACAGCACCTTGTCCCCCCGCATGAGAAACACGGAAATCGCCTTGTGGCGAAGGCCCTTCACATGGGCCTCCAGCTTTTCGACGGGGGTCAATGTGCCGTTCACCCAGGCCGGGATCATGTCGGTCATACGCGTGTCGGGGCCACGAGCCCCGTCAGGTGGGCCAGGTTCTTGATACCGATCTTGATATGCGCCAGCGGGCGCGCCTTGACCAGTTCCTTGTTCATGTAGGCCTCGAAGGTCAGGCGCTGCACGTC
>CAZVQL010000374.1:0-93 GCA_964629305.1 uncultured Roseicyclus sp.
GTCGCGATGAAGGCGTTCTTGGCGCGCCCGTCCAGCACCGCGTCGACGGCGGCGATGCAACCGCCCACGCCCTTAAGCGCGGCCTCCCACGAG
>CAZVQL010000374.1:103-1447 GCA_964629305.1 uncultured Roseicyclus sp.
GAACAGGCAAAAGCCCATCGCGCGCGTTTTCTCGGCATGGTGGCCGGGGGGGCGTGTCGCGATGAAGGCGTTCTTGGCGCGCCCGTCCAGCACCGCATCGACGGCGGCGATGCAACCGCCCACGCCCTTAAGCGCGGCCTCCCACGAGCCGGGGCTGGCCCATGTGTCGGGGTCGAGCGCCGTCTGTCCCGTCTCGGGGATCTGTCGACGCACAGCGTCGATGTAGATCTGCGGATGACCGAGCAGCAACGCGGCCTCCTCGGCCATCGGCGCGAGCATCCGGTCGAGCGAGTCGAACTCGGGCACCGACAGGACCTCGTTGATCTCTTCCAGTCGCTCGACCCGCTCGGGGTGGCCGGCAGGGGTGATGTGATCCAGCCCCGCGGGGTTCTCGACAAGCAGCGTCATGGCAAGGGCCCCATCTCAGTCCGGTGCCAGCATGTAGCCCGCCCCGCGTACCGTCTGCAAATAGCGCGGCTGCTTGGGGTTCATCTCGATCTTGCGGCGCAGGCGGGTGATCTGCACGTCGACCGCGCGCTCCTGCACCTGCTCAGCCCCGATCTTGTCGCGGTTCAGAAGTCCGACAAGCTCGATCCGGCTGATCGGACGGTTGGGTTCGGCGGTGAAAATCCGCATCAGCGCGGCCTCGGTCGCCGTCAGGCGCACGGCCTCGGTGCCGCGCCACATTTCGGCACGCTCAAGGTCGTAGCGGATTGGCCCAAGGTGCAGCACCTGCGGAAGTTCGGCTTCTTCCTGCGGCTTCGGCATCCGGCGCAGGATCGCGTTGATCCTGAGCAGGAGCTCCTTCGGTTCGAACGGCTTTGCAAGGTAGTCGTCGGCCCCTGCCTCCAGCCCGGTGATCCGGTCCGCGGGGTCGCCCTTGGCCGTCAGCAGCAGGATCGGCGTGCCGTTCTCGTCGCGCAGATCGCGGCAGAGGCTCAGCCCGTCCTCGCCCGGCATCATCACGTCGAGCACGATCAGGTCGAAGGACAGCCCGGACAGAAGCCGCCGCGCCTGGGCTGCGTCACGCGCGATCGTCGCCATGAAGCCGTTGCGTATCAGGAATTTCTGCAACAGGCCGCGGATGCGCTCGTCGTCATCCACGATCAGGACGTGGGCGCCGATGTCGTATGTCATCTAGGGCCCTCCCCGCCGTCCACGTAGTGGCGTTTCATGTCGGGATCCATCATCTGCTCCAGTACGGTCCGGAAGCCCGCGACGGCTTCCGGCCCGGCAGCGCGAAAGGCGTCGCGCATCCGGTTGCGCTGTGCCTCGGACAGTTCGCGTTCCAGTGCCGCCCCTTTCTGGGTCAGGTAGAGATGGCGCTCGCGCTTGTCGCGGGTG
>CAZVQL010000374.1:1457-2277 GCA_964629305.1 uncultured Roseicyclus sp.
CCCGGCCGTAACCGTATTCCTGCAAGATCCGGTCGGGGTCGGCAGTGAAGCCGCGATAGGCGAAGAACATCGCTTCGATCCCGCGGCGCAGCTGGTCGTCGGTCAGGAACAGCAGGCTCTCCCCGCGCCCCATCAGGTTCGCCGCGTTGCGATCGGCCATCGGCTGTCCCTTCCTTCTCGCCCCTGCCGGGCTTTCGGCGCAGTTTATGTCAGCCTTGTTGACTTTCCAAGAATCAATTGCTAGCGATGAGGGCGTTTTGCGCAACATTATGTCCGATCCGGACGCAATTTGCGCAACTTTCGAAAACATACCGGAAGGAAGAGCCGGTAAACTGGACGAGGATCGGAACGATGGCCGGAGCCTACGACAACCGTGACGGCAAGATCTGGATGGATGGCAAGCTGATCGATTGGCGCGAGGCCAACGTGCACATCCTGACCCACGCGATGCACTACGCCTCGTCCGTATTCGAGGGCGAGCGCGCCTATAACGGCAAGATCTTCGAGTCCCGGAAGCATTCCGAGCGGCTGCACTACTCGGCCTCCTGCATCGACTTCGAGATCCCCTTCACGGTCGATGAGATCGAGGCCGCGAAATATGAGGTCATGAAGGCCAACAACCTGACCGACGCCTATGTCCGTGCCGTCGCCTGGCGTGGCGCCGGCGAAGATATGGGCGTCAGCTCTGCCCGGAACCCCGTGCGCCTTGCCATCGCCGCCTGGGAGTGGGGCAGCTACTACGGCGACGCCAAGATGAAGGGTGCTAAGCTCGACATCTCCAAGTGGAAGCGCCCCTCGCCCGAAACGATCCCGGTTCATG
>CAZVQL010000375.1:0-380 GCA_964629305.1 uncultured Roseicyclus sp.
GTTTGTCGACCTGCACGGCTTTGACATTGGTGAGACCGGCAGCGAAAGCGCCGGACGGCGGGTCGCAGCAGCGGCCGGTGCCAGTATCAAACCCTCGATCCTCGAACTCGGTGGCGCGGATGCTTTTGTGGTGCTGAAGGACGCCGATGTCGAACCGGCTGCTACCATGGCCGCCAATGCGCGCTTTCTAAACGGCGGACAAAGCTGCATTGCCGCCAAACGCTTTATCCTGGTGCCAGAAATTGCAGATGCCTTTGTCGCAGCATTCCAAGCTGAGGCTGAAGCCCTGACACCGGGCGATCCGATGCAGCCCGACACCACACTGCCGCCGCTGGCCCGAAGCGACCTGCGTGATCAACTCCACACGCAAGTCCAGGCAA
>CAZVQL010000375.1:390-2263 GCA_964629305.1 uncultured Roseicyclus sp.
GAATGGGGTGCCTCGGGATACCCTGTTTTTGGGTAAGATCGCCATCCGCTTAATTTTGAATTGGGTGCGGCTCTTTTAGAACGACGCCCAGCACCGAAGAATCCAGCGGTTGCGGGTGATGACTCCTGTCCATGTTGGGTTCGCAAGTGAAACCTCATGCCGCCACGGGCATGTTCAGTGGTATCGGCGGCCCGGGGTAGTGGCGTTGGCGCTCAGTGTCGAAGTGAAACGCGAGATACGCGGGTAAGTCGCCGCTGATTTTCAGTGAACGCAGCTTCAGGATGGCCTCGGCGCGTGCCAACCCCCAGCGTGCCCCGGTCAGGTCCATGCGATCCTTGACCAGATGGCGACAGGCACCCTCAATGACACCGGTGGCGATGGGCATTCCCTGCGCGAGCGCTTGATCGTAGCGCAGGCGCGCACGGTTGTTATCGAGATAGTCGGCGGCCTTATCGACCGGTTTTCGTGCCGCCTCGCCAAGCTGCTTGCGGGTCGCAGCGCGGCGTAGCCCCACGGCGACGTCGTGAGCGCGTCCTTCAAGGATGGCCATGGCGCGCTCCATGACCCACTGCTCACGCTCGGTCGGGGTCTCGGGGAAGAGCGCATGCGCGGCTTTCCACAGATATTCCAGCACATGGACGAAGTCCTGGATCACCACCACCTCGACCTTGTAGCGCTCGGCAGCGGCCGTGACCTGACGCAGCAGATCCTCCTGGCCGTCACAGAGGACAACCCAGCGGCGTTGTTGATCCGGGTCTCGGCGCATGGCTTCGGCGAAGGCTTGCTCAATGACGGTGCGCTGATCGGCCTCCACGCGCGCCCAGGTGCGCTTGTTCTGGACGCGGGGACGCTTGCCTTCAGGGGCTTGTTTGGGATCAAGGATTTGTTCTGGGGTGCGCGGGTAGGGGTCGACCTCATAGACCGAGGCCACGGTGGCCATGCGTTTGCGCTGCTTTTTCTCCCCGGGACTCAGTCGGGTCTGTTGCTTGTGCGCTTGGCGTTCCCGCGCCTTGCGCGTGGCCTCGCGCAGATCGCGCGGATGCATCACGATGCCCTTGCCATCGGCGCTGATGATTAGGAACCGTTCGCACGACTCACTCGGCGGCTGCGCGAGAAGGGGCTGCGCATAGAAGGCATCGAAGTCTTGGCTCAGATGCACAGCCACGTCTTCGGCCTGGCGCTTGGCCATCTGCCCGCCACCGGCCTGTTTGAGATGCGCACAGGCCGCATCGAACGAGCCATCCACGACCGCGTCGGCCACCACCTCGCACAAGCCGTGAGAGTACTTGTCTGGCGGGAGGTTAAGCGCCGCATCCAGGGGAAAGACGCTCTCCAATCCCGGCGCGCCGTAGCCCCGGCGGGTGACCTTCACTTCCCCGAAGCGGGTCTCCAGAAGCCGGGTGCAGCCCGCGCGGTGATGCGTGCGCGGGTAGCCATCCGCGCCAACTACGGAGGTCTGCCGCGGTTCTTCTTGGGCGCGCTGGTCCAGGTGACCCTGGATCATCTGACACAGCAGTTTCATGCCGTCCTGTTGGATCAAGGCCTCAATCTCCCCGTGCGTGGCGCGCTGGGCTTGCTCACCACTGAGCGTCTCGAGCAGCTGCTCGAACTGAGTGATCGCGCCCGCGTAGTAATCGAAGTGCGGCGTGGAAATCGTGTAGGATGGCATCGACAGGGTCTCCTTGGGGCAGCGGGATAAAGTTTCGTCCCTTCAGTTTCGCACCCGACTGGAGGCCCTGTCTTCCCTGTTATCCCCTTTCCAGCTGGCTAAGCGCTTGTTTTGTCGCTGCTGAGTGTCGTTTCAAAAGAGCCGCACCCAATCCAAATTGGCCTCTGAACTGCAGGCCATCTCCCTGGGCGACAAGCGCCTGAA
>CAZVQL010000376.1:0-2248 GCA_964629305.1 uncultured Roseicyclus sp.
CAGCCTCGTGCGCGAGTGGGGTCGGATCGGTTTCCGGGGGCAGATGATGGTCGAGACGCACCCTGATGAAGGCAAGGCCATCACCGCGTTGATGAAGCTGGCAGCGGTGAAGAAGCGGCGGGGCTATGAGGCTCTGCACTCAGGCGATTAGTCTTGATCGCATTGATTGCGATGATTACACTCCTCTCAGGAGGATATCATGGCAAGCATTACCATCCGGAACCTTGACGATGACGTGAAGCGCCGCCTTCGCATACGCGCAGCCGAGCATGGCCGCTCGATGGAAGAGGAGGCGCGCGAGATCTTGCGCCATGTCGTCGGCGAAGCGAAGCCATCCCACGATCTTGCCGCGGCGATCCGGGCACGGGTCGCGCCGCTGGGTGGCGTTGATCTCGACCTTCCGCAGCGTGAAGCCATGCGTGAACCGCCCGCGTTCGACCAGGCCTGACGCATGATCATCCTCGACACGAATGTCATCTCCGAGCTGTTGCGCCCGGCCCCGGAGCCCAAGGTCGAACACTGGCTGTCCGCTCAGGACGGGCTCAACGTCTACCTGACCTCGATATCGGAGGCAGAGCTGCGCTACGGCCTCGCGATCATGGGGAACGGCAAGCGCCGCGCCGCGCTGGTTGACGCCGTGGACCGTATCCTGCGCGAGGACCTCGCCGGTCGCATCCTGCCCTTCGACAGCGACGCCGCGCAGTCCTATGCCGCCATCGCTGCCACACGTCGCGCGGCTGGGCGACCGATTGTTTCCGAACTTGCCGAGCAGCCTTTTGACGCGGCCGAGTTCCCCTATGCCTTCCTCATGGCCTTCGGCAACAAGGACACGACCATCAAGCGGCTGCGCACCGGCGCGTCGAACAAGTCCGACCTCGGCGGCGTCCTGCAGACCAACAACATCCACCTTGCGACCTGCGCGCCGGGCGACATCGCGGCGACCCTGACCGCCCTTCGCGACAGCCCCGCCACCACCCGCGCCAAGGCCAAGTTCATCCTCGCCACCGATGGCATCGACCTCGAGGCCGAGGATATCACCACCGGCGAAACCATCGCCTGCCGCTACACCGATTTCCCCGACCATTTCGGCTTCTTCCTGCCGCTCGCCGGCATCTCCACCGTCAAGCAGATCCGCGAAAGCGCCTTTGACATCCGCGCGACCAGCCGCCTCAACCGGCTCTATGTCGAGCTGATCAAGGACAACCCCGACTGGGGCAGCGCCGAGAAGCGCCACGACATGAACCATTTCATGGCGCGGCTGATCTTCTGCTTCTTCGCCGAAGACACCGACATCTTCGTCAGCGACAACCTGTTCACCGCCACCATCGACCAGATGGCCAACCGCGACGGGTCGAACACGCACGAAGTCATCGGCGAGATCTTCCGCGCGATGAACACCCCCATCGCCAAACGAGGCCAGGCTGCCCCGCTGGGCCGACACCTTTCCCTATGTGAACGGCGGGCTGTTTTCGGGCAGCACCGATGTGCCGCGCTTTTCCAAGATCGCGCAGCGCTACCTGTCGCATATCGGCAGCCTCGACTGGACGCAGATCAACCCCGACATTTTCGGCTCCATGATCCAGGCCGTCGCGGATGAAGAGGAACGCTCGGTCCTCGGCATGCACTACACCTCGGTGCCGAACATCCTGAAGGTGCTGAACCCGCTCTTCCTCGATGATCTGCGGGCAGAGCTGGAGGCGGCGGGCGACAACGCGCGCAAGCTGGCCAATCTGCGCGCCCGCATGGCCAAGATCCGCGTCTTCGATCCCGCCTGCGGGTCGGGCAACTTCCTTGTCATCGCCTACAAGGAAATGCGCGCGCTGGAATACGAGATCAACAAGCGGCGGGGCGAGCCGCAGCGCCGCACCGACATTCCCCTGACCAACTATCGCGGGATCGAGCTGCGCGATTTCTCGGCCGAGATCGCGCGGCTGGCGCTGATCATCGCGGAATACCAATGCGACGTGACCTATCGCGGCCAGAAAGAGGCGCTGGCCGAATTCCTGCCGCTGGACGCGCAGAACTGGATCACCTGCGGCAACGCCCTGCGGCTGGACTGGCTGTCGGTCTGCCCGCCCACGGGGACGGGGGTGAAGTTTCAGGCCGATGACCTGTTCATGTCGCCGCTGGATCAGGCGCAGATCGACTTCGCGAACGAGGGGGGCGAGACCTATATCTGCGGGAACCCGCCCTATCTGGGGTCAACCTGGCAAAGCACCGAACAGAAAGAGGACTTGCAGCGCATATT
>CAZVQL010000377.1:0-2234 GCA_964629305.1 uncultured Roseicyclus sp.
GGCCTGGCGGGCGAAGCCCTCGGGGTTCAGCGCGGGGCCAGGTTGGCGGTGGTCTTCGTGGGGCATTGCGGCGCTCCTGGATACTGTTCAGATATACAGTATTGTTGCGCCGATGCCGTCGAGTCGCAATCGGTTATTTCTATGGGTTTCGTCCAAAAAGTCCCGGTTATCAGGCGATCACGACAACATTCTTACCCGCTTGCCAAATTTTGCCTTGAGCTTCCGGTCGGCGCTGACGAGCGGCACATCCAGGTAATCCGCCAGCGCGACAAATTCGCAATCGTAGGCCGAGCAGCCCGAGCTCGCGGCCAATGCGAGCACCGATTCGGAATCCACCGCGAACTCCAGTGGGGCCAGCAGCCGTTCGGCTTGCTCCTGGATGGCCTGTGCGATCAGCAGTTCGATGCGCCCCAGGCGAATGAGCGTCGCCAGCACGTTACGAAACTCGCTGCGCCACAACAGCGGCGCCGCCCACTCCCCGTCCCGGCGACGCAAAGCCTCCGCCGCCTTCGTGCGGTCACCCGGCAAGAGGAGATAAGCAATCACGTTGGTGTCGACGACGATCACCGCCGCCCCTGGTCGATCGCCGCCTGGATGTCATCGATCGTCAGCGGCGGCCCCGTGTAACGCTCGCGCAGGCGACGCGCGTGTTGCAGCGATTCCTCGACGTCCACGGGATGGGGCGCCAGCGCTTGCTCCAGCCGGGCAAGGATCTCGCTGTTGAGGCTGCGGTGATGCCGGTCAGCGGCTATCCTGATGCGCCGGTACAGGGGTTCGGGGATGTTCTTCAAAGTGATGGACGTGCTCATGATGGGCGGTCCTGTGCGAAACCGAAATGGTGCCAATATGGTATCCGTTTAGGTTCCGCTGCCCAAGTCTCGGCAGAATGCACGATCACCGGGCCTGGCGCAGCGGGAAAAAACTGGTGAGGGCGCACAGAAATGACGACACTCGCAGAACTGACAGCCACCACCAGGTGGCCGGAAATCAAGGCCGCGCTGGCGTGGCTTTACCCCGACGAACGCCCGCGACTGGATGAATATCGTCGCGTCCTGCGGGAGCTTCGCGCGTTGCGGCCTGAAGCAAGTTCCATGCGGATCGCGATCGAGTGCGCACCACGGCTGGAACCTGACGAGGAACCGGCCCTCGAGGTGATCGGGCGAGATGGCACGTGCAACCGCGATCTGGAGGAGTTCGCCCATTGGGACGAGCGCGCCCGAGCGGAGCAAGGTGCCGAGCAGACCACATGGTCTCTTTCGCTTCGCCCCTGGCGCGAGTGGCTTGGCATGACCATCGAGCCGGCCACCCTCGAGGCTCATTCGCCGGCACATGTGGTAGCGCACTGCCTGTACGACATGACGTTTCACGGCTTCTGCGAGGCGACCGTCCAGGACACCCACCAGGAGTTGCTCCGCAGGGTCGCGGAGGTTGACGCCATGTCCGAGGAAGAGAAGGCCGAGAAACTTATCCCGTTCGAACAGGTCATGGCGGAACTTCGAAAAGGGATGGAGGACTGAGCGGAACCCCGAGCGCTTCCCGCTCAAGAGCGATGCCTAAAACCCCTTCCGCGCCACCTTCTCGTGGGTCTCGTTGACCAGCATCAGGGCGGCCGAGCCGTAGTACGCGTGGTACTCGGCGATCATCTCGCCATGGATGACGACCGGGTCGGTGGCGACGAGCGCCGCCGCCTCTGCCAGGTCGTCGACCGCCAGGATGAACAGGCCGCGCCAGCCGTCCACGCCGTCGAGCGGGCCTGCCAAAGCTAACTTACCTTCCGCCGCGAGCCGCTGCATGTTGGCGAAGTGGCCGCGGAACATCTCGTCGCGCACCGCGCCGGCGGGCACCGGCGTCGGGCCGGTCTTCAGGATGACCAGCACGTACTGGCGCATGCCGTACTCGTCCGCGCCGAGCGTCTCGGCCAGCGCCGCGTCGAAGGCCGGGCTCGCCGGGGCGGCAGCATCTTCCGCGAGTGCACCGCCGGACAGCAGCAGCAATGCGGCCAGGGCCGCGAATCGGGTCGCTTTCATGTAATGGCCTCCGGAGTGGGGTGACGGGAGTTGATGCTACGACATGGCGAGGGTCATGCGGCAACCATCGTTTTCGCGGCTTGTTGCGTGATGCGCAACGCCATACACTTGCGGCTTCGATCGGGTCTGACCGATATGTGGGACTGCCATTAATGGCCATGCACAACCCTCCGCATCCCGGCGAGTTCATCACTGAGGTGTATCTTG
>CAZVQL010000378.1:0-2224 GCA_964629305.1 uncultured Roseicyclus sp.
AGGCCCGGATCAGCGGCAGGGTCACCGCGTCGCGCGCCCGGTCGAAGGCGCCATGCGCCTCGGTCGCGGCCTCGCCGTATTCCTCGGGATGCACGTTGGGCCGGCCCCCTGTGAAGAGGAAGCCGTCGCAGACCTCCATCAATTCACGGACGCAAACGAAGCGCGGATCGGCGGGGATCACGAGCGGCAGACCGCCCGCCACCTCGGCCACGGCTTCCGAGTTCATCGTGCCGCCCGCATGGGTGGAATACTGATCGTTGATCAGGTGATGATTGCCGATAATGCCGATCACGGGCCGGGTCATGCAGGTGTCCCACGTCTTGCCAGTGTTCCTTACCTAGCCCTAATCCTTGCGATCGGAAAGGTCATCCGCCGCACGGATGGGCTGCATGTGTGCAGATGCCCGTTTTTTCGGCAGCGCAAACCCCAGTCAGAAGGAAGGGATGCAGACCTTCGAAAGCACCTGCACCGTCGAGGTTCCGGCGGGCCGATCCTGCCGGACCAGTCTCACTCCGCGCGCGCCGCGCGTACCATGATCTCGACCTGCCAGTCGGGGCTGGCCAGCCCCGCCACCAGCAGCGTCGCTGCTGCACGCGTGTCGCCCAGCGCGCGTTCGCGCTCCTCCCGGAAGAGCGGCACACCCTCGGGCCCGGTCACGATGCCCACGATCTCGGTGATATCGGCAAGGGTCATGCCGCCCGCCTCCAGCACGGCGGCGACATTGGCCCAGGCCTGCCGGTGCTGCGCCCGCGCGTCGCCGGCAAGCGCGCCATCGGGCGTTACACCCACCTGCCCCGCCACGGTGATCTGCCGCGCGCCACCCTCGATCTCGACGCCTTGCGCATAGGCCGAAAAGGGCGGAGGGGCCGCATCGGTTGAAATCTCTCTCGGCATCCTCACCCCCCGTGCGGCAGTCGCGCCGTCACCTCGATCTCGATCTTCATCCTCGGGTCCTGCAACCCCGCCACGATCATCGTGGCCGCCGGCCGCGCCTCACCCAGCCAGGCGCGGGTGACGGGCCAGCAAGCCTCCCACAGGTCCGCGTCGGGCAGGATGTAGCGCACGCGCACCACGTCGGCCATCGTGGCCCCAGCCTGCCGCAAGGCCGCGTCGATGTTGCGAAAGGTCTGCTCGGCCTGTGCCGCGACATCCGGGGATATCTCCATCGTCGCGTAGTCGAACCCCGTGGTGCCCGCCACGAAGACCCAACCGTCGGCCACGACCGCCCGCGAATAGCCGATCTCCGCCTCGAAGGGCGAGCCCGAGGAGATCAGCCGCCGGCTCATGCCTGCGCCTCGAACCCCGCAGCCTCGATCCCCGCCACGGCCGCCGCCGCGTCATTGTCGGACGTGTCGCCGGTGACGCCCACGGCGCCCACGACCGCGCCATCCTTCAGAACCAGCACACCGCCCGGCACCGGCACCACCTTGCCGCCGAAAGCGCCGTTCACCGCGGCCATGAAATAAGCCTGCCCCTCGGCCCGCGCCATCTGCGCGCTGCCCGGCATTCCCAGCATCACCGCGCCATAGGCCTTGCCCCGCGCGATCTCGAAGCGGCCCGGGCTCGCCCCGTCCTCCCGCTCGAAGGCCAGGAGGTGCCCGCCCGCATCCAGCACACAGACCGACAAGGGCTTCAGCCCCATCTCACGCCCCTTCTCGCGCGCCACCGACACCATGGTCCGCGCCTGATCCAGTGAAATCATCCCGTATCCCTCCCATTAAGGTTAACGCGCGCGCCCGCCCCCGGTCCCTGCTTCATCTTGGCAGATACACCTCCGGGGAGGCGCGCGCAGCGCGTCGGGGGCAGAGCCCGCAATTTCCCTCACGCCGTCTTCAACTCCAGCCGCCGGGCATGGAGCACCGGCTCGGTATACCCGCTCGGCTGCTCGCGCCCCTTGAACACCAGGTCACAGGCCGCGGCAAAGGCGATACCGTTGAACCCCGGCGCCATCGGCGTATAGGCCGGGTCGCCCTCGTTCTGCCGGTCCACCACGGCGGCCATGCGGCGCATGATTTCCATCACCTGCGTCTCCGACACGACACCATGATGCATCCAGTTGGCGATATGCTGCGCCGAGATCCGGCAGGTTGCCCGGTCCTCCATCAGCGCCACGTCGTTGATGTCGGGCACCTTGGAACAGCCCACGCCCTGGTCGATCCAGCGCACCACGTAGCCCAGGATCCCTTGCGCGTTGTTCTCGACCTCGCGCACGATCTGCGCCTCG
>CAZVQL010000379.1:0-2212 GCA_964629305.1 uncultured Roseicyclus sp.
TACCAAGAGACCGCGTGGCCACACGCTCCGGTGCTCATCCCCCCGTGCTCGCGGCACGAAAGCCCCGTGGCGGGCGCCACTGACTGCACCTCATCGTTCGTGAGATGATTCAAGCCAAGGTTTCGCGCATGGCAGACCCGAAAGAATGTATGGCATTGACCTGTTCATCGTCGGCGCTTCCATCGCCGTGGTCATCGTGGCGGTCATGATCCACTATGAGGCTTCGGCCACGCTGACCCGGATCACGGACCGCCGCTCGCACATGGCGCAGCGTCCGCGCATCCTCTTGCTGATCTTCGGGCTGGGGTCGATCATCGGCCCGCTTGTCGCCGGCATCGCGATGGGGCGGCTGGGCGAGACGGGGCTGTTCATGACCTCTCTCGGGGCGCACGTGCTTCTGGTGGTGTTCACGCTGGTGCGGATGAAGATGCGCGCCGCCGTGCGCGAAGCGGAGAAGACCGCATTCATGGCGACCCCGCCCACGCGCGTCATGACACCAGAGACTGCGGCGATGGCCACGGAAGACCTCGATTCACAGGACCTGGGACCGACGATCACACAGGCCTGACGACCCCTTCAGCCGACCCTGCGCAGATGCGCCGCGATCGCTGATACCGGCGTTTCGCCGCCGAGGATGTCCATCATCACACGTATGCGCCCGTCACGGTCGAGCGCCACGATCCGCCCGACCAGCGCCGCGAAAGGCCCATCGGTCATTTCAACCCTGTCGCCGACGGCCAGCGCGGCAGCGGGCGCGAACACGTCCGTGCCGTCGCACTGCTGCAGAAGGGTCGCCATGAAATCGCGCGGCAGGGGACGCGGCGAGCGCGGATCGCCAACCACCAGTCGCGTGACGCCCAAGGTGCCGTTGATCGACCGCCAGCCGGAACCGGCCGGGTCGAGATGCACGAAGACATATCCGGGGAAAACCGGCTCGGTCCGGCGTGTGACGCGGCCGGCATGGCGGTTCACGACGACCATGCGCGGCGCGAAGGTCGCGTATCCCTGACGGTCGAGATTGCGCGTCGCGATGCGCAAGGCGTTGGGCTTGAGTTGTGCCGCGAACCAGTTGTCCGGTCCCACCGCAGCCTTGGCCCCGGTTCGGGGCATCCCGGCCTTGTCCGATGCCATGTTCGACACCCCCATCGAGCATTCCCTTTGCGCATACCGCTTGCAACTGCTGCGCGACAAGACCCCTTTCCCCCCAGTGTTGCCGACCGGCACACCCGCGCAACAACCTGCGCGGTCGATGTTGCGTGCGCGGGCGTCGCTGTGATTTACCACGATCTACACGCGTTCCGCTGGAAAGACATTCATCATGCCCCGTTTCCTGTTGTGCCTCATGCTGTGTCTTTCGGGCTGCGGCGTCGTGTACATGTCGCCTTCGGTGACACCCACCCGCGGAAACACCGATGCAGCGGTCAACGTCGTCGTGGTTCCGATGACCCCCAGCGCGATCGCCGCGGCAAATGCGTCGTCCTATGCACCACGCCGGGTGCCCGCCGCGTTCCGCCAGACCGCCACCGCACCGGACAGAAGCGATCTGCTCGATCTCCCGGAAGCTCCCGGACGCGCCGGCCAGCAGCCGCCGACGCTGGAGCTGCGCGTGCCGCCGCCGGTCAATCCGGGACCCTACCGCATCGGCATCGCGGATGTACTGCTTCTGGCAACCACGGCGCCCGCGACCGAGGCAGAGGCGCTTACGGGTATCCTCGCCGCGCAGAGCCAGCGGCAGGGGTACACGGTGCAGGATGACGGCACCATCGCGATCCCCAACGCAGGCCGGGTGCAAGTTGCCGGTCAGACCGTCGAGGACGCAGAGGCGGCGGTGTTCCAGGCACTCGTCGCCGCGGGACTAGACCCGACATTCAGCCTCGAAATCGCGGAATTCAATTCCAAGCGGGTGTCGGTCGGCGGCGCAGTGGGTCAGCCGGCGCTCGTGCCGATCAGCCTGCAACCCCTTCGGCTCGCCGAGGCGTTGCAACTTGCCGGCGGCATCGTCGCGCCGGACCAGGATTACGCCTCCATCCGGCTGTTCCGCGACGGCATCTCAGCGGATCAGGCGATCCAGGCGTATTACCGCGAATCCTATTCCAATCCCCACTGGCGTCCCCTGCAGGAGCTGCTCAGGCTGTCGGACGAAGTCATCAAGGAGCTGCTCTATATCGAGGACTTCGCCACGCCCATGTTGATGTTCTCCGAGCGAGATACA
>CAZVQL010000380.1:0-2190 GCA_964629305.1 uncultured Roseicyclus sp.
GCCGAAGATCGACAGCCAGTTGTTCGGCGGCGACCCATCGGGCTTCGCGTCTGCCCAGACGTACCAATCGGCCTTGGGGTTGTCGCGGCTGGTCTGGCTTTCGTGGAACCACGGATGCTGGTTCGAGGTGTGGCTGAGCACCAGGTCGATCAGCACCTTCAGCCCCAGCTCATGCGCGCGCGAAATCAGCGCGTCGAAATCGCCAAGGCTGCCGAACATCGGGTCGACATCGCGGTAATCGCTGACGTCATAGCCGAAATCCAGCATGGGCGAGCGGAAGAACGGGCTGATCCAGATCGCATCCACACCCAGCTCGGCCACATGGGGCAGCCGGTGGATGATGCCCGCCAGGTCCCCGATCCCGTCATGGTTCGAGTCCTGGAAGCTGCGCGGATAGATCTGGTAGATCACCGCCCCCCGCCACCAATCACGGTCGGGGGCGACGATCTCTTCGCGCGCCATGTCCTGCATGAGAGTCATGCGCAGGTCTTTCCTGTTTTACTTGACCGATCCGGCCAACAGGCCGCGGACAAGGTAGCGTTGCATGGTGAAGAAGACGACGAGCGGCACCGCGATCATCACGAAGGCCGCCGCCGCAAGGATGTGCCACTCGCCCCCGCGGGAGCCAAGCAGCGAGGTGACGACGAAGCGCGTCATGACGGTGCTTTCCGTGTTCGACGGCAGGAAGACCGACGCGACGAGCAGGTCGTTCCATGTCCAGAGGAACTGGAAGATCGCGAAGCTTGCGAGCGCCGGGAAGCTGAGCGGCAGCACGATCTTGCGGAAGATCTCGAAATCCGTCGCCCCGTCGACCTTGGCGCATTCGATGATGTCGCGCGGCAGGCCGACCATGTAGTTGCGTAACAGGTAAACCGCGAGTGGTAACCCGAACCCGGTATGCGCAAGCCAGATCCCGAGGAAGCTTTTGCCGATGCCGAACCATTCGTGGATGATCGTGATCGGCACGAAGGCCAGTTGCAGCGGCACGACCAGCAGGCCCACCACCATCGCGATCAGGAAACCGCGACCCGGAAAATCCATCCAGGCCAACGCATAGGCCGCAAAGGCCGCGATGACGATGGGGATGATCGTGGCCGGGATCGAGACGGTCAGCGTGTTCACGAAGGGCCCGAAAAGCGCCTCTTCCGAGAAGAGGAGATCATCGAGGGTGCGCCCCCGTTCCAGCAACTCGGCGCGTTCCTCGGCATCGGTGTCGGTCAGGACCTCGGTGTAATTGTCGAGCGTCAGCTGCGGCGGCGCCACAAGGCTGACGGGAAGCGACAGCGCATCTTCCATCCGCTCGGGCGAGACCGCGCGCAGCGAACCGTCCGCGCCAAGCGTGATCTCTACGCCCTGCCGGGTTTCAAGCGTCGTGCCAGGTTCGGTGTCGGCACCGCGGATGCGGCTGACGCCGAAGGCGGCGACGGCGCCGCGCTCGATGACGGAGGGGGGCAGATCCTCGACGGCTGACGTCTCGAAGATGTTGGTCTCGAGCACCCACTGCCCTGCGTCGTCGACCTGATCGTCGACCGGCACAGACAGCACGTAGGGCTGCGGCGCGCCCTGCAGCGCCCGCCACCAGCCGGTCTGCGAAATCGCATCCTGGTCGCGGAACGAGGTGACGAGAAGGCCGAGCGTCGGGACGATCCAGATCAGCACCAGAAGGAGCGTGGCGATATGGGTCGCGATCGATAGGCCGCTTTTCTGTCCTGCGATGTTGTCCATGGTCCCCTCCCCCTCAGCGCATCTCGGCGCGGGCTTGCCGGATGTTCCAGATCATCACCGGCAGCACGATCACCATGATCACGACGGAAATCGCGGTGGCGAACCCGTAGTTGCCCGTGTCGAAATACTGCATCATCTGCGTCGGCAGGATCTCGAGGTTGCGGTACTGGCTGCCCATGGCGGCGACGATGTCGTAGACCTTGAGCACGAGGATCGTGATCGTCGTCCACACCACCAGGATCGTCGGCATGATCTGCGGCACCTTGATCTTGAAGAAGATCTGGAACGGGTTGGCGCCGTCCACGATGGCGGCCTCGATCGTGTCCTCGGGCACGCCGCGCAGCGCGGCCGACAGGATCACCATGGCAAAGCCCGTCTGGATCCAGATCAGCACCACCATCAGCCAGAAACTGTCGACGATGTCGCCGTCGATGAAGGTCACGCCGTCATCGGCGCCGAAAAGGC
>CAZVQL010000381.1:0-2182 GCA_964629305.1 uncultured Roseicyclus sp.
TGGCCTCACCGGTTACTGTTTACCGTCCGGTTCGGATGACTGTGTTATCCCGTCGGATCGGGGCGGGAATTTGACCTCTACGGGAATATTTTTCGTTTTGTGTGCGGTTCTTTGGGGGCGCATCGACAGCCCTGCTTGTGCTATAGTGCTTCAAAACAAGGGCTAAACCCCACTAAACAAAGGGGGCCCGAGCAGCAACGAAAGAACAGGCGACTCATGCGGCTACAATTCTTGCGCGTTGGCGCGGTCACCTTGTGTTGTGCGATTCCCGCGATTTGCCTCGCGCAGGACGTTGCGGCCCCGCCTGAACAGGGAAGCGGGATTCGCCGCATCGCAGTTCCATCGGCGGCGCAAACCGGCCCGCGTATCAACATCCAGATCACGGCTGAAGAGCATGCCCGCAACACCACGCCCCCCGCTATCGCCGCGGCCCCGCCTCCCGGCAGCGAAGTGAATGGGGCTACCGATACGCCGGATCGATCCCGCCCGGGGGCCGACACCGCGGCCTGGTTCTGGAGCACCGTTCCCGCAGGGTTTCCCGCCGACCCCTCCCGCTTTTTCAGCGCGCAGGAACATCTGGCCGCCGCAAGCGAAGCGCGTGACCTACGCGTGCCGCGCCTGTCGACGCTGAACGACATCATCACGGCGCACGGCACCGACATCCTCATGGCGAGTGTAGGCACGGGCGTCTCGCCCGCCATGGTACTCGCTGTGATGGCTGTCGAATCTGCCGGGCGCGCCGAGGCGGTCAGCTCGGCCGGGGCGCAGGGCCTGATGCAACTCATCCCGGCTACGGCCGAGCGCTTCGGCGTGACCGATCCCTTCGACCCGTCCCAGAACATCGCGGGCGGGGTGGCCTATCTCGATTGGTTGCTGGCCGAGTTCGGCGGTGACCCGTTGCTGGCGCTGGCAGGCTACAACGCGGGCGAGGGCGCGGTGCGGAACTCGGGCGGCGTGCCACCCTATGCCGAAACGCGCGACTACGTGCCGAAGGTGCTGGCGACATGGATGATGGCGCGTACGCTCTGCCGCACCCCGCCCGAGCTCGTCTCGGACGGCTGCGTCTTCGTACCTATCGCGGTGAACTAGGCGTCAGGCGAAGACATCCGCCCATTCGGGGTGCCGCGCGGCCTGCACCCGGACGAAGGGGCACAGCGGCGTGATCTTTACGCCCTCGGCGCGTGCATCCGCGACCAGCCGTTCCACCAGCCGCTTGCCCGCACCCATGCCGCGCATCGCGTCCGGCACGCCTGTGTGATCGGCGATGATGTGGCTGGGCGACAGGATCGAATAGGTCAGCGCGGCCTCGGCCCCGCCTTCGCGCAGGACATAGCGCCCTTTCGAGCTCTCCACCTCGCGCGTGATCTCGCTCATGTTGCAGTCGCAGCCGGCAGGGGGCGTGTGACGCCCGACTCCGCTATGGCGACGAAGGTGAAATCGCCCTCGGTCACCAGCATCCGCTCGCCCGTGCGCTGGCGGCGGACCCAGGCCTCGACATGCATGGTGATCGAGGTACGCCCCGTCTTCGTGATCGCCGTGTAGACCGAGAAGAGGTCACCCACCAGCACAGGCGCATGGAACCTGAGCGCCTCGATCGCCACCGTGGCGCAGCGGCCCTTGGCCCGGTCGATCGCGGTAATGCCCGCGGCGATGTCCATCTGGCTGACGACCCAGCCGCCGAAGACATCGCCGCCGGAATTCGTGTCGCCCGGCATCGGCACGGTTTGCAGCGTCAGCCCGCCTTCGGGCGCGCGGGTGTCAGACAATGGTCGCCTCGGTCGCGGCGCGCAGCTGCTCCTCGGTCACGCCATCGGCAAGCTCCACGATCTTCAGGCCGCCCTCGACCACCTCGAGCACGCCGAGGTTCGTGATGATCATGTCCACCACGCCCTTGCCGGTCAGCGGCAGGGTGCAGTCCTTCAGCACCTTCGACTCGCCATGCTTGTTCTGGTGATCCATCACCACAATCACCCGGCCCACGCCGGCGACAAGGTCCATGGCCCCGCCCATGCCCTTCACAAGCTTGCCCGGGATCATCCAGTTTGCCAGGTCGCCGTTCTCGGCCACTTCCATCGCGCCCAGGATCGCCATGGCGATCTTGCCACCGCGGATCATGCCGAAGCTTTGCGCGCTGTCGAAATAGGCGGTGTGGGGCAGTTCGGTGATCGTCTGCTTGCCCGCG
>CAZVQL010000382.1:0-2156 GCA_964629305.1 uncultured Roseicyclus sp.
CCGCTGCCGCACATGCCGGTGGTCAAGGACCTGATCCCGGACCTCACGCATTTCTACGCGCAGCACGAGTCGATCATGCCGTGGCTCGAGACCAAGACCTCCTCGCCCGAGCATGAGTGGCGCCAGTCGATCGACGATCGCAAGAAGCTCGACGGGCTCTATGAATGCGTGATGTGCGCCTGCTGCTCGACCTCGTGCCCGAGCTATTGGTGGAACGGCGACCGCTACCTTGGGCCGGCGGCGCTGCTGCATGCCTATCGCTGGATCATCGACAGCCGCGACGAGGCGACGGGTGAGCGGCTGGACGACCTTGAAGACCCCTTCAAGCTTTACCGCTGCCACACGATCATGAACTGCGCCAAGACCTGTCCCAAGGGCCTGAACCCGGCCAAGGCGATCTCGGAAATCAAGAAGATGATGGTCGAGCGTCAGCTCTGAGCGGCAGCCCGAAGGGCAATCCGAACATTCGTGACAGCCTCCCCCTCGAACGGGGGAGGCTTCTTCAAATCCGGACCGGCAAGTCCACGGGCAATCCCGTGATGGGCGTCGCCGCTGGAATTGCCCGATCCGTGGCGCTTGCGATGACGGGCTGGCCGGTTAGGCTTGGCCGACGCAAGGCGGGACGATCCCATGACCCTCTTCGGACTGGAGCCGGCCCTCGCAGGGCTCTTGCTGGCGACGCTGGCCGGACTTGCCGTACCGGTCGGCGCGGCACTGGCGCGGGTTGAGGGCATCCTGCCGCGCTGGCTGGAGACAGAGCTGCAGTATTCCGTGATGGCCTTCGGCGGCGGGGCGCTCTTCTCGGCGATCGCGCTGGTCCTCATCCCCGAGGCGATCGACCGGACCGCGCCGCCGGTGGTGCTGGCCTGCTTCCTTGGCGGTGGTCTCGTCTTCCTGCTGGTCGACCGTGCGCTTGCCGCGCGGGGCGGGCAGGCGGCGCAGTTCCTTGCCATGATGCTCGACTACCTGCCCGAGGCGATGGCCCTAGGCGCGCTGATCACGGGCCAGCCCGAGGTGGCGCTGCTAACCGCCGCCCTGATTGCGCTTCAAAACCTGCCCGAAGGGTTCGGCGCCTGGCGCGAGATGGCATCGGGTGCACGGCTCCCCGCGCGGCACCTGTTCCTGTTGTTCGTCCTGATGGTGCCGCTTGGCCCTGCCGCGGCCGCGGTCGGGCTTTTCGTGCTGGCCGATCAACCCGCGATCCTTGGCGGGATCATGGCCTTCGCTGCGGGCGGTATCCTTTACCTGTTGTTCCAGGACGTGGCACCCGAGGCGCATCTGGACCGCGCCTACGGCCCCGCGCTTGGGGCGGTTCTGGGCTTCGCCCTTGGCCTTGCGGGGCACATGGCCACGCTTTGAAGCCCGTCAGCTGCGCAGCATCCCCACGATGTCGTAGGTCTGTTCGAGGATCGGCACGGTAATCTCGCGCGCGCGCTCGGCCCCGCGGCCGAGGATGCGGTCGATCTCGGCGGGGTCGGCCATGAGACGGGTCATCTCGGTCGAGATGGGCGCGAGCTTGTCGACCGCCAGATCGGCCAGCGCCATCTTGAAATGCCCGAAAAGCGCGCCCGCATGCTCATCGAGCACGGCTTGCGGCGTGACATCGGCGAGCGCGGCATAGATGTTCACGAGGTTGCGCGCGTCGGGCCGCCCATCCAGTCCCGCCACGGCCTCGGGCAGCGGGTCGGGGTCGGTCTTGGCCTTGCGGATCTTCTTGGCGATCGTGTCGGCGTCGTCGGTCAGGTTGATGCGCGTCTTGTCCGACGGGTCGGACTTGGACATCTTCTTGGTCCCGTCCTGCAGGTTCATCACGCGGGTGGCCGCCCCCTCGATCACCGGCTCGGTGATGGGGAAGAAGTCCACCCCGTAGTCGTGATTGAACTTGGCCGCGATGTCGCGCGTCAGCTCGAGGTGCTGTTTCTGATCCTCGCCCACCGGCACATGCGTCGCGTGGTAGATGAGGATATCGGCCGCCATCAGCGCCGGATAGGCGAAAAGGCCCAGCGAGGCGGCCTCGGCGTTCTTGCCGGCCTTGTCCTTCCACTGGGTCATGCGGCCCATCCAGCCCATGCGCGCGACGCAGTTGAAGATCCACGCCAGCTGCGCATGTTCCGGCACCTGGCTCTGGTTGATCAGGATGGATTTCTCCGGGTCGA
>CAZVQL010000383.1:0-2133 GCA_964629305.1 uncultured Roseicyclus sp.
AAGAACGGGTGCAGCAGACGGCGATCGTCGACACCTCGATGCTCGACGGCAAGCCTTTCGTGCATCCGGCCGTCCGCACGGACGGCGTCGATTTCCAGGTCTGAACTTTGACGAATGACGGCCCTTCAGCGCACCCTGACCACGGTGATCGCTCCGTGAGCTGTAGCAGGCTTTTTGCTTTATTGATTCCCCCGGCTGCCAGTGTCGAGGGCGCGATGGGCAGCGACCAACCAGGGGTGAGTAGAAGCGTGGGCCATCTGAATCCGCATGAGAGGAACCAAGATGCTTGAGCGGCTCGGCGGTTACCGAGGGGAGTGGCTGAGACTGGACCTGGTCGCCGGTCTGACCACCGCGGCGGTCGTGGTCCCCAAGGCCATGGCCTATGCCACGGTCGCCGGGCTGCCGGTGGAGATCGGGCTCTACACGGCCTTCGTGCCGATGGTGATCTACGCGATCCTCGGCACCTCGCGGCCGCTCAGCGTCAGCACCACCACGACCCTGGCGATCCTGACCGGTACCCAGCTCGCGCTGGTCGTGCCGAGCGGGGATCCGGCGGCGCTGCTGACCGCTTCCGCGACGCTCGCCGTCCTGGTCGGGATCATGCTGATCCTGGCCTCGGTGCTGCGCCTCGGGGTCGTCGCGAGCTTCATCTCGGAGCCGGTGCTGACGGGCTTCAAGGCGGGGATCGGGCTCGTCATCGTCCTCGATCAGGTCCCGAAGCTGTTGGGCATCCATTTCGACAAGGGCGGCTTTTTGCAGAACCTGCTGGCCCTCGTGCAGCATCTGCCCGAGACATCGCTGGTCACCCTGGCCGTTGGCGTGGCGATGCTCGTCATCCTGGTCGGGATGGAGCGATTCGTTCCCCGCGCCCCGGCCCCGCTGGTCGCCGTCGGCTTGGGGATTGCCGCCTCGGGTCTCTTTGCGCTCCAGGCCCACGGCGTGGAGACAGTGGGACATATCCCCTCGGGGCTGCCCGCCTTCGTTGCGCCGAACCTCGACCTGATCGCCCAGCTTTGGCCCGGCGCCCTGGGTATCGCATTGATGAGCTTCACCGAGTCCATCGCCGCGGCGCGGGCCTTCGCCGGTCCCGGCGAGCCGCGGCCTGCGCCGAACCGGGAGCTCTTGGCGACCGGACTCGGGAATGTGGCCGGCGGACTGTTCGGCGCCATGCCCGCCGGCGGCGGTACCTCCCAGACGGCGGTGAACCGGCGTGCCGGCGCCCGCACCCGGGTGGCGGGCCTGGTGACGGCGCTTGCCGCGCTCGCGACACTGGTCCTCCTCGCGCCTCTGATGGGGCTGATGCCCCAGGCCACCCTGGCCGCCGTGGTGATCGTCTATTCGATCGGTCTGATCCAACCGGCCGAGTTTCGCGACATCCTGCGGATCCGGAGCATGGAGTTCGTCTGGGCCCTGGTGGCCTTCGCAGGTGTCGTGGTGCTCGGGACCCTGAAGGGGATTCTCGTGGCGGTCATCGTCTCGCTCGTTGCCCTCGCCTACCAGGCCGCCCATCCGCGACTCTATGTCCTGGGCCGCAAACCCGGCACCGATGTCTTTCGCCCCGAGTCGGACACGCATCCGGACGACGAGTCATTCCCCGGCCTCCTGATCGTACGCCCGGAAGGACGCCTCTTCTTTGCCAATGCCCAACGCGTCGGCGAGCAGCTCTTGCCTCTGATCGACGCGGCTGAGCCCAAGGTGGTCGCGATGGATTTCAGTGCCGTACCGGACATCGAGTACTCCGCACTCAAGATGCTGATCGAGGGAGAAGAGCGTCTGCGCGAGCGCGGCGCCGTGCTCTGGCTTGTGGCGCTGAACCCGGAGGTCTTGCGCATGGTGCAGCGCTCGCCCCTCGGCGAGACCCTCGGCCGCGAGCGCATGCTGTTCAATCTGCAGACGACCGTGAAGCGATACCTGTCACAGACCGCCCAACCGGAAGAGATGCGATGAAGCTCTTTCGATCCATCTTCGGGGGCCGCGAGGCCGTCGGACACTATCCCGAGTTTCTGATCGAGATGGCCATCGAGCGCACCGTGGACGGCACCGACCCCCGGTTGCGACTGGTCCCCGGTTACCGCAAGCGGCTGCGCGCCCCGGTTATCCACGCGATCGATCATGTGGTGGCCCTGGTGGACG
>CAZVQL010000384.1:0-2130 GCA_964629305.1 uncultured Roseicyclus sp.
GTCGCCGGCCAGGTCGATCGTGCGTTCGAGGGCGGCGCGGGCCTCCTCGCGGCGCTCCAGGGCGAGGTAGGTCATGCCGAGATGGTACTGCACCGTCGGTTCCTCCGGCAGCGCTTCGGCGGCGGCGGACAGGTAGTCGAGCGCCGTGTCGTACTCGCCGCGCAGATAGGCGATCCAGCCATAGGTGTCCTGGAAGGCCGGTTCCTCGGTGCCGCGCAGGCGGCGGGTGATGGCATGGGCGCGGTCGAGCGCCGCCGTATCGTCCGCCCGTGTCATCAGCAGGTTGGCGAGGTTGTTGGCCACCACCAGGTTGCTGCTGTCATCGGCGTAGATGTCTTCGTACAGCGCCACGGCACCGTCGATGTCGCCCTCCCGTTGCGCCTGTTCGGCCAGAAGCAGGCGCGGCAACATCGCACCGGGCGCGGCCGCGCGCGTCTGTTCGAGCAGCGCCTGGGCCTCGTCGTCCCGGCCTTGCTGGCGCAGGATGCCATGCAGCACCCGCAGCGGGGGCGCGGCCGCCGGAAAGTCGGCGAGAATGGCCCGATAGGTGGTTTCGGCGGTCTCGATCTCGCCCTCGATCAGGTGGATGCCGCCGCGCAGGAAGCGCAGCAGCGGGTCGTCGGGATAGGTCTCGAGCTGCTGCGCGAGCAGCGTCTTCGCCTCCTCGATCTCCCCGTCCGAGATCTTGGCCTCGATCAGGGCGGCCAGACGGCGCGCATCGCCCTGGCCTTCGGCCGCCATCCGTTCGACCAGCACGCGCATGTCGTCGATGCGATCCTCGCGCAGAAGCAGATCGGATTCCAGCGCCGCTGCCGCCCGGCGCGCGGCTTCGGTGTCGAGCGCGCGCAGCTCCGCGATCCCGCGCCGCACCTGATCCGGCCGGTCCTCCTGCAGGTGCAGCCCGGTCAGTGCCGCCAGCAGTTCGGTATCGTTCGGGGTCTGGCGGAGCGCGTCCACGAGCACGGTCTCCGCCGGGCCGGGCCGCCCCTGGCTGACAAGGAAATCCGCATAGATCAGCGATTCACGGGGCGCCTGTCCGGCAAGATCGACGGCGGTTGCATAGCGTTCGCCGGCCAGTTCCCAGCTGCCCGCGCGCGCATGGGCATCGCCCATCAGGCGCACGACGTCCGCGTCGCGCGGTGCGGTCGCCTGCGCCTGGCGCAGCAGGCGCACCGCCGCGTCGGTCTGATCCTCGTCGATCAGCCATTCGGCCTTGATCTTGCTGGCATCAACATGGCCGGAATCCTGCGCCAGAATGGTTTCGACCGCAGCCCGTGCCTCGTCTTCCCGGCCGATCGTCAGGAGCATCCGGGCGAGGGCAACCCGAAGGTTGTTCGCCTCCGCACTGTCCGGCAGCGTTTCGAGAATGCCTTCGAGCTCCGCGATCGCCGCCTCCGACTCGCCCGAATCGAACACGAGCGTTGCGCGCAGGCCGCGCAGGATGGCGAGGTCGCTCGAGTCGTCGTCCGGCATGGACGCGATCTGGCGGTCGATCTCGGCCAGCGCAGGTTCAGGCCCACGCAGTTCACGCAGGAAATTGACAAGCGACAGGCGGTCGGAAAACTCCGCCGTGTCGGCTTCGGCGCGCGTGCGCAGGAACCGTTCCACCGTATCGGTGTCGCCCTGGCGCAGATACCAGTTCACGAACAGTTGCCGTGGTTCGGTATTGTCCGGAAACTGTCGCGCCATCGTTTCCAGCGCCGGTCCGACCGCTTCGATGCGGCCCAGATCGGCCAGCGTCTGCACCTTCAGCTGGTGCAAGGTATAGATATCGGGCAGCCCGGCGAGCGCGGCGTCGAGTTCTGCCAAAGCGTCTTCGGGCGCGAGGAAATTGCCGGCATGCGCGATCAGGACCTGACGGGCGATCAGGCTGGCCGGGTCGTTCACCACATGGTCGCGGGCGACCGCGGCCGCGGCGGCGGCGGCATCGGCATCCTGCGTCTCGACCGCGGACCGGAAATCGAGCGCGGCGCGGACCAGGGCCGTCCGCGGGTCGTCCGGCGCCTGCGTTTCGGCCTGCGTGGCAAAGGTCGCGGCATCGTCCCAACGGTTTTGCCGGATCGCGATCTCGGCCAGGTTCAGCCACCCTTCGGTCGCGTCGGGATGGTTGTCCACGAGCCGCTGGTAGGT
>CAZVQL010000385.1:0-2124 GCA_964629305.1 uncultured Roseicyclus sp.
CGCCTATGACGACCAGAACATCTTCGCCAAGATCCTGCGCGGCGAGATCCCCAACCAGACCGTCACCGAGACCGAGCATACGCTCGCCTTCAATGACATCTACCCGCAGGCCCCGATCCATGTGCTTGTGATCCCCAAGGGCCCCTATGTTTGCGCCGACCATTTCGCGCTCGCGGCGTCTGAGGCCGAGATCGTGGATTTCTGGCGCACCATCGGCCGCATCTGCGCCGAGAAGGGTATCCAGCCGGGTGAAGGCGGGCAGGGGTATCGCACCCTCTCGAACGCGGGCGAGGTCGCCGTGCAGGAGGTGCCGCATTACCACGTTCACATCCTGTCGGGCCGGCCCTTGGGGCGTATGCTGCAACCGGCCAAGGGCTGAACGCGCCCGCGCTGCGACCACGCGCAGCGGGCCACACCCTTGCCCGGTTCGTTGCGACCTGCCATATCCGCAGCGACGCCTGAAGACGGAGCCTTGTGCCATGCCCATCGACCCGCCCGAGACCGAGATCGTTTCCGCCTGGCGCGTTGCCTGCGACGGGGGCGAAGGGGCGTTGGGCCATCCGCGCGTCTGGCTGTCGCTGTCGCCCGCAACGGGCGAGGTCGAGTGCGGCTATTGCGACAAGAAGTTCATCCACGAAGACTTCGCCGACAAGGCGAAGCAGGCGGGCTGAGCCAACGGGGCAAAAACCCGGATGCAGCCCCGTCTCCGGCGCGCTAGAACAGGGTCGACACCCGCGCGCAAACAGACGGAGACGGCATGGCATTCGGCAAGGGACATCACCTGCATCTGGTCGACGGCTCGGCCTTCATCTTCCGCGCCTACCACGCCCTGCCGCCGCTGACGCGGAAATCCGACGGGCTGCCCATCGGGGCGGTTTCGGGCTTTTGCAACATGATCCACCGCATGATCGAGGCCAACACTGGCCCCGATGCGCCGACGCACGCCGCCGTCGTTTTCGACAAGGGCAGCCACACGTTCCGCAACGACATGTACGACCTCTACAAGGCCAACCGCGAGGCGATGCCCGAGGATCTGCGCCCGCAGATCCCGCTGACGCGCGAGGCGACGCGCGCCTTCAACATCGCCTGCCTCGAGCTCGAGAATTACGAGGCCGACGACATCATCGCCACCCTGGCGCGCCAGGCGCGCGAGGCGGGGGGGCGGTGCACGATCATTTCCTCGGACAAGGACCTGATGCAGCTGGTGGGCGGCGGCGTCGAGATGTTCGACGCGATGAAGAACACCCGTATCGACAGCGAGGGGGTCGAGGCCAAGTTCGGGGTCTCTCCGGACAAGGTGGTCGATGTGCAGGCGCTGGCCGGTGACAGCGTCGACAACATCCCCGGCGCACCCGGCATCGGTATCAAGACGGCCGCCCTTTTGATCAACGAATTCGGGGATTTGGAGAGTCTTCTTGAGAGGGCGGATGAAGTTCCACAGCCCAAGCGCCGCCAGACCCTGATCGACCACGCCGAGCAGATCCGCCTGTCCAAGCGGCTGGTGACGCTGGACGATCGCGTGCCGATGGCCGAGACGCTCGACGACCTCGAGGTGAAGGAGCCCGACCCACAGGTCCTGCTGGAATTCCTTGGGAAAATGGAGTTCCGCACGCTGACCAAGCGCATCGCGGATGGCATGGGCGTCGAGCCGCCCGCCATTCCCGACACCGACCCGCGCGGGGCCGAGCCGGTCGGGGATGATGCGCCGAAGATGCCGCCGATGGACACCTCGGGGTATGAGGTAGTGCGCGATGCCGAGGCTTTGCAGGCCTGGATCGACCGGGCCCATGCGCGGGGTGAGATCGCCATCGACACCGAGACGACGGGGCTGAACGAGATGACCGCCGACCTTGTCGGCATCTCGCTGGCAACCGCGCCGGGGGTGGCTTGCTATATTCCGCTGACCCACCGCGCCGAGGGCGGTGAGGGCCTGTTCGGGTCGGACGCGCTGGCCGAGGGGCAGATGGGGCTGGACGAGGCGCTGGCGCTTCTCAAGCCGATGCTCGAGGACGGATCGGTCCTGAAAATCCTGCAGAACGCCAAGTATGACGTGAAGATCCTTGCCCGGTACGGGATCGAGGTGGCGCCCATCGACGACACGATGCTGATGTCCTACGCGATGAA
>CAZVQL010000386.1:0-2120 GCA_964629305.1 uncultured Roseicyclus sp.
ATGTGGGCCTTGGCCAATCCACCTGCGTGGGCATCGGCGGCGACCCGATCAAGGGCACCGAACATATCGACGTGCTGGAATGGTTCCTCGCCGATGACGAGACCCACAGCATCATCATGATCGGCGAAATCGGCGGCTCCGCCGAGGAAGAAGCCGCCCAGTTCCTCGCCGACGAGAAGAAAAAGGGCCGCTGGAAGCCGACCGCCGGTTTCATCGCCGGCCGCACCGCCCCTCCGGGCCGCCGCATGGGCCATGCGGGCGCCATCGTCGCCGGCGGCAAGGGCGACGCGGAGTCGAAGATCGAAGCGATGAAATCCGCCGGCATCGTCGTGGCTGACAGCCCCGCGGGTCTGGGCGAGGCCGTGCTGAAGGCGATCGGCTGATGGTGGTCCGGGTCGCCGCGCTTCTGGCCCTGATAGGGCTACCGATGGTGGCGTCAGGGCAATCCCTGACGTCCACCGTCGCGCTTTGCAGCGACCCGATGACCACCGGTCCGCAAAAGCTCGCATCGCTTTCCGGCGCAGGCTGGAGCGAGGTCACGGACCCCACCCCCGAGCAGTTCGCCCGGCTGGCCGGAAGCCTTGGGCCGAGCTTCAACTCCGACATGCCGGTGGCCGACATGCAGTCGATCCTGCCTGAGATCAGTGTAGGCCTCGCCAATGCAGTGTCGGGCGGGATCCTGCAGGTCTTTGAAGGCAATGGCGCGCTCTTGATGATCGGCGTGAACCCACAGCCCGACAACGGGCTCGAACATCTCACCTGCCTGTTTGCAGGCCCCGCATCGGACGACATCGCCACCCATTGGCAGCAATACGGCGGGGCAGAGGTCACACCCCTGCTCGGCCGAGAGATTACGCTGTTCCAAGGGACGGTCTTCAATGCCCGCGATGACATTACCTATTCCGAATACCAGGTCTGGGCCCGCGTTCCGGCGACCCTCTCCGACCTGACCGACACCTACCGCTACGAACGACTTGAGACCGCCACACAATGACCTGCCGATCTCGCCCCCAAGCCGAGCCGTCCCCGAGCCCCGAGGAATGAACCCATGACCGACCAGAGCTCCAACGACCAGTTCCACGCCTCGAGCTTCATGCAGGGCCACAACGCGGCCTATCTCGAACAGCTCTACGCGCAATACGCCAACGACCCGACCGCCGTGGACGAGGCGTGGCGCGATTTCTTCGCCGCGCTTGGCGACAGCGCGCAGGATGCGCAGGCCGAGGCGCACGGCCCTAGCTGGGCGCGCCGCGACTGGCCGCCGACGCCGAGTGATGACCTGACCGCCGCGCTGACCGGCGAGTGGGCCATGCCCGCGCCAGAAGAGGCCAAGGCCGCCGGCAAGAAGATCAAGGAAAAAGCCGCCGAGAAAGGTGTCGAGATCACCGACGCGCAAGTGCAGCGCGCCGTGCTCGACTCGATCCGCGCGCTCATGCTGATCCGCGCCTACCGCATCCGCGGCCACCTCGTGGCCGACCTCGACCCGCTGGGGATGCGCGACCAGACCCCGCATCCCGAGCTCGACCCGAAATCCTACGGCTTCACCGAGGCCGACATGGACCGGCCGATCTTCATCGACAACGTGCTCGGCCTGCAAATGGCGTCGATGCGCCAGATCGTCGAGATCGTGAAGCGCACCTACTGCGGCACCTTCGCGCTGCAATACATGCACATCTCCGACCCCGAACAGGCCAGCTGGCTCAAGGAGCGGATCGAGGGGTACGGCAAGGAAATCCAGTTCACCCGCGAGGGCCGCAAGGCGATCCTGAACAAGCTGGTCGAGGCCGAGGGCTTCGAGAAATTCCTGCACGTCAAGTACATGGGCACCAAGCGCTTCGGCCTGGACGGCGGCGAGGCGCTGATCCCTGCGATGGAGCAGGTGATCAAGCGCGGCGGCAGCCTCGGGCTCAAGGAGATCGTGATCGGCATGCCGCACCGCGGGCGCCTCTCGGTGCTGGCCAACGTGATGGGCAAGCCCTACCGCGCGATCTTCAACGAATTCCAGGGCGGCAGCTTCAAGCCCGAGGACGTGGACGGATCGGGCGACGTGAAATACCACCTGGGTGCTTCCAGCGACCGGGAATTCGACGGCAATACCGTGCACCTGTCGTTGACAGCCA
>CAZVQL010000387.1:0-2111 GCA_964629305.1 uncultured Roseicyclus sp.
TTCACCCTTCCTTAACCTCACCATGGGAGTGTCCCCGGCCATGGACATGTCCCGGTGGGCGGGTGACGCCGTCTGCCAAACGAAGGTATCCGTCCCGTGGCCCGACAAGCCGCGGACCGATCAGAGCCGGACAAGGGGTCGCCCCGACAGGGCGGCCAGATGGACACCGCCCTTGGCGGCGCCGCCATCCTTTGACCGTCACGCGCCCCGCGGACCCGATCCGATGAGCGCACCCTCCCCACGAGCAACGCCATCCTCAAATGGGACACCGGCCAAACCGCAGGGTCTTCGGCACGGCCACCCGTTCACGCGACCACATCAACCCCGACCCCAAACCGTTACCCCCGCATTAAGGTTAACGCGCCACCGTCCCCCCTTCATCTTGGCAAATACAACTCCGGGGGAGTCGCGGAACGCGACGGGGGCAGAGCCCCCAAATATCCCGCCCTTCGCGCAAGCGCCACGCGACAAGGATCTCGCGACGCCCCCGCAAACGGTGATCCCCCGCGCGCCGCTCACCGCAGGGCGCCGCAAGACGCGCGTCTTGCGGCCCGGACCCCGCACGGGGTCCGCGGCCCGCGCGCGCTAGCCGCCACCCTGCACGACCCGAGGCGCTCAGCCAGACCCGTAGCCGCCCGGCGTCGGCGTCGTGACGATCACCGCCTCACCCGGTTCCAGCACCGTCTGGTCGCAGGCATTCAGCCGCTCCACCCGGCCATCCGCCCGCCTGACCTCGGTCCGGCCAACCTGCCCGTCGCCGCCGCCCGCGATCCCCCGCGGGGGGGCCGCTCGGTGCGAGGACAGGATCGCGCAATCCATCCGCTCCAGGAAACGCAGGCAGCGCTCGGTCCCGTCACCCGCCGCGTAAGCCCCCTGCCCGCCCGACCCCGGGCGCAAGGCAAACCGCTCGAGCAGCACAGGAAAGCGCATCTCCAGCACCTCCGGGTCGGTCAGGCGCGAGTTCGTCATGTGGGTGTGCACCCCCGACGTCCCGGCAAACCCCCGGCCCGAGTTCATCACGCCCGCGGGCGAGCCGGAACAAATCGTCTCGTAGTACTGGTAGGTGTCGTTGCCGAAGGTCAGGTTGTTCATCGTGCCTTGCGCATTGGCCAGGACCCCCAGCGCCCCGAACACGGCGTTCGTCACATGCTGCGACGTCTCCACGTTCCCCGCCACCACGGCCCGCGGATAGGCGGGCTTCAGCATGGAGCCTTCGGGGATCACGATGCGGATCGGGCGCAGGCAGCCCGCGTTCATCGGAATGGGCGCCTCGACCATCACGCGGAAGCAATAGAGCACCGCGGCCCGCGTCACCGGTTCCGGCGCGTTGAAGTTGTTGTCCGTCGCCTCGCTCGTGCCGGTGAAATCGACCGTCGCCTCGCGCGCGTCGCGGTCCACGGTGATCTTCACGCGGATGACCTGCCCGGTGTCGGTCGGATACTCGTAGGAACAATCCTCCAGCCGCCCGACCAGGCGCGCGACCTCTTCGGCGGCGTTGTCCTGCACATGGCCCATGTAGGCCTCGACCGTCTCCAGCCCGAACTCGGCCACCATGCGCCGAAGCTCCGCAGCCCCACGCTCATTGGCGGCGACCTGCGCCTTCAGATCGGCGATGTTCTGGTCGGGGTTTCGCGCAGGGTACGGGTGGTCGGTCAACAAATCGCGCAGCGCCTCCTCGCGGAAGGCCCCGTCGCGGGCGAGCAGGAAGTTGTCGAAAAGCACCCCTTCCTCGTCCACCGTTTTGGCAAGCGGCGTCATCGACCCGGGTGCCGTGCCGCCGACATCCGCGTGATGCCCGCGCGAGGCGGCCCAGAACAGGATCGTCTCGCCGTCATCGTCGAAGACGGGCGAGACGACCGTGATGTCGGGCAGATGCGTGCCGCCATTGTAGGGCGCGTTCAGCGCGTAGACGTCGCCGGGGCGGATCGACCCCGCGTTCAGGCGGATCACGGTTTCCACGCTGCGATCCATCGAGCCGAGGTGCACCGGCATGTGCGGGGCATTGGCGACCAGCGCGCCGCTCGCGTCAAACACCGCGCAGGAGAAATCGAGCCGTTCCTTGATGTTGACCGATTGCGCGGTGTTCTGCAGCGCCACGCCCATCTGTTCGG
>CAZVQL010000388.1:0-2100 GCA_964629305.1 uncultured Roseicyclus sp.
ATGTAGATGCACTTCCACTAACGCAATGTGAATGCGCATTCACCAACTAAGTACCACCTAAACCACCACCTCAACCCGTTCCTGCTCCCCCACCCCGAAGACCCGCTTGTAGCGGGCGATCTCCGCCTCCGGCCCCATCGCCTTCTCGGGGTTGTCGGACAGCTTGACCGTGGGCCGGCCGTTCGCCGCGACAGCCTTGCAGACCAGCGAGAACGGGGCAAGCGCGTCGTCGGCCACCAGCCCGCGGAAATCGTTGGTCAGGAGCGTGCCCCAGCCGAACGACACCCGGACGCGGCCCGAGAACTGCCTGTGCAGCGCCTCGATCCGGTCGACGTCGAGGCCGTCGGAGAAGATCACCAGCTTTTCGCGGGGGTCCTCGCCTCGGGATTTCCACCAGCGGATCGCGGTCTCGGCCCCTGCCGCGGGGTCGCCCGAGTCGATGCGGATGCCGGTCCATTGGGTCAGCCAGTCGGGGGCGTTGGCAAGGAAGCCCTCGGTCCCGTAGGTGTCGGGCAGGATGATGCGGAGGTTGCCGGAATGCTCCTCGTGCCAATCCGAGAGCACGTCGTAGGGGGCGCGGGCGAGGCCTTCGTCGGTCTCGGCCAGGGCGGCGTAGACCATGGGCAGTTCGTGGGCGTTGGTGCCGATGGCCTCGAGGTCGCGGTTCTTGGCGATGAGGCAGTTGGAGGTGCCGGCGAAGGCGTCGCCGAGCCCCTCCTGCATGGCCTGCACGGCCCAGTCCTGCCAGAGGAAGGAATGGCGGCGGCGGGTGCCGAAATCGGCGATGCGCAGGCCCTCGATACGCTTCAGGCGTTCGATCTTCTCCCACAGCTTGGTCATGGCGCGGGCGTAGAGGACCTGAAGCTCGAACTTGCCCATGTGCTTGAGGACGGCGCGGCCGCGCAGCTCCATCAGGACGGCCAGCGCGGGGATTTCCCAGAGCATGACCTCGGGCCAGGGGCCTTCGAAGGTGAGCTCGTACTGGTCGCCCACGCGCTCGAGGTGGTAGGGGGGCAGTTGCAGCGTCTCGAACCAGTCCATGAAGTCGGGGCGGAACATCTGGCGCTTGCCGTAGAAGGTGTTGCCGCGCATCCAGGTGCTCTCGCCGCGGCGCAGGCGCAGGGTGCGGATGTGGTCGAGTTGTTCGCGCAACTCGCCCTCGTCGATGAGGCGGGCGAGCGGGATGCGGGTGGTGCGGTTGATGAGCGAGAAGGTGACGGTGGTGTCGGGGCGGTTGCGGAACACCGACTGGCACATCAGGAGCTTGTAGAAATCGGTGTCGATGAGAGAGCGGACGATCGGGTCGATCTTCCACTTGTGGTTGTAAACGCGGGTGGCGATATCTACCATTGCTCTCGGCTCCGTCCTTGCGAACCCCGTTAGAGCAAAGGGATGGCTTGGGGCGCAAGCCGGAAAGAAGGTGGCCTGCCGTGCTGGACTGGGAGCTGCTTCTCAGGGAATTCGTGACGCTGTTCGTGGTGATCGATCCGATCGGTTCGGTGCCGGTGTACCTGTTCGCGGTGGCGAGCGTTCCGGCGGCGCTGCACCGGCGCTTCGCGATCCGGGCGGTGCTGATCGCGGCAGGGGTGCTGCTGGCGTTCCTGGTGTTCGGTCAGCTTCTGCTGGAGGGTATCGGGCTGCGGCTGGGGTCGTTCCAGGTGGCGGGTGGCGTGGTTCTGTTCCTGTTCGCGCTGTCGATGATCTTCGGAGAGTCGAAGCCCGCGCGGGAGATCGAAGAGGCGGCGCAGGACGACAAGCTGGCCGGGGCGGTGTTTCCGCTGGCGATGCCGTCCATCGCCTCGCCGGGGGCGATGCTGGGCATCGTGATCCTGACCGAGAACGACAGCAATCCGGTGACGGATCAGCTGGTGACGGCGGGGCTGTTGCTTCTGGTGCTGGCGATCACGCTGGTGCTGCTGTTGCTGGCCACGCGGGTACAGCGGCTGATCGGGACGACAGGGACGAGCGTGATCAGCCGGGTGATGGGCCTGATCCTCGCCACGGTGGCGGTGGACGCGATCCTGGGCGGGCTGGAGCTGTTGAACCTGATCGACGCGGGCGGAGATGGGGCGTTCGCGTTGTAGGCGTGTGGCAGGGCAG
>CAZVQL010000389.1:0-2059 GCA_964629305.1 uncultured Roseicyclus sp.
TGCAGGGCATCCTCCAGCGCTACAAGTCGCTGCAGGACATCATCGCGATCCTCGGGATGGACGAACTGTCGGAAGAGGACAAGCTGACCGTGGCCCGCGCCCGGAAGATCCAGCGCTTCCTCAGCCAGCCGTTCGACGTGGCGAAGGTCTTCACCGGGTCCGACGGCGTTCAGGTTCCGCTCGACGTCACGATCGCGTCCTTCAAGGCCGTGGTCGCCGGCGAGTACGATCACCTGCCCGAGGCGGCCTTCTACATGGTCGGCGGCATCGACGAGGTGATCGCCAAGGCCGAACGCATGGCGGCCGAGGCCGCGTAAGGGGGCCTCTGATGGCTAAGATGCAATTCGATCTGGTCTCGCCCGAGCGGCGCCTCGCCTCGTTCGAGGTGGACGCCGTGCAGATCCCCGGCGCTGACGGGGACATGACGGCGATGGCCGATCACGCACCGATGATCACCACGCTGCGTCCCGGTGTCCTCAAGGTCGAGGGTGCCGCGGGCGGCGAGGAGACGGCCTATTTCGTCACCGGCGGCTTCGCCGACGTGGCGGGCCCGTCTGTCACGGTTCTGGCCGAGCGCGCGATGCCGGTCAGCGAAGTGACGTCCGAGATGATGGACGGCTTCATCGCCGAGGCACGCGAGGCTCATGACAAGGCCCGCGCCGCCACCGACGCGCCGCACACCATCGCCGATGCGACGGCCAAGCTGTTGTCCGACATGGAGGCCGCCAAGGGCCACATGATGGGCTGATCGCTGCCCAAGGCGCGAAAGTTCGGCCCTCACGGTTTGCCGTGGGGGCCTTTTTTGTCGCCAACGCCCCGGTTTTGCCGGTATCTGTCCACGGGGCGGGCGCAGTTGTCCCGCAGCCTCGCGGCAACGAGCAGGACAGAACACGCGACAGATGAAACGCCTCAGCCACCATCTGATCGGCGCCGCGCAGGGGTCGGTCATCATGTTCAGCGATTTCGAGGACAACGGGCCCATGTGGACCGGCGAGGGTCCGCGCGAGTCGCGCCGCGCTGTCACCTTTTCCGAGGCGTTCCGCGCGCCACCCATGGTGCAGGTCTCGATCTCGATGTGGGACACCGGCGGGGACAGCAACCAGCGCGCTGATCTGCGGGCGGAGAAGATAACCGCAGAGGGGTTCGAGCTTGTCTTCCGCACCTGGGGCGACAGCCGTGTCGCGCGTATCCGCGCGGACTGGATGGCGCTGGGCGAAGTGATGTCCGAGGACGACTGGCAGCTCTATTGAGCGGGGCCTTTGGCCCGTCTGAGCGCGCTGTCGGTGTCGACCTGGCCGCCTGCCGACTTAGGTAGCGGGTGGCACCCGGTCGGTCGTGGCCACGGGTTGCACCGTAGATCCAGAGGTAGACCATGTCGATCAAGCGCCGTCCCTTTCTTCTTGGAACTCTTGCCCTCGCGGCCTGCGCGCGCGTGCCCGCCTCGCCCGATGGCCCACTGGAGCCGATCACGCTGGAGCGTGCCTTTTCCGGCCGCGCCGTCGGGGCCGGGGTTTTCCGGGTAGACCTGACGGGGTCGGAACGCCGGTTCACGGCGCGGCTCGACAGCCGGCTGGTCGGCGATCGCCTGACCGTGGTCGAGGATTTCCTCTACGATGATGGCGAGGAAAACCGCCTGACCTGGGTGTTCGACAGGGCCGGTCCGGGCCGGTGGACAGGGCGGCGTGAGGACACCGTGGGTGTGGCCGAGGTGGTCGAGCTCGGGAACGAGATCCGCCTGTCCTATATCGCCGATTTCCGCGCGGGCGAGGATGTCACGCGTCTGGGTTTCGAGGACGTGATCTATTTCGGCCCCGACGGTCGGCTGATCAACGATGCCATCGTGACGCGGTTCGGTCTGCCGGTCGGGCGCGTGCGTTTCGAGATGCGCCAGGTCTGACCGCGCGCCGATCCGGCGACAGGCCGAGGGTCGGCCACCTTGGCCCACGCGGGCCGCACGGCCACAGGGCAGGGGGCAGGGCTGCGTGCAAGCTTGCTTTCCTGCCATGGTGGACCGATAGCGGGGCATGTCCCGCCCGACCGGCCCCTTCCTGTTCATCCT
>CAZVQL010000390.1:0-2048 GCA_964629305.1 uncultured Roseicyclus sp.
CACGATCCGCATCACCGTGGCCGAACCGCTGGCCCATCGCGCGGCGGTCGCGCGGGAGATCCAGTTGGGCCTCGGCCTGCCGCTGCTGATCGTCATTCCCGTCGCGCTGCTGGCGATCATGTTCGCCGTTCGCCTGAGCCTCAATCCCCTGCGCCGGTTCCGCACAACGCTGGAAGCGCGCAATGCGCGGGAACTCTCGCCGGTTCCGGCGGGCGACCTTCCCTCGGAAATGGCTCCGGTGGCGACGACGCTCAACAGCCTTCTGGACCGCCTTCGGGAGGCCTTCGAGGCCGTGCGGCAGGGCGGTGCATACTACGTGCGGGACACGGTTTCCCGCCTGATCGAGACCCATGGCGCGGTGATCATCGTGTGCTGGCACCAGCGGATCATGCTGACGCCCTGGATGTTCGACCTAGAGCGCTACCGCTGCCAGAGCCTCACCTCGGCCGGGCATGCGGGGCGGCTGGTGGGTTGGATCCACCGTGCCTTCGGGATGGGGACGGTGCCCATGCCGCGCGGTGTGCTGGGAGCCGCCGAGATGCGGGCGGTCCTGAAAGGGCTGCGGGAGGGTGTTTCGATCGGGATATCGCCCGACGGGCCGCGGGGGCCCGCGCGGCTGGCCAAGGTCACGCCGATCCAGTGGGCGCGCGCAGCCCAGGTCCCGATCGTGGTCTTCACCTTTGCGGGCTCGCGCTACATGACGTGGGACACGTGGGACGAGTTGCATTTCCCGATGCCCTTCGGGCGGCTCGCGCTGATCTGGCGGGAATGGGACCGCGCGGTGCCCGAGCGCTTCAGCGAGGCCGAGGGCGAGGCGCTGGCCACCGAGCTGGGCGCGTTCATGGACGAGGTGACGGCGGAGGCCGACGCGCGCGTGAGGTGAGGTAGCGTGGGCGATGCCGCCCACCGCGCCGGGGCTGGTGGGCGGGATCGCCACCCCACCCTACGCCGCTTCGAGCGCGGCGATGTCGGCGCCGCAAATGGCCGCCTCGGCGGCGAGGATGCGCTCGATCGGCCAGTCCCACCAGGCGATCTCGAGTAGGCGGGCGATGGTGGCGTCATCGAAGCGGGGCCGCACTACGCGGGCGGGATTGCCCGACACGATGCTGTAGGGCGGGATCTCGCCGCCTACGACGGCGCCCGCCCCGATGATCGTGCCGCTGCCGATCCGGGCGCCTGGCAGGATGGTGGCGCGGGTGCCGATCCAGACATCATGGCCGATCGCCGTGTCGCGCCCCGGGCCGGGCATGGAGGGGCGACCAGCGACCGGACCGCCGCCGAAGACGGCGAAGGGAAAGGTCGAAAACCCGTCGCGCCGGTGATTGGCCGAGGCGGTCACGAAAAGCGCACCATCGGCGATCTGGCAGAAGCGCCCGATCACCAGCCGCTCGGGGCTGAAGTCGAAGAGATAGGGCGCGAGATGCGCCGCCCAGTCGGCAGGGGGGTGATGGGCTGAGGCGTAGCTGTACTCGCCCACCTCCCATTGCGGGTGGTCGATGACGGGCTTCAGGAAGACCGTCCCGGGGTGGCTGGAGCCGTCGGGCATGGGAACGGGATGGGCGGCATCGGGCCGCGCGAAGGGGCGTGCGTCAGGCATGGAAAGACCTTTGGTCTGAGCGGGGTTTCAGCGGTGAAACGGGGTCAGAGCGCGGTCTTGTCCATGTCGGCCTCCATCGGGGATGGCGGGGTCTTAGCCTATCGGCGCCGAAAAAGCAAAAGGGCCACCCGGAGGCGGCCCTTTCTGTCACATGATGCAAGCTGCCAGCTGCGCCAGACGGCGCAGCCTGACGATCACTCGATGATTTTCGAGACCACGCCTGCGCCGACGGTGCGGCCGCCTTCGCGGATGGCGAAGCGCAGGCCGTCTTCCATCGCGATCGGCGCGATCAGCTCGACCGTGAACTTCAGGTTGTCGCCGGGCATCACCATCTCGGTGCCCTCGGGAAGCTGAACCGTGCCGGTCACGTCCGTCGTGCGGAAGTAGAACTGCGGGCGGTAGTTCGCGAAGAACGGCGTGTGACGGCCACCCTCTTCCTTCGTCAGGATGT
>CAZVQL010000391.1:0-2040 GCA_964629305.1 uncultured Roseicyclus sp.
GAGCAGATCCTTAAACAGCGAGAGGAGATCAAACGGAAAACCATGCTCACCCGGCTCTTGCGCCACGAAACTGAAAACGCATAACCTCAATCCGCGGTGAGCAAGAGCCTCCAGGCAGGCGTTGTTGCGCAACTCCGACCTGAGGCGTGAGTTCCCCTTGCCCCACTGACGTCATGCCACGCGGACAATCTCGGCGGTGCCGAGGGCGTTGAAGCGGTTCATGAGGGCTATGCGGATGTGGATTTCGGCGGTCTGGCGGTCGGGGTCTCTTGCCATGATGCGCTCGCCGAAGGATTTCAGGCAGCGCATCTTCGCCTCGATGCGGCTTCGGGCGTGGTATCCCGTCCATCGTTTCCAGAAAGCCTTGCCGTAATATCGCGTTGCGCGCAGGGTTTCGTTTCGGGTGCGTGCCGACGGGCTGTCATCCTTCCATAGCCGCCCGTTCTTGCGGATAGGAATGATTGGAATGGCCTGACGCGCGAGAATAGCGGTGTGGCAGCGGCGCGTGTCATAGGCGCCGTCGGCAGTCACGGTGCCGATCTGCTCGTCTTCCGGGACCTGCCCAAGGAGGTCCGGTAGCACGGGACTGTCGCCATCACGACTGGGGGTAAATTCCACGGCACGGATGTCGGATGTGGCCGGATCCATGGCCAAATGGACCTTGCGCCACTGGCGTCGGCCCCGCACCCCATGCTTGCGGGCTTGCCATTCGCCATCGCCAAGGAACTTGATCCCGGTGCTATCTACGAGCAGGTTCAGCGGGCCATCTGCGCGGCGATAGGGAACCTGCACCGCCAAGGTCTTCTGCCTGCGGCACAGGGTGGAAAAGTCCGGCACGGGCCAGTTCAGCCCTGCTAACTTCAGCAGGCTCGCGACCATGCCGGCAGTCTGGCGCAACGGAAGCTTGAAGAGAACCTTGATCGACAGGCAGAACTGGATGGCGGCATCGGAAAAGACCGCTGGCCGTCCGGGCCGCCCGTCACGCGCCGCGAGCCAGGTCATGTCCTTGTCGACCCAGATCAGGAGCGACCCCCGCTTCCGAAGCGATGCGTTGTAGCTGGACCAGTTCGTCGTGCGATAGCGGGCGGGAGGTGGTTTGCTCATGCAAGCCCGTCTAACCGCATGGATTCGCGAAGTGAATCCTCAAGGCGATAGTTTTGCAACAACGCCGTTCCAGTTTCACAACCTTCTGCCCGATTTCACCGCGCTGGAGAACGTGGTTTTTCCAACCGCCGTGCGCGAGGGACGCGAGACGCCCGCTGCCCGGGCTCGAGGCCGCGATCTGCTGGGGCGCATGGGGTTGGCGGATCGGATCGATTTCCCCACTGCCAACCTGTCCGGCGGGCAGAAACAGCGCGTCGCCGTCGCTCGGGCGCTGATGAACGCGCCGGACCTGGTGCTTGCGGATGAACCCACGGGCAACCTCGACCGCGCCTCTGCCATGCAGGTCATGGACCTGATAGAGGAGATCAACCGCAAGGAAGGCACGACCTTCCTGATCTCCACCCATGACGAGAAGATCGCGGCCTACTGTCGGCGGCAGATCGAGGTGGCTGATGGGGTAGTCACCGGATGACAGGGGCGCGCGCCGGGGCGCTGCGGGCGCCATCCTCCTAAGCTGCCTGGAGGTGAATGGCCTCTCTACTGGGGCGACAAGGCGCTGGGTCCAGATCAGCGCCGCCGATCCCCGCCAAGATATCGGGCGAGGACAAAAGCCGTGGCGAAGGCAATCTGGGAGGCCGCATCGTGCGTTGCCGCGGCGTCCGCGCCCCGCTTGTCCCCCATGGGATCGGTCGGGCCATGTGGCGCCGCATGACCGCGCGCGAGGAAAACAAGGGCTGAAGAGATCAGCAGCAATCCCGAACCCGTCAGCAGCGCCGCCAGCCCTTGCCCCACTACCGCGCCGAGCGCGAGATAGGCCGACGCCACGAGAAACGCGAGGCCCGCAACACCGGTCACGCCGCCGGCCAGGGCCAGCAGCGCCGGGATCAGCATGGCCCGGGCGTCCTTTCGGGCGTCCCTGCCGATTTGGTGCACGAT
>CAZVQL010000392.1:0-2019 GCA_964629305.1 uncultured Roseicyclus sp.
CCCACATCATGCGCAGGTCCTCCGCCCGGTCGCGCAACAGCAACTCTCGATCATGCAGCTCTTCGAAGATCTGGTCGAAGCGAGCAATCAGACGCCGTTTGGCCCGCGGGAGCGTTATGTACCCGATAAAAAGGAAAGCCAGGACTGCAGCCAATGCGATCCCTGGCAACGCCACAACCATACCCGTGGCAAATGCGGCGGCGCTCAGCCCGCCCAAGAGCAGGATCGAGAAACCTACCCAGCGCGCGCGGACCGATCTTAACCTGTTGGCGGCCTCGCCGATCACCATCGCGTGCAGCCGGAGCCGCTCAGCATAGGCCTGGATCTGTGTGATCTGGTTGTCCATCCGCCGGGTCGGTGCACGGCGTAACTCACCGATCAGGTCGTTGCGCGCCTTCTCAAAGTCCTCCATCGGTAGGCGCGACTTCGGCTTGTCGGCCACCGGTACAAAGGTGTTGTAGATCATCGGCAAGTCTTTGCGCGGGATCACCTTTCCTAGGTTCCAGCAGAGGGCTCCGTAGGCCCGCGCGAAGTCGTGCAAGCTCTGGAACTGATCCACCTTGTTCAAGACGATCAGCATCTTATGGTCCATGCCAGATAAGGACTCGCGGAAGACTTGTAGTGTTTCGCCCGTCGTCCCAGGCTTATCCGGATCAAAGAAGACCAGCACGAGGTCGGCGCGTTCGGCGAACCAACGCACCACACCGGGGAAGTCAAAACCACGCCCGTTCTCGTCCTTGGCAGCATCGATCATGCCCGGGCTGTCGATCAGCGTCACCGTTTTCAAAAGTTCAGCAGGGCGCAGCTTCAGCCGCACATGTGAGACCAATTGGCTACCAAAGGGCCGGAGCCCCTCATAGGGCAAGTCCGGATTACTCACGACAGCAGCCCCATCTCGCTCGGTCGCGGTCGCGCCATGGGTGATGATCGTGAACCCGTCATCCGTGGGAGCGACCCCAGTGTTCTGAACGTCGTCGCCCAGGAGATAGTTCACAAAAGTGGACTTCCCCGATGAATGATTGCCCAAGAGCAAGACCTGCGGCGGCCGACGCAACTCGCCCACAGTGGGGGGACGTCGGAACATGAACTCTTTTGCCAGCGGGTCGAGAAGGTCGTCGTAGAAGCCGCGGATCTGGTCAGCGATTTTTTCCATCACGGGTTGCAAAAGGGGTAGGGCGCGATGCGAAACCAATATGGGATAGGGATCGGAAATCCAAGCGACCCTTTGCGTGCAAGTCGAGCTGGTTGGAGAGGCTAACGTTCAGAATCCGGTCAAAAGCACTGCGGCGGTCCGTGCCGCTTCTAGGTCGGGAACTGCCTCGCAGAGTTCCTCGGGCCAGCGGCAATTATGTGTGGCTGCGCGGACGCGCGGCGATTACCTGAAGGCGCTCCAGCAGCGATTCGGGAACATCCAATCCGTAGTCCGCGCGCAGACGCTGCTTCGCCTCTGGGGTGCCGCTCGGCGGCGGGTCCATCCGGCTCAGGAAATCTCCCACGTCCTCCACCACCGCCCAGGGGTAGATCAGCCAGCGCCATTCACCGATCACTCCGCCCGCGTATTCAGCGCGCACGGGCGAGCGGGCTTTTTCGTGCAGCACGGCCATTCGGACCTCGACAGGCCCAAAGGCCTCTAAGTGTGCGCGGGCGGCCTGCAGGGTGTCGCCTGTGTCGTTGACATCGTCCACGACCAGCAGGCGCTGCCCTGCCACCGGAATGCACAGCGGATACTTGACCGTGGCCACCGGCTCCATGTCGGCGGGTCCCCGGTAATGCACCACGCGGATGCTCGTCAGGTTGAAGATGCCGAGCACGTCGCAGAGCACGCGCGCCGGCGTGAAGCCGCCCCGAGAGATGGCGATCACTAGGTCCGGCGCGAACCCCGAGGTCCGCACCTTACCGGCCACAGTCCAGGCCAAATCGTAGACCGTTTCGTTCGAGACCAACTCGCAGCGCAGCTTCTCGGTCATGTCTTCAGGCGGGGATTCGGATGCCATTGCCAGTGGTCAATTTACCCGATTT
>CAZVQL010000393.1:0-2019 GCA_964629305.1 uncultured Roseicyclus sp.
ATGCCCAGCATCGCGCCCTGGAACAACAGCAGATAAGTGTAGAACTGCCCCATCGGGTCATCGCCCGACAGGTAGAAGCGCGCATAGAGCGTGATCAGAAGGCCAACGCCCGTGATCATGCAGGCGAACAAGAGCCCAAGACCGTCGAGGAAGAAGGACGCCGAAAGCCCCAGTTGCGGCAGCCACTCGATCTCGGCCGTGATCACCTCGCCGCGCAGCACGGCGGGCGCGAGGATCAAGAGCATCACCAACGCCAGCGCGGTCGGAACCGCCGTGACCCAGGCGCAGGCGGTGCGCCCTGCGCGGATCATCAGCCCCGGAAGCAATGCGCCGACGAATGGCAGCAGCGCGATCAGAAAGAGGAAATGGCCCCCTGCGCTCATCTCAAGTCCCTTGTGTGCCGTCGTATGCCTGCACTGTTAGCGACACGCGGTGAGGTTGTAAAACGTCGCAAAGGGACGCGGTCGGTGTGTCGCGGGCCAAAGGGCGGTCGTCGCTCAGGCCCCGCGCAGCTGGCGGCGGATCTCCTGCGGGGTCGCGCCGAACTCGGCCCGGAAGCGCCGCGTCATCGCCGAGGCGTCGGCGTAGCCCACCCGGCCCGCGATCTCGGTCACGGAAAGGGGGCTGTCCTGCACCAGTCGCCACGCCTCGGACATGCGGATCGCGGTGTAGACGCCCTGCGGCGAGCGACCCGCCGCCGCGCGGCAGCGGCTTTCCAGCCCGCGCTGGCTTATGCCAAGGCGACGCGCGACCTCGGGGATCGGCAGGGGCTGCTCGAGATGCCGCCGCATCAGCGCGGCCGCGGCGCGCAGCACCCGGTCCCGCGTCAGCCCGGGCAGGTGCGGCCCCGTCTCGGGCCGCTCCCCATGCATGAACAGTGCCGAGACATCGAGGCTCAGTTTCGGCCCGTGGTGACGCCCGATCAGCTCCAGCATCAGCTCCAGCGTCGTGGTCGCCCCCCCGCAACTCAGCCGGTCCCGGTCAATGACGGTGCGGTCGCGCACGACCTGAACCTCGGGAAACCGCTCTTCGAACTCGGTCAGCACGTCCCAGTGCGAGGTGGCTGCATAGCCGTCCAGAAGCCCCGCCGCGGCCAGCAGCAGGCTGCCGGTATCAAGCCCCACCAGCGCGTGACACCGTCGCGCCGCCGCGCGCAGCGCGCGCAGCGTCTCGGGCGTGGCCAGCTGGCGGTGGCCATAGCTGGGCATGACCAGCAGGTAATCGGCCCCCGGCATCTCCGACAGGCGCATCTCGGGCGTGACCGGCAGGCCGCTCGAGGATTGCAGCGGCGCGCCGTCCATGCCCACGAAGGTCCAGCGATAAAGCGGCTTTCGCGACAGCGTATTGGCGGCGCGCAACGGCTCCACCGCGTTGGCGAGGCAGAGGTTCGAGAAAGATGGGAACAGCAGGACGGCGACGTCGATCATGGGTGCAATTTTCGAATCCTGCAGGGTTGTCGCATAATTCTGCATGATGGTGCCGAACCGCCCTTCCTAGCAATGAGGGAGATGCAGGGAGGGCGTCATGGAGTTCGGTCTGACACCGGAACAGGAGATGATCGTCTCGACGGTCCGCGACTTCGTCGAGACCGAGATCTACCCCTTCGAGGCCGAGGTCGAGCGCACCGGCGAGGTGCCCCCCGAACTGGCCGCCGACCTGCGCCGCAAGGTCATCGAGATGGGCTTCTGGGCCTGTAATTTCCCCGAAGAGGTGGGCGGCGGCGGCCTGAACCACCTGGAGTTCACGCTGGTCGAGCGCGAGCTTGGGCGCGGCTCCATGGCGCTGACGCATTTCTTCGGACGGCCGCAGAACATCCTGATGGCCTGCGAAGGGGAGCAGCGCGAGCGCTACCTCTTGCCCGCCGTGAGGGGCGAGCGGATGGACGCGCTCGCCATGACCGAACCCGACGCCGGGTCAGATGTTCGGGGTATGAAATGCACCGCCCAACGCGATGGCGGCGACTGGGTGGTCAACGGCACCAAGCATTTCATCTCGGGCGCCGATCATGCCGATTTCTTC
>CAZVQL010000394.1:0-1999 GCA_964629305.1 uncultured Roseicyclus sp.
AGGCGAAGGTCTTCTCGTCCGGCGCGATCAGGCCCGCGCGCGCGCCGCCCTCGATCGCCATGTTGCAGACGGTCATCCGGCCTTCCATGGAAAGGTCGCGGATCGCCTCTCCGCAATACTCGATCACGTAGCCGGTGCCGCCCGCAGTGCCGGTGTGGCCGATCACCGACAGGGTGATGTCCTTGGCCGTGACACCCGGCGCGAGCTTGCCGGTGATCTCGACCTTCATGTTCTTCGATTTCTTCTGGATCAGCGTCTGGGTGGCCAGCACATGCTCGACCTCGGACGTGCCGATGCCATGGGCCAACGCGCCAAAGGCGCCATGCGTCGCGGTGTGGCTGTCACCGCAGACGACCGTCATGCCCGGCAGCGTCCAGCCCTGTTCGGGGCCGACGATATGCACGATCCCCTGCCGCACGTCGGTGACGGGGTAGTAGTGGATGCCGAAGTCCTTGGCGTTCTGATCGAGCGCTGCCACCTGGATGCGGCTTTCCTCGGGCATCTGGTCGGGGTTCTCGCGGCCCGCGGTGGTGGGCACGTTGTGGTCGGGCACCGCGATGGTCTTTTCCGGCGCGCGGACGGTGCGGCCTGCCATGCGCAGACCTTCGAAAGCCTGCGGGCTGGTGACCTCGTGCACCAGGTGGCGGTCGATGTAGAGGAGGCTCGTGCCATCCTCGGCCTCGTGCACCAGGTGGGCATCCCAGATCTTGTCGTAGAGTGTCTTGCCGGTCATCGTCTCAGGTCCTTGATGTCGGATATTCGGGGGGTGTCTTCGGGCGTGGTCGCCGTCAAAGCCCGCCCAGCCGCGACCGGCGCGCGCCGAAGAAGCGCCACGGCAGGCGCGCCCGATCCCCGATGTCGAATATCCCGGTCATGTCACCCGGCGAGATACATCGCGCCGCGCGGGATTCCAAGCCTCGCGCTTGCGGCGCGGGCAAGATCGTCTAGGATTCCACGCATCATCAAAAAGGGCCCGAAATGGAGCCGGATACCCCGACGGAGGGAACCGAGGCTGACCCCGGCCTCGGCGTCGACACCCTGACCGAGATCGCCACCGACGTGGCGGGACAGGCAAACACGCTTCTGGAAGCGCTGCTGCGGCCATGGAACGCCTACCAGGTCGGCATCGCGCTCGCGCTTCTGGGGCTGGCCTGGCTTCTGCGGCGCCTCTTCGGTGATCGCATTCGCAACTGGATGGCCACCCGCGAGGGCTGGCCGACATGGCGCATGCGCATTCTCGTCGTGATCCATCGGCGGCTCATGGGCATCTTCTTCGTCGCGCTGATCTGGTCCGTGGTCTGGATCATGCGCGAGGTTACATGGCCGAGCCGGTCCTATCTTCTGACCATCTTCGCGGAGCTTGCCACCGCGTGGCTCTTCGTGGCGCTGAGCACGCGGTTGATCCGCTCGGCGGTGCTGCGAACCGTGGTGCGCTACGGCGCCTGGGCCTACGTGACGCTGGCCATTCTGAACCTGCGCGACGAGGCGGCGGCGCTTCTCGACGGGATCGGCTTCAACCTGGGCGAGGTGCGGCTGTCGCTTCTCCTGCTGGTGCAGGCGGTGATCGTGGTGACGGCGCTGGTGATGGCGGCGCGCTTCGTCACGCGGACCACCGCCACGCGGATCGAGCAGAACGAGGACATCTCACCCTCGATGCGGGTGCTGATCGTCAAGCTGATGCAGGCGGCGCTTTACGGGGCGGCGATCTTCGTGGGCTTGCGCGCGACGGGCATCGACCTGACCGGGCTTGCCGTGCTGTCAGGCGCGATCGGCGTGGGCTTGGGCTTCGGCTTGCAGAAGGTCGTGTCGAACCTCGTGTCGGGGGTGATCATTCTGCTCGACAAGTCGATCAAGCCGGGCGACGTGATCTCGCTTGGCGACACGTTCGGATGGATCAACACGCTGGGCGCCCGCTACGCGAGCGTGGTGACACGGGACGGGAAGGAATACCTGATCCCGAACGAGGACCTGATCACCGGACAGGTGGTGAACTGGTCCC
>CAZVQL010000395.1:0-1984 GCA_964629305.1 uncultured Roseicyclus sp.
GCAGGGCATCCTCGCCAAGCTCACCCATGTGGGCCTTTACGCGCTGATGATCCTGATGCCCGTCAGCGGCTCGGTGGCCTGGTTTGGAGGTGTCGAGGCTGCCGCACAGGGGCACAACGTGATGAAGATCGTCCTGCTGGCATTGGTCGTGCTGCATGTCGTGGGCGCGCTCTACCACCAGTTCATCCTGCGCGACGGCACGCTGGCACGGATGCGCCGGGCGCAGGGCTGAACCCATGCGCCTCGCCCCGCTCCTCGCGCTGCCACCCATCGCGCTCGGCATCGCCGCGGCGGTCTGGATGATCGCGTCTGCCCCCGGCCCCGCGCAGGTCGGGGGCGACTCGCCCGCTCTGCCGGTCCGTGTGATGACGGTCACGGCAGGGGACCTGCGCCCCACCGCGACCGCCTGGGGCAACCTGCGCGCCGCCGACAGCTGGGTCGCCGTGGCCGAGGTGCAGGGCGAGGTGATCTGGCGCCATCCGGACCTTGAGCCCGGTCGCCTGATCCCGGCGGGGACCGAAGTGCTGAGGATCGACCCCGCTGAATACGAGCTGGCGCTGGCGCAATCGCAGGCCGACCTCGCGGCCCTGGAGGCCGAGCGCGTGCAGCTTACGGCAGAGGCGGACAACACACGGCGCATCCTTTCGCTGGAACAGAACCGGCTGGCCCTGGCCGAGACCGATCTGGAACGCACGCGCACACTCGTCGCGCAAGGCGCCGTTCCGCAATCGCGCGCCGACGAGGCCGAGCGCGCGACCCTTCTGGCCCGCCGCACGGTGGCGGAGCTGGAGAACACGCTCGCCCTGATCCCGTCCCGCGAGGCGCGGATCGCGGCACAGGTCGCGCGCAGTGAGGCCGCTATCGAACGTGCGCGCCGGTCGCTCGACCGCACGACCCTGACGACGCCGTTCAACCTCCGGGTGACTGAGGTGACTGCAGAGCAGTTTCAGACCGTCGCCCCTGGCCAGGTGGTGATCCGTGCCGACGGGATCGCGGCGGCCGAGGTCGTGGCGCATCTGCCGATCGACAGTTTTCGACGGCTCGTGGGAGATGCAGCGGAAGGTATCTCCCTGGCGGACATGATGAGCGACATGCCCGTCACGCGCATCGATGTGACACTCAGCCCGCTGTCGGACCGGACGCAAATCTGGACCGCCCGTGTTGTCCGGATCGAGGGCGTGCTGGATGCCCGTGCGCGCACCGTGCCGGTCGTCGTCAGGGTTGACGACCCCTATGAAGGCGCGGACCCGCCCCGGCGCCTGCCGCTGGTGCCCAACATGCAGGTGCAGCTTTCTTTCGCAGGCGCGCCCCTTACAGGCGTCCTCGCAATCCCCGAGGCGGCACTGCATGGGGGCATGGTGCGTATCCTTGGCCCCGACGACCTGCTGGAATTGCGCCCCGTCACCGCCGCCTTCGCGCAAGAGGGCCGCGTTGTGATTACAAACGGCCTGTCGCCGGGCGACCGCGTGGTGATCGACGACATAGCGCCGGCCATTCCCGGCATGTCCTTGACGCCGGTCGAGGCTCCGCAATGATCCGCTGGTTCACCGGCCACCCGACGGCGGGCAACCTGCTTCTGCTCCTGTTTCTCGCTGCCGGTGCCTTTGCCGCGCCGGGTCTCTTGCGCGAAACCTTCCCGGATTTCCGCGCCGTCGAGGCCGAGATCACCGTGCCCTACCGGGGTGCGGCCGCCGAAGATGTGGAAACCGCGATCTGCGCGCCGCTGTGGGACGGGGTGCAGGGTGTCGAGGGGCTGGAGACCTTCACGTGCACCGCCCAGTTCGGCCGCGCGCGGGCCGTGGCGACCATGGCACCGGGCAATGACGCGCTGCGTTTCGTGAATTCTCTGCGCACCGAGGTTTCGGCCATCGACAGCTTTCCTGACCGTGCCGATCCTGCGGTGGTGCGCGAGTTGCACCGCTCCGATCCGGTCACCTCGGTGGCTATCTCGGGAGATCTGCCGCTGGGCGAACTGGACCTTTAT
>CAZVQL010000396.1:0-1981 GCA_964629305.1 uncultured Roseicyclus sp.
CCCCGCCGGTCGTCATGGCCGACGAGATCGGGGCGGGCACGCTGATGCAGGCGCGCGGCGACCTCGGCATCGTCGAGACGTTCTACGCGATCACCGCGGCGCGGGATTTTCCGCATCCGGCGATGGCGCGACTGCTGGAGGCTGAGGGCTAGCCGCCGTCGTTCCAGCGCGTCCGGTAGAGGTCGAAGCGGCGGTCGCGCAGGTTGCGGACCGAGCCTTGCGCGCGGGCCCATTGGACCGAGGCGAGGTTCAGGTCGGCGACGATGATCATCTCGACATTCTCGGAGGCTTCGGCGGCGATGCCGTCGCGCGCGAAAGGGAAATCGCACGGCGTGAGAATGGCGGAATGCGCATACTGGATGTCGAGGTTCGACACGTTGTCGAGGTTGCCGACCATTCCGCTGGTCACGACATAGCACTGGTTCTCGACCGCGCGGGCCTGGCAACAGTACTTCACGCGCAGATGCCCGTGCCGCGTGTCGGTGTTGTAGGGCACGAATAGAATCCGCGCGCCCTCGTCGGCGAGGCGGCGGGCGGCCTCGGGGAATTCGCTGTCGTAGCAGATCAGCACGCCGATCGGGCCGCAGTCGGTGTCGATGACGTCGATCGAGTCGCCACCCTTGATGTTCCAGCTTGCGCGCTCGTCGGGCGTGGGATGCAGCTTTTCCTGCCGATGGACCGTCCCGTCGCGCAGGAAGACGTGGCAGACATTGTGAATGTCGCCGTCCTCCATCCGGGTGGCGTGGCTGCCGCCGATGATGTTGATCGCTCGGCTCAGCGCCATTTTCTGAAGGCGCGAGACGAACTCGGCCGTGTGTTCGGTCGCCCGGTCGATTGCGCGTTGCGGGGGCAGCTCTTCTTCCTCGCAGGACAGAAGTTGCAGGGTGAAATGCTCGGGGAAGACCACGAAATCGGCCCCGTATTCCGAGGCGATGTTGGTGAAGTAGTCGACGGTCTCGTAAAACTCCTCGGGGTCTTTCAGCGTCCGCGCGTTCAGCTGGACCGAGGCGACGCGCACCATGTCGGGGTTGGCGCGGGTGATCGGCTGGGCCCCGGCCTCGGCGTCGAAATAGGGGTTGTGCCAGAGCATGAGGGCCGCGTGCCCGCCTGACGGTTTATCCTCGGGCGCGTAGCGCGGCAGGGCGCGGGCGGGTTCGAAGCCTGCCTTCATCTGGAAGGACAGGACGCTGTCGCGAAGCTGCCCCTCGCGCACGGCATCGAGATAGGTGTCGGGTGTCGGGTGCGCCTTTTGCGCGCGGCGATAGCCCGGCATACGGCCGCCGAAGGCGATGCCTTTGAGGCCGAGGTCGATGCACAGCCGCTCGCGCGCTGCGTAAAGCCGCTTGCCGATGCGCAGGCGCCGCCGCCCCGGATCGACCATCACCTCGATCCCGTAAAGCCATTCGCCATTGCCGTTGTGCTGCGAGCCGTAGCCGCCGCCGGTGATCTCGTCCCATGTGTGGGGCGCCATCACGCGGTCTTCCCTGATCCGGGACGAGGCGGCGTAGCCCACGATCTCGCCGTCGTAGGTGGCGACGAACACACCTTCGGGGAAGGCGTGGACATGGCCCGCGACCTGCCCGCGGGTGTAGGGCGGTTCCTCGGTATAGACGCGCGCCGAAAGCGCAACGATGCCGGGAATGTCGGCGGGCGTTGCGTGGCGGATCTCGAGCGTGGGGCGCTTGGGGTCGGGCATGTGGTGTCGCCTGTTTCGCGTCTCGGGTCTGCCCCCTAGCTACAGGACATGGTCCTCCGTGCAAGCCCACGGCCCGGGCCGGGGCCCTTGCGGCGGGGTGTCTGGGCGATCATGGCTCGGGGGCGCCCGACCCGGTTTCGACCGGTTGCAAGCGTTGCGTGCCCCCCATCCCCGCCCGCGTCGAATCAAGTGCATCCCTTTGCCGACATGACAGGCGCCAGGCGAGGGAGGCCGCTCTCGGTTCCGTGAGGTGTCGTCATCCAAACGGCTGATTTCGTGAGCGAT
>CAZVQL010000397.1:0-1932 GCA_964629305.1 uncultured Roseicyclus sp.
CACACCACCGGCGGCTATCTCGTCTATGCCTCGATGACCCACGAGATCACCTTCGACTACAAGGACGGGGACATCTTCTGGTGTACCGCCGATGTGGGCTGGGTCACGGGCCACAGCTACATCGTCTACGGGCCGCTGGCCAATGGCGCGACGACGCTGATGTTCGAGGGCGTGCCGACATGGCCCGATGCAGGCCGGTTCTGGGCCGTGTGCGAAAAGCACAAGGTCAACCAGTTCTACACCGCCCCCACCGCGATCCGCGCGCTGATGGGCAAGGGCACCGACTTCGTCACCAAGTACGACCTGTCGTCGCTCAAGCTGCTGGGCTCTGTCGGTGAGCCGATCAACCCCGAGGCCTGGAACTGGTACAACGAGAATGTCGGCAAGGGGAACTGCCCCATCGTCGACACCTGGTGGCAGACCGAGACGGGCGGCCACATGATGACCCCCCTTCCCGGCGCGCATGAGCTGAAGCCGGGTGCCGCGCAAAAGCCCTTCTTCGGGGTGAAGCCGCTGGTGCTCGATCCCACCTCAGGCGAGGTGATCGAGGGCGACGGCGTCGAGGGCGTTCTGGTCATTGCCGACAGCTGGCCCGGCCAGATGCGCACCGTCTGGGGCGATCATGAGCGCTTCGTGAAGACCTACTTCTCCGACTACAAGGGCTACTACTTCTCGGGCGACGGCTGCCGCCGCGATGCGGAAGGCGACTACTGGATCACCGGCCGCGTCGATGACGTGATCAACGTCTCGGGCCACCGCATGGGCACCGCCGAGGTCGAAAGCGCGCTGGTCGCGCATGAGACCGTCAGCGAGGCCGCCGTGGTGGGGTACCCCCACCCGGTCAAGGGCCAGGGCATCTATTGCTACGTCACGCTGATGTCGGACGAAACGCCGTCCGACGAGCTGAAAAAGACGCTCAGCGACTGGGTCCGCCAGGAAATCGGTCCGATTGCGAAACCGGACGTCATCCAGTGGGCCCCCGGCCTGCCCAAGACGCGATCGGGCAAGATCATGCGCCGCATTCTGCGCAAAATCGCCGAGAACGATTTCGGCAGCCTCGGCGACACCTCGACGCTGGCCGACCCCTCGGTCGTCGACGAGCTGATCGCGAACCGGGCGAACCAGTGAGCGGCGCGATGACGGACACCACCGTAGAAACCCGCCCCGTCAACCTGATCCTGCTCGGGCCTCCGGGCGCGGGCAAGGGAACGCAGGCCCGGATGCTGGAAGAAAGCTTCGGCCTCGTGCAGCTGTCCACCGGCGACCTTCTGCGCGGCGCCGTTGCCGCCGGGACCGCGGCGGGCCTTGCGGCCAAGGCCGTTATGGAAAAGGGCGAGCTCGTGTCGGACGAGATCGTCCTGGCCGTCCTGAAAGAGCGTCTCGCACAGCCCGACGTCACGGCCGGTACGATCCTCGACGGCTTTCCCCGCACCGCGGGGCAGGCCGCCGCCCTCGACGCGCTCCTGGCCGAGCGCGGTGAAAAGATCGACGCCGTCATCAGCCTCGCCGTCGAGGACGAGGCGATGGTCGAGCGTGTTTCCGGTCGCTACACCTGCGGCGGCTGCGGCGAAGGCTATCACGACAGCTTCAAGCAGCCGGCCCGTCCAGGCGTCTGCGACAAGTGCGGCGGCACCGAGATGAAGCGCCGCGCCGACGACAACGCCGACACGGTGCGCACGCGGCTCAAGGCGTATCACGCCGATACCGCGCCGCTGATCGACTACTACGCCGGACGCGGCACCCTGACCGAGGTCGATGCCATGGCCGAGATCGGGCGCGTGCGCGCAGAGATGGAGGCGATCGTGGGGAAACTCACGGCCGCCTGACAGAATTCGCCGGGGCGGAGAGGCTCCGTTCCGGTGGATACATGCTTGCCGAACCAAGGAGGGGGCGGCGGGCAGGAACCTTCGAAGGGAGTAAGCAATGGCCGAA
>CAZVQL010000398.1:0-1914 GCA_964629305.1 uncultured Roseicyclus sp.
CTCGAACATCGTGATGTTCGGGCTGATCCTCGCGGTGGGGATGCTCGTGGACGGGGCGATCGTCGTTGTAGAGTATGCCGACAAGCGCCAGCAGGAGGGCGTCGGGCCCATGCGCGCCTATGTCGAAGCCGCCAAGCGCATGTTCTGGCCGATCATCTCCTCGACCGCGACCACGCTCTGCGCCTTCCTGCCCATGCTCTTCTGGCCCGGCGTGCCGGGCGAGTTCATGGGAATGCTGCCGGTCACGCTGATCTTCGTGCTCTCGGCCTCGCTGATCGTGGCGCTGATCTACCTGCCGGTCGTAGGTGGCGTCGCCGCGCGCGGCTCGCGGCTGATCGACCGGGGCACGGCGCTGATCACGGCGCTTCTGCCGTGGTATGCCGCGCGGCTCGCGCTGACGGTGGCGGCGGGCTATTTCATGTTCCTCGCCGCGATGCAGATGATCCGGCCCGGCGTTCTGCTGCCCGTGCCCGCCGATGCGTCGCCCATGGTGCAGATGGCACCGGGCGCTGTCCTGTTCGTCATCGCCGCGATCCTGATGTCGATGCTGATCGGCTCGATCAAGATCGAGCGCCCGGCCCGCCGTGTCGAGGCGGGCTATCGCCGTACGCCGTTTGGCTGGTTCATCCACGCCATCGTCGGCAACCCGGTCATGCCGCTTGTGATGATCGGCGTCGTCGGCGCCTTCGTCGTCTCGGTCTTCATGTATTTCGGCGAGAACAACAACGGCGTGGAGTTCTTCGTCGAGAACGAACCGGAGAACGCGATCGTCTACGTCCGCGCCCGCGGCAACCTGTCGATCACCGAGCAGGACGCGCTGGTGCGCGAGGTCGAGCAGGTCGTGCTTCAGACCGAGGGCGTGCGCGATGTCTTCGCCTTTGCCGGCGACGGCGGGCTCAACAACAATACCGGCGGCGTCTCGGCGCCCTCCGACACGATCGGCCAGATCCAGCTGGATCTCGAGCCCTGGGGCGAGCGCGCGGATGGAGACCTGATCCTCGACCGGCTGCAAGCGCGGCTCGACCAGATGCCCGGCATCCGGACCGAGATCTTCAGCCAGTCGCGGGGCCCCGCCTCGGGCAAGCCCATCGACCTGCGCCTCTCGGGCGACAACTGGGAAGAGCTGCAAGAGGCGACGCGGATCACCCGCGCCTATTTCGAGCAGCTGCCCGGTCTGACGCTGGTCGAGGACACGCTGCCGCTGCCCGGTATCGACTGGCAGATCGACGTCGATGTCGAGGCCGCGGGCCGCTTCGGTGCCGACGTCGCGACCGTGGGCGCGATGGTGCAGCTTGTCACCCGCGGCATCCTGCTCGACACGATGCGCGTGCCCACCTCGGACGAGGAAATCGACATCCGCGTCCGCTTCCCCGAAGAGGCGCGGGTTCTCTCGACCCTTGACTCGCTGCGGGTCCGCACCCGCGACGGGCTGGTGCCCTTGTCGAATTTCGTCACCTACACCCCTGCCCCGCAGCTGGCCGAGATCAACCGCGTGGACCAGTCCCGCGTGTTCGAGGTGAAAGCCGACGTGATCGCGGGTCTCTTCCGCGCCGTCGATGCGCAAGGCGAGACGATGGCCTACCTGCTCGACACCGCCGAGCCGACCGTGACAGGCGATGCCGATTTCACCATTGGTGATACGGCGTGGCAGATCTGGCGCCTTGGTGACGGCGCGACCGTCGGCGGCGTCGAGGATGCGTTGCAGGCGGGCGACGCAAGCACCGTGCCCGTGACCGCAAACGAGCGGATCGAGCGGATTGCCGAATGGCTCGAGACCGAAAACCCGCTTCCCGCCGGGATCGGCTGGGAATGGGCCGGCGACCAGGAAGAACAGGCCGAAAGCCAGGCCTTCCTCGGGCAGGCCTTCGGGGCCGCGCTGGGGCTGATGTTCATCATCCTGCTGGCGCAGTTCAA
>CAZVQL010000399.1:0-1893 GCA_964629305.1 uncultured Roseicyclus sp.
CTCCGTTTCAGAAATTTCTGAAATCTCTGCGCGAACAGGGTTTTGACATGGCACTTACGCCGCTCCAGCAGGAGTTCGTCCTGCATTTCGGAGAAATGGGCAGCCGGTGGGGCATCAACCGCACCGTGGGGCAGATCTATGCCTTGTTGTTCCTCTCGTCCGAGCCGCTGAACGCGGAAACGATCACCGAGGCCCTCGGGGTCAGCCGATCGAACACGTCGATGGGGCTGAAAGAGCTGCAAAGCTGGAACCTTGTCCGGCTCAAGCATTTCCCCGGCGACCGGCGGGACTATTTCACTACTCCAGACGACCTGTGGGAGATCGTCCGCACGCTCGTGGCCGAGCGCAAGAAGCGCGAGATCGACCCGACGCTGACCAAGCTGCGCGAGCTCGAGATGCAGGGGCCCGCCGGTGACGACTACGCCGAGGCCCGCATCGCCGAGCTGCGCGAGCTGATCGAAATGATGACCGGCTTCTACGCCGAGATGGAAAAGCTCGAGACCGAGCGGCTGGTGAAGCTGATGACGCTGGGCAGCCGCATCGCCGGGCTGATCGACAAGACGGGCGGGATGATCCCGTCGCTCACGAAACGCAAGTAACGGACGATTGCCATGGAAACGCTCGACACCCTTCTGCTGAGCCGCATCCAGTTTGCGGCCAATATCTCCTTCCACATCCTGTTCCCGACGATCACCATCGCGCTGGGTTGGGTCCTGTTCTTCTTCCGCGTCCGCTTCGCGCAGACGCAGGACGACAAGTGGATGGCCGCCTACCGCTTTTGGGTGAAGGTCTTTGCGCTCTCCTTCGCCATGGGCGTCGTCAGTGGCATCACCATGTCCTTCCAGTTCGGCACCAACTGGCCGGGCTTCATGGAAACCGTGGGCAACATCGCCGGGCCGCTCCTGGCCTACGAGGTGCTGACCGCCTTCTTCCTCGAGGCCGTGTTCATCGGCATCATGCTCTTCGGCTTTTCCCGCGTGCCGGGCTGGCTGCACATGCTGGCGACCTTCCTCGTTGCCTTCGGCACCACCATGTCGGCCTTCTGGATCATTGTCCTCAATAGCTGGATGCACACGCCCCAGGGCTTCGAGATGATCGACGGGCAGGCCTTCGCCACCGACTGGTGGGCGATCATCTTCAACCCGTCCATGCCCTACCGCTTCGCCCACATGATGCTGGCGAGCTTCCTGACCGTGGGCTTCCTCGTGGCGGGCGTCTCGGCCTTCCGCTGGCTGCTCGGCGACCGGAGCCGCGAGGTGCGGGCGATGCTCAAGACCGGCGTCTCGATCGGCGCGCTGCTGATCCCCGTCCAGATCTTCATGGGCGACCTGCACGGGCTCAACACCAAGGAATACCAGCCCGCCAAGGTCGCCGCGATGGAAGGCCTGTGGGAGACGCAGGAAGGCGCTCCGCTGGTCCTCTTCGGCATCCCGGATGAAGAAGCGCGCACCAACCATATGGCTCTCGAGATCCCCGGGCTCGCCTCGCTCATCCTGACGCATGAGTGGGATGGCGAGTTGCAGGGCCTCAACGATTTCGTGGCCGAGGACGGCACCGTCCTGCACCCGCCGGTGGCCCCCGTCTTCTGGTCCTTCCGCGTGATGGTGGGCACCGGCATGGCAATGCTGCTTCTCAGCTGGGCCTCGGTCTGGTTCATGTGGCGCCGCCGGACGCTGCACGAAGGGCGGATCCCAGGCCACTGGTTCGCGGTCGAAGGGCTGCCCAAGCCCATCCTCTGGGCGCTCGTGCCGATGGCCTTCTCGGGCTGGGTCGCCACGCTGGCGGGCTGGTACACCACGGAAATCGGCCGCCAGCCCTGGCTGGTGCAGGGCGTGATGACCACCGAGATGGCCGTGGCCGACGTGCCGGCGCCGATGGTGATGGGCACGCTCG
>CAZVQL010000400.1:0-1888 GCA_964629305.1 uncultured Roseicyclus sp.
CCGCGTGAAGCTCTACAAGGGCTCGGCCCGCACGGTTGCGCGCTGGTCGGATCACTCGCTCTATTCCGAGGCGCATGTGACCTTCGAGGAAGACGCCGGCGCCTACGATCAGACCGATGCGCAGGGCTTCATCCAGCTCAACGCGCTGCGGCTGAAGCTGCTGGCCGCGCGGAACCGTCGGCTGTCGGACAAGTGAAAAAGGGGCGGCAGAAGCCGCCCCTGTCCACGTCTTGAGGTCGGGCTTACATGCCCTGCGATGCGGCAAATCCGGTGAAGCCGCCCATGCCGAGATCGGCGCGCATCTCTGCCGCGCCGGTGGCAAGGTCGATGCTGTAGAGACCTGCGGTCTCGGCACCCTCAATCTGCAGGATCGCATAGGCCATATCGGTGCCTTCGGACGGCGACACGATGTCGAAACCGCCCATCGCCGACAGGTCAACTTCCGCGCCGTCGACCGTCACCGCGCCGACCGTGCCAAGCGTGCCGGCGTTGTTGGCCAGCGTCACCAGCGCATCCGTCGCGGCATCGAGCGCGAATTGCGCCGTGCTGCCTGCGGTCATGCCGTTGATCGCGTTGGTGTAGGCATTCGCGAAAATCATCGGTTCCGCGCCGGAATTGGCATCACCATCGGCATAGGCGAGGTCGGTGAAGCGACGGACAGAGCCCGCGCGCTCGTCGTTGTCGCCGAACCCCTCGGGGAAATAGACAAGGTTCGCGCCGTCGGTCGACACCGCGCGCACCGCGTCGATGGCGTTGTTGAAATCGAACCCCACCATAGCGCCGTCCCCGGCCATTGCGCCGTCCATGAAGGTCGCGCCCAGGTCGGTCAGAGCACCGGACATCGGGTCGATCACGTAGATCGCGCCGTTTGCGAAGCCCAGAAGATCGCCGGTCACGGGCCGGTAGGCGATGGCCGACAGGGGCATCTCGAGGTCGTGGGCCATGATCTCGCCCGGTGCGGCGATATCGGCCATGGTGACCAGCGTCATTCCCTCGTTGGCCAGCGCATAGCCCATCGTCGGGGTGGCGTGCCCATCGGCGAAGGCAGGCGTAGCGGCCACAAGGCCGATGGCGGTGGCAGCAGATGCAAAGCGGTTCATTTGGTCGGTCCTCTTGCTGTTGGCAGGGCACCCTTGGCGCCCGAATGCCCACAGCCACGAGGACCCGGCAGAGGTTGTTTCACCGGTTGCGGAGAAAGTTTCGCGGCCCCTAGAGCGCGGCGGCCAGCCGGGCGCCCTGGTCAATCGCGCGCTTGGCGTCGAGTTCCGCCGCGACATCCGCGCCGCCGATGATATGGCAGGCGATCCCTTCGGCGCTTAGCGCGTCCGCAAGGCTCCGCTCGACCTCCTGCCCGGCACAAAGGACGACCGTGTCGACCTCGATCAGCGTAGGGTTCTCTCGCGCCTCGCCGAAGCTGACATGCAGACCGCCCGTGTCGATCTTCTCGTAGTTCACACCGGTCAGGGTCTTCACGCCCTTCATCTTCAGGCTGGCGCGGTGGATCCACCCCGTCGTCTTGCCCAGCCGCTTGCCCGGCTTCTCCGCCTTGCGCTGAAGCAGCACCACCTCACGCGCGGCGGGCTCTGGCCGTGGGCCCTCGGGCGCAAGGCCGCCGCGGTATTCGGCAGGGTCGGCGACGCCCCATTCCCGGCGCCACAGCTCTGGCAGTTCGGTCGGGCTGTCGCCCTCGTGGACGAGGTATTCGGCCACGTCGAAACCGATGCCGCCCGCACCTACGATCGCCACACGACGGCCTACGGGGGCCTTGCCCGCAAGCACGTCGACATAGGACAGCACGTTCGGCCCGTCTTGGCCCTGGATGCCCGGGTCGCGCGGGGTGACGCCGGTGGCGACGATCACCTCGTCGAAATCGCGCAGATCCTCGACC
>CAZVQL010000401.1:0-1887 GCA_964629305.1 uncultured Roseicyclus sp.
ACCATGGCTTCACTCACCTGGGATGGTTTTCCACGCAGTATCGAGCGTTATTCGGGGAACCCCCCAGCTCGACGCTCCATCGCCAGGCAGCTCCCGCAACGAACCAGGGTTCGCGTCGATCTCCTCCCTGCGGTGCGCAATATTGATAGCGGCCCCAAGGCGGCGCTCTGCAACATCGGCCTGTTAGGTAAGCCAGTCGCGTGAGGGACAAGACGAGATGTCCGTGAGCAAGCAATTTCTACACATGAGCAAGCAACTTCTAGCCGTGGTGGTCGCGGGTCTGCTGGCGCATTCGGGCACCAGCCTGGCAGCGGAAAAGGTCACTGTGGACAACTTCGTCCGCGCCGAGACCGACATGACGCTGCGGCGCTACGAGGCCCAGGGAGCCTTCGGCAAGCTGCTGCACCTCAGGGCACCAACGCCGCTGGATCGCCAGGACGTCATCCGGATGAACCGGGATACGCTCTATTCCTTCGGGATATTCGACCTGACCGAACCGGTCACGATCACCCTGCCGGAAACCGACCGTTGGCTGTCAATGATGCTGGTGAACCAGGATCACTCCATCCCGCCGGCAATATACGATGCGGGTCCGCACACGATTACGCAGGACATGGTCGGCACTCGTTACGTGATGGTCATCTTCCGCACGCTGGTCGATGCCAACGACCCGGCCGACATCAAGCGGGCGAATGCGATCCAGGACCAGTACACGGTGCAGCAGGCGAGTCCTGGCTCGCTGGAGGTCCCGGACTGGGACGACGCGTCGTTGACCATGGTTCGCGACGCGATCAATGTCCTCGGGTCAACGCTCACGGATGGGTCGGACATGCTGGGCATCAAGAGCGAACTGCCGCCGATCCATCACCTGATCGGAACGGCGATGGGTTGGGGCGGAAATCCAAAGCGCGACGCCAGTTACATCAACGGGGTTCCCGCCCAGAACGACGGCAAGGCCAACTACGCGGTGACCATGAAGGAGGTCCCGGTCGATGGCTTCTGGTCGATTACGGTCTACAACAAGAAGGGCTTCATGGAGCCGAACGACCTCGGCGTCAATTCCATCAACAACCTGACGGCCACGCCGAACCCCGATGGCGGAGTCACTATCCACTTCGGCGGTTGCGATGACGGCCGCGTGAACTGCATCCCGATCACCGAGGGCTGGAACTACATCGTGCGGCTGTATCAGCCCCGCCAGGCTTTTTTCGACAAGACCTGGACGTTTCCTGACCCCCAGCCGGTGGATTAGGGCGCACGTCGCAGTCAACCTGACTGGACTTTGCTTGTCCTGATGCGCCTGCCGGTGGTGCGTGTGCCGTTTTCGTTCCGAGGGGGTTGCCGTACGGGAATGCTAAAAAATTGGATGTCACTTCTACAACGACGAGAACGTTACCAAGGCCTTGCATCTATTGTCTGACGACATGCCGGATGTGGTTGCCATTCAGGTCGGTTATAGAAAGGAAGCTGGAGTCCACCGGGAATCGTACAGGCGAGGTGACTGCACTCAAACTCGGTCTGAATACGGACCTATCACCCCCAAAGGAACTCGCGATGAGAAGAAACACAAGCACTGGTCTGGCACTCGCCCTTTTACTCTCTGCCGGCGCCGCCTCGGCCGAGGAGTCACTGCTCGATTACGTCTTGACGTCCTGTGAAAGCGATCTCGAGGCCTACTGCCGCACGGTGACGCCTGGAGAAGGAAGGCTGCTTTACTGCGTGGCGGCCCACGAGGACAAGATTTCCGGTCAGTGCAGCTATGCGCTGTACCAGGCCGCGACGCTCCTCGAAGAGCTGGCCGTGGCGATCTCCTACCTGGCGGAAAGCTGCGGTGAGGAAATCGACACCCTGTGCGGCAGCGTCGAGATGGGCGAGGGGCGCGTGCTG
>CAZVQL010000402.1:0-1853 GCA_964629305.1 uncultured Roseicyclus sp.
CGCTGGATCACCCAAGGTGATCCGTTGCATCGGAGGCTTCAGCCACGTAACCGTTCAGACTCCCCTCTGATTTAACAATCGAAGGCGAGACAAACTTTATGTCGCATGGCAAGATCACGCCGTAACCAAGGTCGGCGCAGGGGTGTCGGCCGGAAGCCTGCCGACGGGACCATGCGACTGACGCGGCACGACCTCGCCCAACTCGACGACGCCTACCTGGCCGGGCTGGAGGAGGCGTCGTTGCGGGCGTTGTCGGTGAAGCTGCTGGCGGACCTCAAAGAGGCCCACGAGCGCCTGGAGCAGAATCCGTCCAACAGCTCCCGCCCACCGAGCAGCCGCGCGCCGTGGGAGACGGCGCAAGGGGAGCAGGACGGCGCTGCGGCGCTGCGCGCCGAGGGCCCCGAGGCCGGGGCTGTGCGGGAGGGGGCGGCGCCCGAGCCCAGCGCTGAGCTTGAGGGGGAGGCGCCCAGTGATGCTGGGGGGCCGCGTCGCCCGGGGCGGCGTCCCGGCGCGCCGGGCCATGGCCGCACCCAGTGCCTGGCCGTGCACGAGGAGCGCCATCATCACCCATCGGTGTGTGCCCTCTGCGGCCGCTCGTTGTCGGCGGCCGAGGAGACGCGCACCGCCAGCGCTCACTACGTCATCGACCTGATCCCGCCCGGCCCCGGACGCACCGGCCTTGAGGCGATTCAGGTCAAGCATGTCTACCACGCCCACCGCTGCGGCTGCGGGCACTGGACTCAGGCCGAGCCCGCCGAGGGCGGCGAGGAGGAGGGCTGGACGGTGGCGCTCAGCGAGCGGCATCTGGCCGGCCCGATGCTGGTGGCGCTGGTGTGCGCGTTGTCCTTGCGCATGCGCCTGTCGCGCCGGCGCATCCGCGAGTTCCTCGCCGACTGGCTCGGACTCTCGCTGAGCGCCGCGAGCATCAACCAATGCCTGCATGAGGCCGGGCGGGCCGTCGCCCCCGTGGTCGAGGAGCAGCTGCTCGCCGAGGCGCGCGCGAGCGATCTGCTGCATGTCGACGAGACCAGCTGGAAGGAGCACGGCAAGCTCCTGTGGCTGTGGGTCTTCACCAGCGCGACCACTACGGTGTTTTGGATTGGGGACCGCTCCCAGGAGCTGCTGCACAGCGTGCTCGGGCGCGTCCTCCACGGCTGGCTGATGAGTGATGGCTATTGGGCCTACCGCGACTACGACAACCGCTTGCGCTGCCTGACCCACCTGCTGCGCAAGGCCCGCGGGCTGGAAGAGAGCCTCGATGGACCGGGACGGCGCTTTGGGCGCACGCTGCGTTTGCACCTTGAGGCGGTGATGGCCGCCGTCTACGCCGCCCGCGAAGGCCCACCGGCCACGGCCCTGCGTGCACAACATGCCCAGGCCCTCAACGGACTGCTCGAGCTCTGCCTGGAGCACGCCGAGGCCACGCACGCCAAGACCCGCGCGCTCGCCCGCGAGCTGCTCAACGATTGGGATACCTTCTGGGTGGTCCTCGATCATCCCGAGCTGCCGCTGACCAATAATGTCGCCGAGCGGGCGCTGCGCCACTGGGTGATCGCCCGGCGCATCAGCTATGGCACCCGCAACGCCCAGGGCTCGCGCGCCTTCACCGCCCTGGCCAGCGTCATCGACACCTGCCGTCAGCGCGGCCTCTCCCCGTGGGCGTACATCGCCGAGGTCCTGCGCGAGCGCCGCAAGGGCAATCCCGCTCCGGCGCTGCCGGCCGCCGCTACCGTCTGAGAACACCACACCTCCGCCCACATCAACTCCGGTCACTCAGGGTGGGGGGGACTGACCGCATACGCGGCGGCCCAAGAGGAAACCTGATCCATGCAGAACCTGTTGCAAATGACGCC
>CAZVQL010000403.1:0-1831 GCA_964629305.1 uncultured Roseicyclus sp.
GCTTCGGCGAGATGGAGGTCTGGGCGCTGGAAGCCTACGGCGCGGCCTACACCCTGCAGGAGATGCTGACGGTGAAGTCCGACGACGTGGCCGGCCGGACCAAGGTCTACGAGTCGATCGTCAAGGGCGAGGACAACTTCGAGGCCGGCGTGCCGGAATCGTTCAACGTTCTCGTCAAGGAGGTCCGCGGCCTGGGCCTCAACATGGAACTCCTGGATGCGGAGGACGACGAAGGCGGCGACATCGCGGCGGAGTGATCCGCCAGTCCCGCCCGGGGCGGCCGATCGAGGTCGCCCCCGTCCCTACCGCGCCCTTATTCGCAAGGATTCGACATGAACCAGGAACTCACCAACAACCCGTTCAACCCGCTGACCCCGGCCAAGGCGTTCGACGAGATCAAGGTCTCGCTCGCGTCGCCCGAGCGGATCCTCAGCTGGTCCTTCGGCGAGATCAAGAAGCCCGAGACGATCAACTACCGCACGTTCAAGCCCGAGCGTGACGGCCTGTTCTGTGCGCGCATCTTCGGCCCCGTCAAGGACTACGAGTGCCTCTGCGGCAAGTACAAGCGGATGAAGTATCGCGGCGTCGTCTGCGAGAAATGCGGTGTGGAAGTCACCCTGCAGAAAGTCCGCCGCGAGCGCATGGGCCACATCGAGCTGGCCTCGCCCGTCGCGCACATCTGGTTCCTCAAGTCGCTGCCCTCGCGCATCGGCCTGATGCTGGACATGACGCTGCGTGACCTCGAGCGCATCCTCTACTTCGAGAACTACGTGGTGATCGAACCCGGCCTGACGGACCTGACCTATGGTCAGCTGATGTCGGAAGAAGAGTTCATGGACGCGCAGGATGCCTATGGCTCCGACGCGTTCAGCGCCAACATCGGGGCGGAAGCTATCCGCGAGATGTTGTCGAACATCGATCTCGAGGCCGAGGCCGCCCAGCTGCGCGAAGAGCTGAAGGAAGCCACCGGCGAGCTGAAGCCGAAGAAGATCATCAAGCGCCTGAAGATCGTCGAAAGCTTCCTCGAGTCCGGCAACCGCCCCGAGTGGATGGTCCTGACCGTGATCCCCGTGATCCCGCCGGAACTGCGCCCGCTGGTGCCGCTGGACGGTGGCCGCTTCGCGACCTCGGACCTGAACGATCTGTATCGCCGGGTCATCAACCGCAACAACCGCCTCAAGCGGCTGATCGAATTGCGTGCGCCCGACATCATCATCCGCAACGAAAAGCGGATGCTGCAGGAGTCGGTCGATGCTCTGTTCGACAACGGCCGTCGCGGTCGCGTCATCACGGGTGCGAACAAGCGCCCGCTGAAGTCGCTGTCTGACATGCTCAAGGGCAAGCAGGGCCGGTTCCGTCAGAACCTGCTCGGCAAGCGCGTCGACTTCTCGGGCCGTTCGGTCATCGTGACCGGCCCCGAGCTGAAGCTGCACCAGTGCGGGTTGCCGAAGAAGATGGCGCTCGAGCTGTTCAAGCCGTTCATCTACTCGCGGCTGGAAGCCAAGGGCCTGAGCTCGACGGTGAAGCAGGCCAAGAAGCTGGTTGAGAAAGAGCGCCCCGAGGTGTGGGATATCCTCGACGAGGTGATCCGCGAGCACCCGGTTCTTCTGAACCGCGCACCTACGCTGCACCGCCTCGGCATCCAGGCGTTCGAGCCGATCCTGATCGAAGGCAAGGCGATCCAGCTTCACCCGCTGGTCTGCTCGGCCTTCAACGCCGACTTCGACGGCGACCAGATGGCCGTGCACGTTCCCCTGAGCCTCGAGGCCCAGCTGGAAGCGCGCGTTCTGATGATGTCGACGAACAACGTTCTGTCGCCCGCCAACGGCGC
>CAZVQL010000404.1:0-1830 GCA_964629305.1 uncultured Roseicyclus sp.
GAGGAGCGGCGATCAGCCGCGGGCACGAGCGGGTCTCGCCCTGCCGCCCGCGCCTGCGCTCACCAGGCTCCCGGAGACGCAAGGCCGACAGTCGGAGAGCGACCGCCTTCTGCGGATGGTGAAAATTCCCATCCTTGGGATCCTCCAACACGCGAATCCACGGTCTTTGCACGATCGCTGCACGGGCCGTGCACCGGCGCCGCCTATCTTGAAGTTGTCGGCAGGGCGAATCGCCCGCTGGACTCAGCAGATCAATACACGACGGAGGTATCCCATGAACAAGTCCTTGATCGCCATCGCACTGGCACTGACCACCGCGGCCGGCAGCGCGCTCGCGCAGCCGCTCGGCTGGGCCGGCGGGCCGGGGCCGGGGTATCAGCCCGGCTACCCGCCGGCCTACGGCCCTGGCTCAGGGCGCGGCCTGCAGGTCGACCCCGCGCGCATCGACCGGCGCATGGAGCGCATGACGGCGGGCCTCAACCTGACCGAGGCCCAACAGCAGGAGATCCGGGGCATCCTGGAGCAGCGCCGGGCCGGGCAACTGACCTCGCGCGACCAGACCCACGCCGCGATTGCCGCGGTGCTCGATCCGCAGCAGCGCGCGCAGCTCGACCAATGGCGCGCCCAGCGCCGAACCGGCATGGGCTGCGGCGGCTACCGCCAGCCGCGGGGGTGCGTCACCGGCTACGGGCCGGGGCGCAACTTCTCCGGACCCGGCATGGGGCGCGGCCCGGGCTGGGGTCCCTATCCGACCCCATAGTCGCTGACCGGCGGGCACCCCCGCGGGTGCCCGCTCACAACCCTCGAAAGGCCGCCCGCAAGGCGACCAAGAGCACGCGCAGAAGAATCCACAGCACCCAAAGCACCGCCAGCGCGGCGGCGCCGATAAGGAACTGCAGCACCAGAGGTTGGGCCAGGAACCACTCCTGGCCCGCCCGCAGCAGCGTGCCCGCGGCATGGATGCGCTCGAACATCGGGGCTCCCCTTTCGCTGGGATGATTCCCCGAGAGTCTACCGGAGCCTGCGAAACCGATACCTGTCGCGCATGCGTTTCCAGTAATTCCAAATTCGGATCGTCTGAATCGTGAATGACAAAGGGTGCGGCTCTTTTGAAACGACGCCCTGCGACCAAGGATCTGGCGGTTAGGGCGGTTACTTTCGTTGCGTTGTTCACTCGCGCGGCGTCTTGCTTTATGCGGCGTGACGCGCCGGTAGAGGAATTGGCGGCCCCGGGTAGTTGCGGTGTTGCTCCTGCGCGAAGTGAAATGCCAGGTAGGTGGCCAGGTCGCCACTGACCTTCAGCGAGCGCAGCTTCAGGATCGCTTCGGCGCAGTCCAGACCCCATCGCGCGCCGGTGATATCCATGCGGTCTTTGACCAGGTGACGGCAGGCCCCTTCGATGACCCCGGTGGCGATCGGCAGGCCATGCGCCAGGGCGCGATCGTATGGGAGCCGCTCGCGGTTGTTCTCGAGGTAGTCGGCGGCCTTGTCCACCGCTTTACGCGCGCTTTGGCTGAGCTGCTTGCGGGTGGCGGCCCGGCGCAGGCCCACCGCTACGTCCCGGGCCCGACCGTGCAGCACGGCGGTGGCCCGATCCATCACCCAGTCCTCGCGCTCCTCGGCGTGCTCAGGGTGTAGGGCATAGGCGGCCTTCCACAGGTACTCCAGGACATGGATGAAATCCTGGACCACGACGACATCGACCTTGTAACGCTGGGCGGCGGCAGCGACCTGGCGCAGCAGGTCCTCCTGCCCGTCGGTCAACACCACCCAGCGCAGCTGTTGGTCCGGATCACGGCGCACCGCTTCGGCAAAGGCCTGCTCGATCAC
>CAZVQL010000405.1:0-1824 GCA_964629305.1 uncultured Roseicyclus sp.
ATGGCCGATCACCACCGGCACGACACCGTTGAGCTGGTCGCGCAACCATTGCAGCAACATCGGCACCGCCGCGCCGGTGTCGGGCGCCTGCGCGGGGCTCAGTTGCCGGTCGGCGAGCGGTCGAGCGGCGCCGTCGGCCGCCTTCAGATGCGGCTTGACGCCGATACCGTCCAACTGACCCTCGATCGAGACCGACAGTCCGCCGTCGGCGAGCGCCTCGAACAGCTTGAATTTGAGGCTCGAGCTGCCGGCGTTGATGCAAAGAACGGTGTCCGTCATCGAGCTTTCCCCGCCTTTTCCTTTTGCTGCATCAGGTAGTGGGCATAGAGGGTTCCCACTGCCGTCGATGCCAAACGCGTGCGCACGCTGTCGGCGCGGCTCGTAAGGATGACGGGCACCGCGGCCCCGAGAACGATCCCCGCGGCATCGGCGTCGGCGAGGAAGATCAGGTTCTTCGCCAGCATGTTGCCCGCTTCGAGATCCGGCACCACCAGGATCTGGGCGCGGCCTGCCACCGGCGAGGAGATGCCCTTGATCTTCGCGGCCTCCAGGTTGATCGCGTTGTCCAGCGCGAGCGGGCCATCCAGAACGCCGCCATTGATCTGGCCTCGGTCGGCCATCTTGCAGAGAATCGCCGCGTCGGTGGTTCCCGGAATCTTCGGATTGACCACTTCCACCGCCGACAGGATCGCCACCCGCGGCTCGCCCAGCCCGAGGCCGATATGCAGGTCGATCGCGTTCTGCACGATGTCGCGCTTGCAATCGATGTCGGGAAAGATGTTGATCGCGGCGTCGGTGACGAACAGCACGTCGGGATAGGTCGGCACGTCGATCAGAAAGACATGGCTGATGCGCCGGCTGGTTCGCAGGCCGCCCTCCTTGGACACCACGGCATGCATCAGGATGTCGGTATGCAGGCTGCCCTTCATGATCGCGTGGGCCTTACCTTCCTGGACCAGGCTGACCGCGCCCGCCGCGGCCGACTCCTCGGTGGGAAAATCGACGATGTCGCAGCCGGCCAGGTCGAGGTTCGCCTTCCCGGCCACGTCCCGGATGAGCGCTTCGCTGCCCACCAGTACGGGCTTGATGATCTTCTCCCGGGCGGCCTCGACCGGCCCTTCGAGGGCGTGGACTTCGCAGGGCCAGGCGACCGCGGTCCGGATCGGCGGGACGCTCTTCGCCCGCGCGATCAGGCGCTCGTATTTCTCGTGCTTGCGCTCGGGGTGCGTGATGTGGGACTCGGCGGCGTCGTCGGTGAAGCCTGATTGGGTCGTGACGGCAGTCATGAAAAGGTTCCTCCAATGGTTCAGGGAAATGGTGGACGCGGCGTGCCGGGCGCCAAGCGCGATCGATGCGACTTCGTCGCCCCGGCTCCTTCTAGGTTGGTCCTGATGCGACCACTCTGGTCGCGAGCGGCCGGCCTTTTTCGAAATCACTGAACGCCTGCAGCGCGGTCTGCGCAATATCGCTCAGCGCGTGATCGGTCAGGTACGCCATGTGCGACGTCACGATGACGTTGGGAAACGTCATCAGGCGACAGAACGCGTCGTCCTGCAGCACGTCGGCGGAACGGTCACTGTAGAAGATCGGCGCCTCGTCCTGGTAGACGTCGAGCGCAGCGCCGCCGATTTGTCCGCTCTTGATGCCCTCGACAAGTGCCTGCGCGTCGATCAGCCCGCCGCGACCGGTATTGACGATCAGCGCGCCGCGTTTCATCCGGGGGATCGTTTCCGTGTTCACCATGTGCTGGGTTTCCTTGGTCAGCGGCACGTTGAACACGACGATGTCACTGTCGCGGGCCAAGTCGGCGATCGTGGATAGGAA
>CAZVQL010000406.1:0-1822 GCA_964629305.1 uncultured Roseicyclus sp.
CGGGCTGAGGCGTCACGAGGTCGATGCCCAACGCGTCCCGCGCCTCGCGGGGGTCCGCCAGCGGATCGCTCACGGCGACCTCGACCCCGAAGCCGCGCAGCTCCGCGACGATGTCGATGACGCGCGTGTTGCGCAGATCGGGCACGTTCTCCTTGAAGGTCAGCCCGAGGATCAGCACGCGCGCGCCCTTGATGCGCAGCTCCGCGTCGATCATGCGGCGGATGAGCTGGCCCGCGACCCAGGCCCCCATGCCGTCGTTGATCTGCCGGCCCGCCAGGATGACGCGCGGATCGTACCCCAGCGCCTGGGCCTTCCAGGTGAGGTAATAGGGATCGACCCCGATGCAGTGCCCGCCCACGAGGCCGGGCGTGAAGGGCTGGAAGTTCCACTTCGTCGCCGCCGCCTCGATCACGTCGCGGGTGTCCAGCCCCATGCGCCCGAAGATCACTGCCAGCTCGTTCACCAGGGCGATGTTGAGGTCACGCTGGGTGTTCTCGATCACCTTGGCGGCCTCGGCCACCTTGATCGAGGCGGCCCGGAAGGTGCCCGCGGTGATGATCGTGCCGTAAAGCGCATCGATGAAATCCGCAGCCTCAGGGCTGGAGCCCGAGGTCACCTTGCGGATGTCCGCGATCCGGTGCGCGCGGTCGCCCGGGTTGATCCGCTCGGGCGAGTAGCCGGCAAAGAAATCCCGGTTGAGGGTCAGCCCCGTCGCCGCCTCGATCCGCGGCAGGCAGTCCTCCTCGGTGGCACCGGGGTAGACCGTGCTCTCGTAGATCACCACGTCTCCCTTGCCGATCACGCGGGCCACGGTGTCGCTGGCGCTCTTGAGGGGCCCCAGATCGGGCCGTTTCATGTCGTCCACGGGCGTGGGCACCGTCACGATGTAGACGTTGCAGGCGCGCAGGTCGTCCACGTCATCGGTGAACGTGAGCTGCGTGGCGGCGGCGAATTCCTCCGCCGTGACCTCGCGGGTGCTGTCGTGGCCGGCCTTGAGTTCCGCGATGCGCGCGGGCGAGATGTCGAAGCCCGTCACCGGGTACTTCGCGCCGAAGGCGGCGGCCAGCGGCAGGCCGACGTAGCCCAGGCCAATAACGGCGATGCGCACCTCCCCCAGACGGATCATGGCAGGACCCTTCCTTCAGGCATCGTAGTAGTCCCGGAACCAGGCGACGAACTGTGCGATCCCGTCCCGGACATCGGTCTGCGGCCGGTAGCCCGTGAGCCGCTCCAGCAGCTGCGCATCGGCCCAGGTGGCGGGCACGTCGCCGGTTTGCATGGGCATCATGTTGAGCTGCGCCTTCTTCCCGAGGCAGCGCTCGATCTCTGCCACGAAATCCATCAGCCGCACCTTGTCGGAATTGCCGATGTTGACCACGCGGTAAGGCGCCGCCGGGCTCAGGCTAGGTGAAATCCCGGTACATCTCGCCGTGGTTGTAGATGTCGATGGGCCGGCCCTCGAGGATCCCCTTGGTGAACTTGAAGAGCGCCATGTCCGGCCGCCCCCAGGGCCCGTAGACCGTGAAGAAGCGGAACATCGTGGTGGGCAGCCCGTAGATGTGCGCGTAAGCATGGCCCATCGCCTCGTTGGCCTTCTTGGTGGCGGCGTAGATCGTCAGCGGCGTGTCGGTGGCCTGCGTCTCTGAAAAGGGCATCTCGGTGTTGGCACCATAGACCGAGGAGGTCGAGGCCATCAGCAGATGCGCCACGCTGCGCTCGCGCGCGGCCTCCATCACGTTGAAGGTGCCCACCACGTTGCTGTCGATATAGGCGCGGGGGTTCTCCAAGCTGTAGCGCACGCCCGCCTGCGCGGCGAGATGCA
>CAZVQL010000407.1:0-1813 GCA_964629305.1 uncultured Roseicyclus sp.
TGACGCTGCCGATCTGCTCGTGCGCCGGGATCTGGTTCAGCAGGTCGGGTAACACCGTAACGCTCCGGCGGGGGCCGTCTGACGGGGCGATGGAGGCGATGGTAAGTCCGACCTTATGGTCGACCTTACGTTCACACCGCACATCGAGATCCTGCCCGTCGAGGACGTGCCGCGGCGTCGTCACTGGAGCGATGCTGACAAGATCCGGATGGTTGAGGAAAGCCACCGGGGACATCGTCAGGTTTCTGCGACTGCCCGTCGGCACGGTATTTCTCGTTCGCTGCTGACGGTCTGGCGGCGACAATATCGGAACGGGGAACTCTCGATGGCAAGCGGCGCTGCGTTCGTGCCGGTGGAGATGGCGCCGGACCTTGATGCTCGGCCGCCGCGGCAGCCGGTCCCCGCCGTCCAGCTCGAGATTGTTCTGAAGAGTGGACGGCGTCTGCTTGTGCCCTCGTCGGTGGAGCCGGACGCATTGGCCCGGCTGCTGCCGATCCTGGAGGGCAAATGATCGCATTCTCTTCTGGCACGAAGGTGTGGATTGCGGGCGGCGTGACGGACATGCGCTGCGGCATGAACAGCCTGGCGTTGAAGGTACAGGAGGGCCTCGGGCGTGACCCGCATGCTGGCGAAATCTTCTGCTTCCGTGGGCGTCGTGGCGATCTCGTAAAACTTCTTTGGCATGACGGGGTCGGCATGTCGCTTTATGCCAAGCGGCTGGAGGCGGGAAAGTTCATCTGGCCTGCGGGCGGCTCTGGGGAGGCTGTTCAGGTCTCTGCAGCTCAGCTCGGCTATCTTCTCGAGGGGATCGACTGGCGCAATCCGCGCTGGACGCAACGCCCTGCGAAGGTTGGATAAATCAGCTGGAAAGCCCTTGTTTTACTGGTCCTTGGCGGGCGGATATGGTAGATATTTGCCATGTCAGACGCCCGCTCCGAACTCGAGGAATTGCGCGCCGCACTTGCGGCGTCGGAGCAGCGCGCGACGGCGGCAGAGGCTGATCTGGCACGGGCGCGCGCGGTCGTCTCGACCTCCGAGGCGATGATCGCGGGCCTCAAGCTCGAGATCGCGCTGCTCAAGCGCGACAAGTATGGCCGCAGCGCGGAGCGCAGCGCCAAGTTGCTCGACCAGCTGGAATTGCAGCTCGAGGAGCTGGTTGCAGATGCCGCCGAGGACCGGGTGCAGGCCGAACGGAAGACGATCAAGGTCGGCGCCTTCGAGCGGCGCAAGCCGGTGAAGAAAGCCTTCCCCGAACACCTGCCGCGCGAACGCGTGGTGGTCGAGGCCCCCAGCACCTGCTCGTGCTGCGGATCCGATCGCATCGTGAAGATGGGCGAGGACATCACCGAGACGCTGGAGGTCATCCCTCGCCAGTGGAAGGTGATCCAGACGGTCCGGGAGAAGTTCACCTGCCGGGCCTGCGAGAAGATCACCCAGCCCCCGGCGCCCTTCCATCCGATCCCGCGGGGATGGGCGGGCCCCAGCCTGCTCGCCATGATCGTCTTCGAAAAGTACGGCCAGCATCAGCCGCTGAACCGTCAGGCCGAACGCTACGCCCGTGAAGGCGTGGACCTCAGCCTCTCCACGCTTGCCGACCAGGTCGGCGCGGTGGCCGAATTGCTGAAGCCGCTGAACGCGCTGATCGAGGCGCATGTCTTCGCCGCAGCCCGGCTGCATGGCGACGACACCACGGTGCCGCTGTTGGCCCGTGGCGGCACGAAAACCGCCCGGCTCTGGAGCTATGTGCGCGATGATCGTCCCTTCGACGGGACCGCGCCGCCCGCGGTCGTGTTCCGCTTCTCCCCCGATCGCG
>CAZVQL010000408.1:0-1809 GCA_964629305.1 uncultured Roseicyclus sp.
CTCGTAGCCGAAGGTCGGCTGCACGCCCACGAAGACGTTGCCGAAGTGATGGCCAAGGATGAAGACGCCGCGCCCGTCCGACTGGATCTTGCCCGGTGCCGGGCCCCAGACGCTTTCGATGATTTTCAGCGGGGGCGTGTTCCGCACGATGGTGTCGGCGTCGACATGGGCGGCGACGTTCGCCTCCTGCCCATACTGCTTGGCATTGCCGTGCAGGATCGCGGCGCGCAGGTCGTCGACCGATGCCGGAACTTCGACGTCGTAGCCGTCGGCCTTCATGCGGTTCAGCGTGTTGAACAGGCTTTCGAAGACACTGAGATAGGCCGCCGTGCCGATCGCACCCGCGTTGGGCGGGAAGCCGAAGAGGACGATACCCACCTTCTTCTCGGCGTTCTGCTTGCGCCGCAGCAGCGCCATGCGCTTGGTCTTTTCGACCAGGCTGTCGATCCGTTCGAGGCAGGGGGCCATCGCCTTGCTGTCGGACGCGCGCGGGCAGTTGTAGGAGCAGCCATTGCAGCCCTCGGGCCCATGGCGGCCGCCGAAGACGGTGGGGTTGGTCGCACCGTCGATCTCGGGCAGGGCGACCAGCATGGTGGTCTCGACCGGACCAAGGCCGCCAGCGGACGAGGCCCATTGGCCCAGCGTCTGGAACTCGATCGGGTGGGCCGCGATGTAGGGCAGGTCGAGGCCCTTCAACACCTCCACCGCCGCCGCGGAATCGTTGTAGGCCGGGCCGCCGATCAGGCTGAACCCCGTCAGCGAGACCATGGCGTCGATCCGGCCATCGGTGAAGTACTCGGCAATCGCGGGCCGCCCGTCGAGGCCACCGGCGAAGGCCGGGATAACGGCCAGTCCTGCCGCCTGCATCTTGCGGATGACGCCGTCGTAATGCCCGGTGTCCGAGGCCAGCACGTAGCTGCGCATCATCAACAGGCCGATGGTGGCCACAGGATTTTCAGGGTTCGGCAGGTCGGCCACGTCGGTCACGATCCGGTGGCCCGGCAGGTCGGGGTGGTAAAGGCCGACATCGGGGTAATCGATGGGGGCCGCGGCCTTGGCACCCTTGAAGGCGCGGTCGGTCGCGTAGCTGCCGACCAGGAAGCGGATCATCTGCTCGACATTGTCGTCCGAGCCACCCAGCCAATATTGCATGGTCAGGAACCACGCGCGCAGGTCCTGCGCCTTGCCGGGGATGAACTTCAGGATCTTGGGCAGCCGGCGCAGCATCTTCATCTGCTTTTCGCCGGACTTGGCCGACGGGTCCTTGGACCCGCGCAGCTTCTTGAGCAGCTTCATCGGCCCTGTGGCGGGCTTCATCATGTCCAGCTCGCCCATGCGGGTCAGCTGGACGACTTCCTTGGCCGAGATTACGCCGATCATGGCATCGCACTGATCGCGCCGCGCCTGCAAATCGGGCAGGATCGCGGTGATATGTTCTTCGATGAAGAGAAGGTTCGCGACGATGATATCGCCGTGGCGCACGGCGATCTTCGCCTCTTCCAGCGCTTGCGGATTCTCCGCCCATTCGGCGCTGGCGTGGACGCTGACGTTCAGGCCGGGAAACTCGCCCGCCAGACGTTCCGAGACGCGCGCCGCCGGACCAGCCGCGTGGCTGTCCAGCGTGACGATCACGACCCGGTAGCCGGGGATATGGTCTCCGTCACCGCGCAAAGTGTGCCTTCGCCTCGTAAAGGGTGTCGACGCTGATTTCCGTCACGCCGCGTTCGGCGGCGAATTTCTCGGTGTTCCGCTTCGCCTTGCCGCGCACGAAGAAGGGGATCTTCTTCAGCTCTTTCTCGGCATCGGCCA
>CAZVQL010000409.1:0-1801 GCA_964629305.1 uncultured Roseicyclus sp.
CGCCGCCGGTCAGGTAGGTCAGATCGAAATTCGCGTTCATCGGGTGCGGCTCCCACGCGAGGAAGACGATCGGCTCGTCCCGGTCCGACGCGCGCGCGACCTGCGCCAGCATCCCCTGTTCCGAGCTTTCGACCACCTCGAACTCGGCATCGCCGAGGGCAAAGGCGTTGTCGGCGATCATATCCATGATCAGCCGGTTGCCGTCATTGCCCGGCTCGATGCCGTAGATGCTTTCATCCAGCGCATCCGCCGCGCCGGCAATATCCGCGAAATCGGCGATCCCCATGGCCGCGCCCGCGGCGTTGGTGGCGAGCGTGTATTTCGCACCCGTCAGGTTGGCGCGCACGGTGTCGACGGTGCCGGCCTCGCGGTAGGGGGCGATGTCGGCCTCCATCGTGGGCATCCAGTTGCCGAGGAACACGTCCAGGTCGCCATTGGCGAGCGAGGTGTAGGTCACCGGCACCGACAGCACGCGGATCTCGGTCTCGTAGCCCAGCGCCTCGAGCACCACGGTGGTGGCAGCCGTCGTCGCGGTGATGTCGGTCCAGCCCACGTCCGAGAAGGTCACCGTGCTGCAGTCATCCTGCGCCAGCGCCGCACCGGCCGTCAGGCCGAGGGCCAGCACGCTGCAGGCAGTCCTGTTGAAGATGGTCATGTCGGTCTCTCTCCCTGTTTCGGTCGTTTTGTTGATTGACCAGTCAATTAAAATCATGTGTCTTGCGGCTCTGCAACCGGATCGGAGGATGCGATGCCGCGTACGGGCATGATGGCACTGCGTAAGGACGCGCTTGTCAACGCGACGATTGGCGAGATCGGGCGCGCGGGCTCTCTTGACGTGACCGTGGGCCAGATCGCGCGGGCCGCGGGCGTCTCGAGCGCGTTGGCGCATCACTATTTCGGCTCGAAGGACGAGCTGTTCCTCGCCGCGATGCGGGCGATTCTTTCGGAATTCGGCGCCGAGGCGCGGCGGGAGCTTGCCGCGGCGGACAGCCCGCGGGGGCGGCTCGGCGCGATCGTGCGGGCCAGTTTCGGCGGCCAGAACTTCCGCGCCGAGGTGGTGGCCGCCTGGCTGAACTTCTACGTGCTGGCCCAGACCCAGCCGCAGGCGGCCCGCCTGTTGCGCATCTACCAGCACCGGCTGGTGTCGAACCTGACCCACGCGCTGCGCCCGCTCTGCGCGCATCCCGAGAGCGTCGCGCGGACGGCGGCTGCGCTGATCGACGGTCTCTACATCCGCCACGCGCTGGCCGAGGCCGGGCCGCCGGACGCCGCGGCCGCCATAGCCACGGTCGAGGGATATCTCGACCTCGCCCTCGGGGGTGCGCAATGACCCGACCCAACATCCTGATCGTGATGGTCGACCAGCTGAACGGCACGCTCTTCCCCGACGGCCCGGCCGAGTGGCTGCACGCACCGAACCTGCGCGCGCTGGCCGAGCGGTCGACCCGTTTCGCGAATGCCTACACAGCCTCGCCCCTCTGCGCGCCGGGCCGCGCCAGCTTCATGTCCGGCCAGTTGCCCAGCCGAACGGGCGTTTATGACAACGCGGCCGAGTTCGCATCCTCCATCCCGACCTACGCCCACCACCTGCGCCGGGCGGGCTACTACACCGGCCTTTCGGGCAAGATGCATTTCGTCGGCCCCGACCAGCTGCACGGCTTCGAGGAGCGGCTGACCACCGACATCTACCCCGCCGATTTCGGCTGGACGCCCGATTACCGCAAGCCGGGCGAGCGCATCGACTGGTGGTATCACAACCTCGGCTCGGTCACCGGCGCGGGGGTGGCCGAGATCACCAACC
>CAZVQL010000410.1:0-1784 GCA_964629305.1 uncultured Roseicyclus sp.
AAGGCCAATCAGACACGCTGGCCGTGGGCGCAGACGATCGTGACGCTGGGACTGCGGACGCCGATCCGGCATTATGTAGCAAGCGCACATGACCGGCTGCGGCCCCCGGGGTGAGAATCCGACCCTCACCTGAGCGAGAGGAGTGGGCACCATGTCGGACACGCAGATACTGGGCGGGTTGGTCGCGAAGCGGGGCGAGCTGGCCGGGCAAGTGGAGCAGTGTCGTCGTGACGTGCAGCGGCTGGCGCAGGAGCTGGCCCACCTGGACGCCACGATTCATCTGTTCGACCCGGACTACGACCTCGGCGCTGTTCAGCCGAAGCGGCCGCGTCACCGGCAGCAGTGGTTCGCCTCCGGCGAATGCCAGCGTCTGGTCCTGGAAGCCTTGCGCGATGCGCCCGAGCCGTTGTCGGCGCGCGCGCTGATGCAGGCGGTGAGCGCGCGCAAGACGCTGCCCGAGCATCCCGCGGTGCGCGCGGGCGTGCAGAAGACGGTGCAGGCGGTGCTGCGCCGCCTCGCGGCTAAAGGCGCGGCGCGGGTCGTCGCGCTGGACGGCCAGCCGCACGTTTGGACGCGCGCTTGAGTGGCTCAGGCGGCCAGCAGCTCCGGGCGGGCGGTATTGCCCTGCCAGTAACCGCACCAGTCCCGATGCGGGCGGGTGCGCGCACATTTGGCAAGGATGTCGTTGAAGATCGCCCCGTTGGACCAGCGCCGAGTATCTTCTCGGTAGGCGGCCTCGTTGGCGTAGCGCGCCAGATGGGACAAGCCGAATTTGTGGTGCTGGCCGATCTGCATGCGCCGAAACCGCGAGAAATACGATTCGGCCTGATTGTCGGTCGTCCCGTCCGCGGCACGGTAGGCGTGTTGATGATTGACCCGACGCATCGCATAGCGCCCATGCAGCAGATCGTAGGCATCGGACTCATCGGCCGAGAGCGTGGCCCCGGGGGCAATGAAGCGTGCCGCGAGGACGCCGACGTCGGTCTGATTCTCCCGCCGGATGATGAAGGTGAGGGTGCGCTTGCCGCCGACGCGCCCGAGCGGATCATCCGCCGGATGGGTCTCGCGCATGACCAGTACACAACGCTTATCTGGGTTTTGATGGTCGGCGAGGCGCCGATCCACGCGCTCCTCGGCCCTGTTCTCGGGGCGTACCGAGCCATTCGTGTAAGCCCCGTCGAGCTGCACCTCGCCGCTCAGCGCGGTCTCGTCGCGCTGCACCATGAGGCTCTCGCGGATCTTGTGCATCATGACGAAGGCGCTCTTGTACTGCACGTCCAGGTCGCGGCTCAGTTGCAGTGCCGACAGTCCCTTCGCGGCATTGCTGTAGATCGCGATGGCGCCGAGATAGACCTGCAATGGTAACTTGTGGTGGGCAAACATCGTCCCCGAGGTCACCGAGAAGGTGTGCCCGCAGGCGCGGCAACGCCACTGCCGGCGGCTCGGTAAGAACCAGGGCTTCTCCGCGACACCGCAGGCCGGACACACCGGTTCGCCGTCCAGTCCCCAGCGCATCGCGCGGAAGCGCTCGAAGGCTTCCGCGTCGGTCATCGCGAACACCTCGCGCACGGAGAGCGTCCGGGCGGCGGCCGACAAGAGGAAGTGCTGGGACATGGCATGCTCCGGGGCTGGGGTGATCGTGCCAGTGTGCTCCGGGGGTGGCTCAAAACGTGAGCCTGCACGCTAAGTTGTTGATGCGAAAATCATGTGCGCTTGCTACATAATGCCGCAATGCTGGCCGTGGCGCAGCAGGAAGGCGTTGAGCTGCTGGCGCGCCTTGCGCT
>CAZVQL010000411.1:0-1779 GCA_964629305.1 uncultured Roseicyclus sp.
ACATGGGATGCCTATGGGGGACGGGACCCTGGGGCGGGCACGGCAAATCCGTTCTAGCCCGCCTGCGCTTGGAGAGACGGCGAGCGGTAGCGGGAGTTGTCGGTCATACGCAGGTAGTCGAAGACCAGGCGGACGTTGCGCGCCAGGCGCTGAATCGTCGCCGCGACGGTATCGCGGGACTTGGCCTTGATGGCACCGATGGCGAAGCGGCGTAGCGCGGTGATGTTCTCGGGACCGTGTCCGGTGCGGATGGTGCAGCGATCCTCGTCCCAATTCCAGTCGAGGATGTAGTGGCAGCCATTTTCGACGGTCCAATGGCCGCGGTTGAAGGCCAGTATGGCGGCGGCGCTGGCGGTTGCCGGGGGATGACTGGTGACGCCGTAGACGGTTTCGCTCTTGGTCTCGCCGGTGGTCTTCTCGATGGTAGGGCGCTCGATGACGAAGACCTGGCCAACGCCGGGAAAGTCGAGGTAGTCGTTCAGCGCGGTGCTGGTCCAGATGGAGCGCTGCTCGATGCGGCCATGGGCCAGGGTGAGCGGCTCGGTGAAGTCGGGTGTTGTGCGGCCCTCGAAGATCAGGCGGATGTCTTCGTGCAAGGTCGGCTGATTGCCTTTGACGGTGAAGACGTAGTCGGCGTTGCGCGCGAGGAGGTATTGGGCGAGCTTGCGTTGGGTCAGCAGCGCGTCGGCGGTGATGGTCTTGCCGGCGATGTCGAGAGGTTGCAACAGCGGGATGACCATCCCGATCTCGTTGGTCTGCTTGACCTCGTCGCCGCCGTCTACGGGCAGGGCGCCCACTTTTTTTGGGTGTGGCAGGTCTGGCTCTGGTGGCCGACGACGCCGAGGATGTGGGCCTGGCGGCCGTCAGCGTCGATGGCATTGCATATCGTCTTGCCGTCGATGGCCAGCCCCTCGTCGGCGGCGGCACGCTGGAGGTTCCAGCGTTGCAGGGCTTGGTCCAACTCCTGCGGGTCAACGCGGGTAAGCACCTCGCGGATGACGGTGCGACTGGGGACCAAATAGCGGCGGCTGCGGTAGCAACAGCGAAAGCGTGCCCGCGCCTTCTGGCCGAGGTCTTGGGCCCACAGGCTGATGGCCTTGTAGCCGCGCATCCCGCATAGGGTGGCGCCCGCGGCGATGGCCAGCACCGCGGGCAGGGGGTGGAGCCGTCCCTGGCCGCGGCGCGGGTCGGTCATGTCGGCAAAGACGTCAGGCAGGGCTACCATCTGTTCGGCAGTCAACATGATGTTCGGGGCTCCATGACGATACTGGGGATCGAGTACGGGAGACGACAGGCAGGCTTGGGCGTGGGCGTATAGGGGACGGACAAAGACGCGTTTGGCGGCGCTCGGAGCAAAGCTGTAGCCCGCGCGGGTGCGCCGATAGCCCCGGGTGTCGCCCACGTAGCGCCAGTTGGCGGCGCGGTAGATGGTGCCGTGAAAGCGCCGCGGATCGACAAAGGTCTCCAGCAACAGCAACGGGTAACCGAAGTGCTCCGGCCAGTCGCTGGCGAGGCGCCGTTCGCTCAAGGCGAGCACCCGCGAGGCGAGGTTCGCGACGTGGCACTCGGGCAGGATCAGAAACCGACTGTTGTTGGCGACCAGATGTAGGCGGTCGTATTGGTGGCGGAAATCCCACCCGATCCAGACGTCACGCGCCGCGCACTTCCATGCCGCGGCCGAGAAGCTCAACAAGGCCAGCCACTGCCCGTTCCAAGTGGCGACATACCACAGGGTGTGGCCGATCTTCGCCAGCGCCCCGAGGTAGTGATGGGCCTCCA
>CAZVQL010000412.1:0-1771 GCA_964629305.1 uncultured Roseicyclus sp.
GGTTCTGTTCCTCCTACAGGCACTGCCTCAGCTGGTAGCTCCAGCAAAACAAGGGGTATCCGAGGTGGCAGACCGCAGTCAACAGGCACCATCTGGTCTACGGTATGGTCGTGTCTCGAATGTGGTGGGAATTCCCAGGCGGCGCGCTCCGAGCATTTGAAGGTTCGTTCTCTCAAGCTGCGAGGTCAAGGGGCATCGGTTCGAGAGGCTGAGAAAGGGTTTCCCAGCCATCGACCTTACGCATCTGGATCTGCCCCGAGGCCAGGAGGGCCCAGAGCAGCATCGGCACCGTTTCCGCGCAGGGCAGCACGGTCTGGGTCTTGATCCGGCGGCGAAACTCCTCGTTCAGTCGCTCGATGGCGTTGGTCGTCCTCGCCGATTTCCACTGCGACGGATCGAGGCGGGTAAAGGTGAACAGGCGATCCCCGGCCTCTTCCAGGCTGTCGGCCACAGCCCGGCACTTCAGGCGCCATTTGCGCAGGAAGGCCTTGCGCCGTGTCTCGATCTCGGCCGCGGTATCGGCGTAGATCATGTCGCGGTAGTCCTCGGTCAACTCGTCCTGCATGTGTTTCGGGGCATGGGCCAGCAGGTTGCGGTGCTTGTGAACCGTGCAGCGCTGAATGGGCAGATCTTCGCCCCACAACGCCACGAGCGCGGCCTCCAGGCCCGGGGCGCCGTCGACGATGACGAACTCGGGCCGCTTCAAACCGCGGGCATCCAGGTCCTCGAGGAACTGACGCCAGGCCGCCGTGCTTTCACCGCCCATATTTCTGATGGAAAGCAGAACCTTCTGCCCGTCGCGGCGCACGCCGATGGCGGCCAGCACCGAGATGTTCGTAGCCTTCCTGTCCAACCGCGTCTTGATCACCGTGCCGTCCAGGATGATGCGAACGATGTCCTCGTCGGCGAGGTCGCAAACACACCACGCGTCCCAGTCGACCTTCACCTTGCGCCAGGCCCGGCTGACGACATCCTTGCTGACAGCCCCTTCGAACAGGCCAAACAGCGCCCGCTTGACGCGCCGGGTGTTAGTTCCAGCCAGGTAGACCGCCGCGATCAGCGCCTCCGCCTTCTTCGTCAGCCGCCGATACCGCGGCAGCGCCTTCGAGCGCCACTCGCTCACCTTGCCCTCCTCGTCCTCGACCCGGGCGCGCGGCACGCGCACGGTTTCAGTGCCGAAGGTGCCGGTCAGCTGCCGGTCGCGGTGCCCGTGCCGGTAGCCTTTGGCCCGGCCGCCACCACGGTCGTAGCGCATGCGGCCGAGAAACTCGGCCAGCTCCTCCTCGAATATCGTTTCAATGGTGGTCCGCACGCTCGCCCGAAGGCGGTCCTCGATCGGATCATTCCCGGTCTCGTCTGACAGTAGTGCTACGTCCGGGTTCTCTGTAATCTGGTTCATGGCGTGATCTCCCTGGCGGTTGCTGCCGCCGGTTGGGTGGGTGTCAGTTCACCCGGAGATTACGCCGCCTTCAAATTTCCACCAACTTCGCGACACGACCCCTGCCCGAGGATGAAGCAGTTTTCACAAGCGCCCTGGTTTTCCTCTCACCGACACGTGGCATCGCGCGCACGGCGTCACGGTGGTATCTCCTTGGCAGGCAGAGAGAGAACACCGGCTGGTTCCAACCCGCGACGGCGGATGTTCAGGCCTTTCTGCAAGCGCAGCTGGTCCTGCTCGATGCCGCGCGTCCGATCTTCGAGAGGCGATAATGGCAAGTCTTTTCACAGCCGACCCGCATTTCGGGCACTCCCGCATCATCGACTTCTGCAA
>CAZVQL010000413.1:0-1754 GCA_964629305.1 uncultured Roseicyclus sp.
CGCGCGGCATGCGCGCAGAGCATCTGCCGGTAGAAGCGCTTGCGCGCCGTCCGGAAGCTGCGCACGGCGCGCGTGTCGGGGTGCAGCGCCCGGACCGCCGCGCGCAGAACTGTCTGGGGCGATGCCGTCGGCGGCAGACCGAGGCGCAAGTATGCGGGATCAGTCATGTCAGCTGACCTCGACCACGGGCGAGGCGAGATGCGGATCGACCAGCGCCTCGATCCGCTCGGACCGGCCCATCCAGGGTTCGGGCCGGATGGCCTTCACCCAATCGGCAAAGCTCGGGATGAAGCCGAGATCCTCTTTCACATGTTGTTCGCCAACCCATCGGGTCGGGATGATGCGCCCGGTCGAGAGCGTGAGGGTCTGGCCGAAGATCGTCTCGGCCATGAATATGCCCTCGGCATGGTGCCGCAGGGCCCGGTGCCGAAAATCGGCGGTGATCTCCTTGCTCTGGTCGAACCAGGCATGCACCGCGATGAAATCATCGACCGTGCCGCCCCATTTCTTCACCGAGGACAGGGCGTGGTGATAGGGATGTGCCATCGCCGCCCCCTCAGAAATCATGGGTGTAGAGTTCGGACGAGGTGAAGCGCTCGTTGAACTCGAGGTGGATGCAGCGGGCCGCGGCGTCGAAGCAGAACTCGCCGTAAGCGCCGTCGTTGTTCTCCCAGCCGCCATGGGTGTCGGAGAGGAAGTCGTAGGCCAGCTGCTCGACGACATCCTCAAGCGACAGGCTGCGCATTTCGACCTCGGGGTCGTCCCACGTCAGCGCCGCATAGGGGATTTCGGTTGCGGGAAAATCGACAGCCGTTTCGCCCGCCCAGGCGCCGATGCTTTCGATCTGGCCGCTGTCACCGGCCCCGTCGAAGGTCACGGTGACATGGGTGATGCCGGCGGCCATGAGGCCATCGAACAGGCGGTCCTTGTTGCCCGGGCGCAGGGCGAGGGTCCGGGCGGTGCGTTCGGCATGCGCGGCAAGGATCGCCCCGAAATCGACGGTGGAAGGCCGCAGCGGGGCGGCCAGAGTGGGTTCAGTCTGGGTCATGGATATCTCCGTTCGGTGAGGACAGGTCAGACCCCCCGGGTGGCGCACTCTTCTGCCCCCCGAAGGCTCAAACCCTTCCCATCCCTCCTCTGTCTCTCGGGCGTCACGCCGCGATCTGCAGCGCGCGGGCGGCAAAAGCGCGCCAGAGCGGGTCGACAAGGCGGGCATCCAGCAGATCGGCACGGTGACGCAGCCGCTGCGCCAATTCAGGCTCGTGCCAGTCAATGGCACGGCCAGCCTGGGCGCGAAGTTGAACCGCCTCGGTCACGACGGCCCGCGCCTCAAGAGCATTGGCGACAGGGTGGCACCAAGCCACAGCGCCATGACTGGCGGCCCCGGCAAGAACCAGGCGCTGGTCGCAATCAAGGATGGCCAGAAGCTGCGGCGCTGCATCGGAGCCGTTGTCCTCGGCAAGCTCAAACGCCCCCTGCATGGCATCGGCCAAGGTCGCAAAACGCTCAACGACCACGGGGGCAGCGGTGCCCGACATCAGGGCTGCAGGCGTCCGGTGCATCCGCGTCAGCGCGAAAGGCAGGCTGGGATCAGGAGCGACAGTTGGGCCATTTGCGCCAGGACCCATCGGGCGCGGGCTCGGTTGGATCGGCAGGGGAAGGTCAAACATGGCAATATCTCCAACGGCGCGGGAAGCCACTCTCCCCGCCTCATCCGTCAAAGACCAAACCGCCGCCCTCTTCCTCGAAGGGGC
>CAZVQL010000414.1:0-1753 GCA_964629305.1 uncultured Roseicyclus sp.
AGCAGGACGCCTTGCGGCGCCGAGGCATCGGCGAAGGCGCCCGCGCCCTGGAAGACATAGGCGAAGGCGCGGCGGTAGGTGTCGATGCGGAAGGTCTTTTTCACGCCCGCAGGCACGGTCACGTCGAGGTATTGGGGATCGGCGGCGATGCCGTCGACCGGCCCGCGCTTGCCCCAGAACTCACCGGTGATGACGCGCACATGGGTGCCGTCGTCATCGGTCACCTCGGGGATGTCGGCGCCCGCGATGTCCTGGTAGCGCGGCGCGGTCATCTTCTGGCTGCCGGGCAGGTTCCCCCAAAGCTGGAAGCCGTGCATCTGCCCCTTGGCGTTCCCCAGAGGCATCTCCTGGTGCAGGATGCCCGAGCCTGCCGTCATCCATTGCACCGACCCCGCCCCGAGCCGCCCGGTGTTGCCGAGGCTGTCGGCATGTTCGACCGTCCCCTCCAGCACGTAGGTGATCGTCTCGATCCCGCGGTGGGGGTGCCAGGGGAATCCGTCCTTGTAGAACATCGGGTCGTCATTGCGGAAATCGTCGAAGAGCAGGAACGGGTCCAGTTCCGTCGGGTCCTGAAAGCCGAAGGCGCGGTGCAGGTGAACGCCTGCGCCCTCCATCGTGGGCTGGGCGTGGCGGGTTTCGAGGATGGGACGGATGGACATGGCGCGGCCTCCTGTTGCGTTGTGCGGAATGTAGCGGCGGTGGGGGTACCCGCAACGGCAGGGCGCTCACCGTCACTGTGCGCCGGTGCAGAGGTCTCGCCAAGGCGCGCGCGACAGGGTAAGGGGCGGCGACGCGGAGCGAGGCAGATGGCGAAACGCAAGAACATCGACCCGGACGAGGTGCTGGCCACCATCGACCCGCACCCGATCCGGCGCGGCTTCACCACGGGCGTGGTGGGGATGCTGGGCACGCTTCTGATCTATCTCGCCGCGACGCATCCGCCCGCGGACCTTGCGTGGCTCGCGTTCCTCGTCGCGATGGGCGCGGGGTCGCTTTACCTGTCGTGGAAGGTCTGGACGGCGACGGCGGTCACGCTGGAGCTGACCCGCAGCGCGCTGCGCGAGCGGGACGGAGAGCAGCGCGTGCTCTTCACTCTCGACGAGGTCGAGAGCGTCGACCGCACGATCTTTGCCTTCAAGCCCGCGGGCGGTTTCCTCGTGCGATTAAAGGAACCCACGACGCGGGGCCGCGTCTATGCCCCGGCGCTCTGGTGGCGGGCGCGCAAGCGCGTGGCGGTGGGCGGGGCGACGGCCAACGCGCAGGCCAAGAATGTCGCCGACCTGATCAAGGTGATGCAGGCAGTGCGCGACGGCGACTTGCCGCCCGGGGCCTGAGGGTCAGATTCCCTTGGCCTGGTAAGCCTTGGCCACGCGGTCGATGCCCACGAGAAACCCGGCGGTCCGCAGGTCCGACACATCCTCGCGGCCCCACCAGACCTCGCGCATGGACTGGTAGGCCGCGCGCATCGTGTCATCGAGGCCCGAGCGCACCAATTCCAGTTCACCCGCGCCGCGCAGGTACTTCTGCTTGAAATCGGGCGAGAGCGTCCAGCCGACGCCGCTGTCGGCGGACAGGCGCTCCAACTCGTCGACGATGAGCTGGTGGCGCGCCTCTTCCTGGCGGCGCTGCATGCGGCCGAACCGGATGTGGCTGAGGTTCTTGACCCATTCGAAATACGAGACGGTCACACCGCCCGCGTTGGCGTAGAGATCGGGGATGATCACGGTGCCCTTGTGGCGCAGGATCTCGTCGG
>CAZVQL010000415.1:0-1735 GCA_964629305.1 uncultured Roseicyclus sp.
CAAGGTCTACTTCGACCTGCTCGAGGAACGCGATGCCCGCGGCATCGACGATGTCTACCTCCTGCGCCTCGAGCAGTTCTATCCCTTCCCCGCGCTCGCGCTGATGAAGGAGCTGGAGCGCTTCAAGGGCGCCGAGATCGTCTGGTGCCAGGAAGAGCCGAAGAACCAGGGCGGCTGGAGCTTTGTCGAGCCGAACCTCGAATGGGTCCTCGGCCGGATCGGCGCCAAGCACACACGGCCCCGCTACGCGGGTCGCGCGGCATCGGCCTCGCCCGCGACGGGTCTGGCCAGCCAGCACAAGGCACAACAAAACGCGCTCGTGAACGATGCGCTGACCATCGAAGGGTAACTGAAATGTCCATTGAAGTCCGCGTTCCCACCCTGGGCGAAAGCGTCACCGAGGCGACCGTGGCGACCTGGTTCAAGAAGCCGGGCGATGCCGTGGCCGTCGATGAAATGCTCTGCGAGCTGGAAACCGACAAGGTCACGGTCGAGGTTCCCTCGCCCGCCGCAGGCACGCTCGGCGACATCGTCGCAGCCGAGGGCGAGACCGTCGGCGTCGACGCGCTGCTCGCCACGCTGAGCGAAGGCGCGGGGGCCGCCCCCGCCAAGGCCGAAGCGCCCGCCAAGCCCACAGAGGCGCCCAAGGCCGGCGGCGACAGCGTCGACGTGATGGTCCCCACGCTGGGCGAAAGCGTCAGCGAGGCCACCGTCGCCACCTGGTTCAAGAAGCCGGGCGATGCCGTCCAGCAGGACGAGATGCTCTGCGAGCTCGAAACCGACAAGGTCTCGGTCGAGGTGCCCGCGCCCGCCTCCGGCACCCTGTCGGAAATCGTGGCGCAGGAAGGCGACACCGTGCAGGCGAACGGCAAGCTCGCCGTGATCTCGGGCGGGGCCGCCGGTGCCGTCGAAGCCCCCGATCCGGGCGGCAAGGAGACGGCAGCGCCCAAGGCACCCGCCGCCGCCGACGCAGGCCAAGGCCGCGCAGACGTGGCCAACGCCCCCTCGGCCGAGAAACTGATGGCCGAAAAGGGCCTCGATGCCTCTCAGGTCAAGGGCACCGGCCGCGATGGCCGCATCATGAAGGAAGACGTGATGAAAGCCGCCAGCGCCCCCGCGCCCACCGCCTCGGCCCCCGCGCCCGCAGCGCAAGCGCCCCGCGCGCCCAGCCCGGCCGAGGACGCCGCGCGCGAGGAACGGGTCAAGATGACCCGCCTGCGCCAGACCATCGCCCGCCGCCTGAAGGACGCGCAGAACACCGCCGCGATCCTGACGACCTACAACGAGGTCGACATGGGCGCGGTCATGGACATCCGCAACCAGTACAAGGACGCCTTCGAGAAGAAGCACGGCGTGCGCATGGGCTTCATGTCCTTCTTCACCAAGGCCTGCGTCCACGCGCTGAACGAGGTGCCCGAGGTCAACGCCGAGATCGACGGAAACGAGATCGTCTACAAGAACTACGTCCACATGGGCGTCGCCGCGGGCACGCCGCAGGGCCTCGTCGTTCCGGTGATCCGCGACGTGCACCTGAAAAGCTTCGCCGAGATCGAGAAGGAGATCGGCGAGAAGGGCCGCCGCGCCCGCGACGGCAAGCTCTCGATGGCCGAAATGCAGGGCGGCACCTTCACGCTGTCCAACGGCGGCGTCTACGGCTCGCTCATGTCCTCGCCCATCCTGAACCCGCCGCAATCGGGCATCCTCGGCATGCACAAGATCCAGGACCGCCCGATGG
>CAZVQL010000416.1:0-1727 GCA_964629305.1 uncultured Roseicyclus sp.
GCACGACCAACTGCCGACGATCTCGGGCAAGTCGCCGCTGGCCATGACGATCCGATATGGCCTGACGCGCATGAAGCGGCTTCGGCCTTATCTCGATCGCGGCTTCCTCGAACTTGGCCTGCTGCCGGTTTGGTGGACAGGGGGTTAAGCCAGCATTGCGCGTGCCTCGAACTCCATCGGGCTGAGGTAGCCGAGTTTCGAATGCCGTCTGCGCGGGTTGCAGAAGCGCTCGATGTAGTCGAACACGTCGGCGCGCGCCTCGTCGCGGGTCCGATAGACCTTTCGGTTGGTCCTCTCCGTCTTCAGCGATGAGAAGAAGGTAATCACCCGGTTGGTACCGCCTGCCTGATGGCGGCCTGACGGCCTAAGACACGTGCATAGCGACGTCGCAAACGACGTCCTTTATGTGCGGAGGGCTGATGCGGGGCGAGGTTCTGGGCGTTGAGCGCCGGCGGCGTTGGGACGACGATGTGAAGCTGGCGATCGTGAGCGCTGTGGGGATTGACGGCGCGACGTTCACCCAGATCGCGCAGCGCCACGAGGTGACGCGCCAGCAAATCTACGCTTGGCGCCACGAACTGAAGCGGAAGGGTTTGTGGTCGCCCGAGGCGGGCGCGCTGTTCCTGCCCGCCGGTATGGTGCCCGCGATGGGTCTTTCGGTAGTGGAGCCTTCGGCGGCGAGTGCTGCCCCGGTAACTTGGGTTGAACTGCGCCTTGCGAAGGGCCGCGTGCTTCGGTTCGAGAGCAGCATCGACGACGCGGCCCTGTCTCGCCTGATCCGCGCGGTGGATGTCGCATGATCGGGCCGGGGACCGGGGTGCGGGTGTATCTGGCCTGCGGGCCGACGGACATGCGTAAGGGGATCGGTGGGCTGGCGGCGCTGGCGCAGGACGTGCTGCGGCAAAAGCCGACGGGTGGAGCGGTCTTCGCTTTCCGGGGCCGCAAGGGTGATCGGCTGAAGCTGCTCTACTGGGACGGCCAGGGGTTCTGCCTGTACTACAAGGTCCTCGAGCGCGGGCGCTTCCCATGGCCGAACGCGGGCTCAGGGGCTGTGCGGCTGACCTCGGCGCAGCTGGCGATGCTATGGGAAGGCATCGACTGGCGGCGGCCGGACTGGGGCGCCCCGCCGGCCCGGGTTGGGTGATTTATCCACATGAAATGCCTTGTTTTTATGGCGCTTCCCGAACGGGTGTTGTAAAAGATGACATGTCGAACGAAGCGACCATCCTTCCCGAAGATCCCGCTGTTCTGAAGGCGATGATCGCCGCCTTGCAGGCGGAAAACGCCAAGATGGCGGCGACGATCCGGGCGCATGACCTGCTCATCCAGACGCTGCAAATGCGGATCGCGAAGCTCAAGAAGCAGGCCTTCGGCAAATCCTCGGAAAAGATCGAGCGCGAGATCGAACAGCTCGAACTCGCACTCGAGGACCTGCTGATCGCCACCTCCGAAAGCGCCACCACCTCGGCGGACGAGGACGACGCTGCGCCCGAGGCGGCGACCAGCGATATCGACCAGCGTAAGCCGCGCCGACGCCCCCGCGTGTCAGAGAGCACCCCGCGCGAGCGGCGCGAACTTGACCCGGGCAGCAGCTGCCCCGACTGCGGCGGCGACTTGCGGCTCGTGGGCGAAGACATGAGCGAGATGCTCGACCTGGTCGCGGCGCAGCTGAAGGTCCTGCAGATCGCGCGGCTGAAGAAGTCCTGCCGCCGCTGCGAAAAGATGGT
>CAZVQL010000417.1:0-1700 GCA_964629305.1 uncultured Roseicyclus sp.
GGGCTGAAAAGCCCGATCCAGATCTGTTCCACGGTCTCGACGGCGAATGACATCCTGAACATGGCGGTGATGGCCGCCTGCGAGATCGGGCGGCGCTGAAGAGGGTCACAGGGCGTACACACCCCGTACACACCGCGTACATACGGCAAACGGGCTTGGGATGTGCGCCCATCGTGTGTATATTCGATACACACGGAGGACGCACATCATGGGCAAACAACGGACCAACATCAGCGTCGACGCCAAGGTGCTGGCCGCCGCGCGCGAGAGGGGGTTGAACGTGTCTGCCATCGCCGAGGAGGCCCTGCGCAAAGCACAGCAGGAGGCGTGGCAGGAAGAGAATGCCGAGGCGTTGAAGGATCGTGCGGCGTGGATCGAAAAGAACGGTCTGCCGCTCGCCAAATATCAGGTTCTGAAAGTCGACTGATGGCCCAACACAAGGTGTACCGGCTGACGGACGGAAACCTTGTTGTCGATTTGCAATCCGATTCGCTGTCCACAACGACCCGCCTGGTCGCGCCGCTTGTTCCGCGGGACGCCAGCGCAATGCCGCTGCGCGGGGCAGAGCCGGTCATCGCTTTCGACGGGGTGCCGCATGTCTTGTACGTCACCCTGACGACCGCTGTGCTCGAGAGCACGTTGCACACCGTCATTGGAGAGGTATCAGCCGAAGGCTACACAATCCTCCGCGCCGTCGACATGGTCTTCACCGGCGTCTGAGCCCTAGCTCGTCATCCCGTCCCAGAAATTCTTGACCTTGTCGAAGAAGCCCTTGGCGTTGGGGTTGTTCGACGTGCCGCCGATTTCTTCGAACTTCCGGAGCAGGTCTTTCTGTTCCGAGGTCAGTTTCACCGGGGTTTCGACGGCGAGCTCGATATACATGTCGCCGATGCCAGGTCCGCGCAGCTGGGGCATACCCTTGCCGCGGAGGCGCATCTGGCGGCCGGATTGCGAGCCTTCGGGTACCTTCACGCGGGAGCGGCCGCCGTCGATCGTGGGCACCTCGACCTCGCCGCCGAGGGCGGCCTTGGTCATGGACACCGGCACGCGGCAGAACAGGTCGATGCCGTCGCGCTGGAAGAGCGCGTGGTCGGCCACCTCGATGAAGATGTAGAGGTCACCCGCCGGTCCACCGCGCAGACCGGCCTCGCCCTCGCCCGAGAGGCGGATACGGGTTCCGGTTTCGACACCGGCGGGAATGTTAACGGACAGCACGCGGTCCTTTTGCTGACGACCGGAGCCGCCGCAGGTGCGGCAGGGGTTCTTGACGATCTGGCCCATGCCCGAACAGGTCGGGCAGGTGCGCTCGACCGTGAAAAAGCCCTGTTGCGCGCGGACCTTGCCCATGCCGGAGCAGGTGGGGCAGGTCGTGGGTTCCGCGCCGCCCTCCGAGCCCGAGCCGTTGCAAGACCCGCAGGCGATCGAAGTCGGGACGGTGATCTGCTTGGACAGACCCGAATATGCCTCTTCGAGGCTGATTTTCAGGTTGTAGCGAAGATCCGAACCACGGCTGGCCCGGCTGCGCGCACCGCCGCGCTGGCCGCCCATGAAATCGCCGAAGAGGTCCTCGAACACGTCCGAGAAGGCACTGGCGAAATCGCCCTGTCCGGGCCGCCCACCATAGCCACCGGCGCGTGCGCCGCCCGCCATGCCGCCGTCGAAGGCCGCGTGGCCGAAGCGGTCATAGGCCGCTTTCTTGT
>CAZVQL010000418.1:0-1693 GCA_964629305.1 uncultured Roseicyclus sp.
CGATCCAGCCGCCCGCCTTCGCGGTACCAGGTCGTCACCCCCGTCAACATTGCGATCAGCGCCATGGTGGCGAGCTTGGTGTCGGCCACATCGAACACGCCCGCGTCCCGCCCCCGCTTCAGGATCGTCTCGAGCTGCGTCTCGTAATCCCGCCTGAGCCCCTCGATCACCGCGAAATTCGCGGGCTCGAGGTTGCGCAACTCCATGTAGGCGATGAACACCAGGTCTGGCCGGTCCAGGTGGTAGCGGATGTGATGGCGCACGAAGCTTTCCAGCTGCGCCAGCGGCGGCCCCTCGGGCGGCTGCCAGTCGGCCAGCAGATCCTCCAGGTGCTCGCGCATCAGGTCGAACAGAAGCGCCTGCTTGTCGGGCGTATAAAGGTAAAGCGCGCCCGCCTGCACCCCCACCTCGGCCGCGATCTGGCGCATCGAGACGGCGGCAAAGCCATGCCGCGCGAACAGCCGCAGCGCCGCCTCGCGCAGGCGCGGCCCGGTGGTCTCTGCATGACTGCCCTGTTTGCGTGCCATGCCCCATCGTTATCTGAACGGGCGTTCAATTCAACTGCCCGCTGGACTTGGCCCCCGCCATGGCGCTAGCTAGACCCATGCCGCGCCTCGCCCTCTGCCTTGCCTGTCTCGCCCTGATGGCCGCCTGCGGTCCGTCCCGGCCCGAGCTTGCGACGCGCCTCAGCCCCGAGGCGCGCAGCGCCGCCTTCCCCACGCTCGTGCCCCTCGGCCCCCTCTTGCAGGGCAGCGACGCACTTCTGCCCCGCGCCGCCGACCGCGAGGGGCAAAGCCTCGAGGCGCGCGCGGCCGACCTCCGACGCCGTGCGGCTGCCCTCCGCGCGATGCAGCTCTGAGCGACGCGTTGCAGCCCGGCGGCATAGCCGCTAACACCTGCGCAGGACCAGTTCGCACCCCACCGGAGGATCCCCGATGACAGACCCCCTGCGCCTTGGCATCGCCGGGCTTGGCACCGTCGGCACGGGTGTCGTCAAGATCGTCCAGCGTCAGGCCAACCTGCTCTCGCGCCGCTGCGGGCGGCCGATCGAGATCACCGCCATCTCGGCCCGTTCCAAGGACAAGGACCGCGGCGTATCCTTGAGCAACTACGCGTGGGAGGATGACCCGGTCGCCCTCGCCCGCCGCCCCGATGTCGACGTCTTCGTCGAACTCATGGGCGGCTCCGACGGCCCCGCCAAGGCCGCGACCGAGGCCGCCATCGCCGCCGGCAAAGACGTCGTCACCGCCAACAAGGCGATGCTCGCCCTGCACGGACAAGAGCTTGCCGAAGCCGCCGAGGCCGCAGGCCGCGTCCTGCGCTTCGAGGCCGCCGTCGCGGGCGGCATCCCCGTCATCAAGGCCCTGACCGAGGGGCTGGCCGGGAACGCCATCGACCGCGTCATGGGCGTGATGAACGGCACCTGCAACTACATCCTGACCCGGATGGACAACGCGGGCCTCACCTATGAAGAGGCCTTCGCCGAGGCCGACGGGCTGGGCTACCTGGAGGCCGATCCGAACCTCGACGTCGGCGGTATCGACGCGGCCCACAAGCTGACGCTGCTCGCCGCCATCGCCTATGGCACCAAGGTCGATTTCGACGCGATCCAGCTGGAAGGCATCGGCTCGATCACCATCGAGGATATCCGCCGCGCGGGCGACATGGGCTACAAGATCAAGCTTCTGGGCGT
>CAZVQL010000419.1:0-1688 GCA_964629305.1 uncultured Roseicyclus sp.
GTGTCCGACCGCGCCACGTAGGCCTCGGGCTGGTAGTAGTCGTAGTAGCTGACGAAATACTCGACCGCGTTGTCGGGGAAGAACCCCTTGAACTCGCCATAGAGCTGGGCGGCCAGCGTCTTGTTCGGCGCAAGGATGATCGCGGGCCGCTGCGTCTCCTCGATGATCTTGGCCATGGTGAAGGTCTTGCCGGTGCCGGTCGCCCCCAGAAGCACCTGGTCGCGTTCGCCCGACAGGACGCCCTCGGACAGCTCGGCAATCGCCGTCGGCTGGTCGCCGGCGGGCTTGAACTCGGACTGCATGACGAAGCGTTTGCCGCCCTCCAGCTTGGGGCGCGCGCGGACGACATCGACCGAAAGCCCCGTCTCGGGCATCTGTTCAGGGGAGTTGTTGTGCATGGCTGGCCTCCGTCACCCCCTAATTGACCTTGTTTCAAAGGGGTTCAACCCCTCGGGACCAGACCTGCTGCCAGGAGATGTCAGCAGAAAGGAAATGGTTAACGAAGCCCTTCAAAACCCGCGACAATTTTTACAACTTTAAGGAGAATATTTCGTTGCAATATCCGGCATGGTTGCCCTAAGGTGATGAGGCAAGCAGCAGATGTGGTTGCCGGTCGGGTCCGAACACCCACCCACCCCTCGCTCCCTCGGGACCGATCGGCAACCCTCTCCTGTCTCCTTCCGGCCATGTCGAAATTCCGCCGCCACGCCGATGTGCCCCGGCGTGTGAAATTGGCGCATTGCGCTGAGGCCCCGGTTTTCCGATACAGGGGCCCGGATCAGACGAGGGGTTTCTCGATGCGTGCACGGATCTACAAACCGGCAAAGACGGCCATGTCCTCGGGCACGGCCAAGACGAAACTCTGGGTCCTCGAATTCGCGCCCGAGGCCGCGCGCGAGGTGGATCCGCTGATGGGCTGGACGTCATCCTCGGACATGAACAGCCAGGTCCGCCTGCGCTTCGAGACGCTCGAGGCGGCGCAGGATTACGCCAAGGCTCACGGTATCGACACGGTGGTGCTGAAGCCCAAGGCGCGCAAGCCGAACATCCGCCCCCGCGGCTACGGAGAAAACTTCGCCACCAACCGAAAGGGCGCGTGGACGCATTGACGACGCTCCGCTTCGCCGCGCTGACCGGCCCCGACGCCGAGGCTGACGCGCTCCTGTCGGCGCATTTCGACCTGATGCGCGCGCAATCCCCTGCCGAAAGCTGCCACGTGATGACGGCAGATGACCTGCGCGCATCGGGCGCGCGCGTCTATCTCGGCCGGGATGCCGCCGGCGAGGCGGTGGCCATCGGTGCTCTCAAACCGTTGACCGACGGCGCGGCCGAGCTGAAATCGATGCATTGCAGGCAGGATCGGCGCGGTCAGGGGCTGGGCCGTGCATTGCTCGCCCATCTCTTTTCCGAGGCGCGTGCGACAGGGCTGAACCGCCTCTGGCTCGAGACCGGCTCGGCCGCGTGTTTTGCCCCTGCCCGGGCGCTCTATGCCGCGGCGGGTTTCACCGAATGCCCGCCCTTCGGCGACTATGTCGATGACCCGCTCAGCGTCTTCATGACCCGCGCGCTTTGAGCGTGGACCGTCCCGGATCGGTCCGCTATTCAGGGGCCCGTGCGACCCCTTAGCTCAACTGGATAGAGCAGCTGACTTCTAATCAGCAGGTTGAGGGTTCGAGTCCTTCAGGGGT
>CAZVQL010000420.1:0-1681 GCA_964629305.1 uncultured Roseicyclus sp.
TTCCACCTCGGAGGCAGAGTTCCCGATGGGCGAGACGATGCCCAGCCCGGTAACGACGACCCGTCTCATGTGTGAACCCCTGGATTGACGCGGCGCATGCGGCCTCCGTTGCGTGTGTTCCGGCCTTCAATAGGGGAAGGCGGGGGAGCGGTGCAAGCTGAAGCCATGCAGACGCGTACTTCGCTCACGCGGTCTCTAGAGCCTGGGCCGCCCGGCTCAGCTCTCGCTCAGCGCGACCTTCATGTCCTTGACCTGGTAGATCACCTCGCCATCGGCCTCCACACGGCCATCAGCGACACCCATGGTCAGGCGGCGCGTCTGCACGGCCTTGGTGAAATCGACGAAATACGTCAGCATCTTACGGTCGGGCCGCACCATGCCGGTGAGCTTCACCTCGCCCACGCCAAGCGCATAGCCCCGCCCCGTCCAGCCGCGCCAGCCGAGGTTGAAACCGGTCAGCTGCCAGAGCCCGTCCAGGCCGAGGCATCCGGGCATGATCGGGTTGCCCGGGAAGTGGCAGGAAAAGAACCATAGGTCGGGCGTGATGTCGAACTCGGCCACCACGTGGCCCTTGCCATGCGCGCCACCGTCACCGGAAATCTCGGTGATGCGGTCCATCATCAGCATCGGCGGTTCGGGCAACTGCGCATTGCCGGGGCCGAACAGCTCCCCACGGGCGCAGGCCAGCAGGGCCTCCTTGTCGAAGGATGTCGGATAGTCTGCCATGGCCCCCCGCAGGTGTTGGTCGCTCGCGCCCTCCAGCGCCCGGATCGTCTAGCACCCCGCCCGACCGTGGCGCAAGGGCGTGGCAAAACGGCGCTTTGAGATTGAAACGCAAGGCCAATGCGCCCTATATGGAGGTGAAATTCGCAGAAAGACATCGACCATGACGCCTCAAGCGCTCGAACGCGGAAAAAGCTGGCTCGCCACCGCAGACCTGCGGCCGACCCGGCAGCGCCTTGCGCTGGCCGCCCTTCTGGTGGGCGACGGGCAGGATCGGCATGTTACGGCCGAGGGTCTGCACGATGCCGTCCTTTCGACCGGTGACAGGGTGTCGCTGGCGACAGTCTACAATACGCTCAAGGCGTTCTGCGACGCGGGCCTGATGCAGGAAGTGACCGTCGACGGCAGCCGCAGCTATTTCGACACCCGCATGGATGACCACCCGCATTTCCACTTCGAGGAAAGCGGGCAGTTGACCGATGCGCCCGCTGGCGGGCTCGACATCCGCGCCCTGCCCGACGTGCCCGAGGGTTACGAGATCGCGAAACTCGACGTCGTGATCCGCCTGCGCAAGAAGGCCTGAACGCCCCGCATCGCCGCAACGCGGCGTCGCTCTACCCTTTCGGCCTAGCCAAACCCGGCCCGAGCCTGTAACGGCACGGCCAACGCTGTCCCCTTTCCGATCCAAAGGCCCTTCCCCCCATGGACCTCCGCAATATCGCGATCATCGCGCATGTCGACCACGGCAAGACCACGCTGGTCGACAACCTGTTGAAACAATCCGGCGCGTTCCGCGAGAACCAGGCGGTGGCCGAACGGGCCATGGACAGCAACGACCTGGAGCGCGAGCGCGGGATCACGATCTTTGCCAAGCCGACCTCGGTCGAGTGGAAGGGCACGCGGATCAACATCGTCGACACGCCCGGCCACGCCGATTTCGGCGGCGAGGTGGAGCGCA
>CAZVQL010000421.1:0-1677 GCA_964629305.1 uncultured Roseicyclus sp.
TGGGAGCCGCACCCGATGAACGCGAATTTCGATCTGACCTACCTGACCGGCGGCGACGACTGGTTCGGCCCCGACCTTGGTGGCGCAACCGTCTACACCAACACCCGCGCGGGCTACGTCGAGGCCTGCCCGAATGTCGGCGCGCTTCTGAACAACCTCGAGTTCACGCTGGCCATGGAAAACGAGATCATGGGTGCGATCCTGAACGACGGCGAAGACCCGCGCGATGCGGCGACCACGTGGATGGCGGCCAACACCGACGTGGTGATGGGCTGGCTTGACGGCGTGACCACGATCGACGGCGGCAATGCCGCCGAGGCCGTGTCAGCCGCGCTCGAGATGTGATCTCGTCGGGTGCCTCATCCGCCTGCGCCGTCTTGCGGCGCGGGCGCCAGCGCGTCGTCGATCTCGGCGGCGCGCTTCGCGCCGGGGCGATCGGCAATCCGCGCGGCATAGGCGGCGAAGCCGTCCCGTTCCGGCATCGAGTTGTACGTCAGCCCCCAGGAAATCTCGCAACCGAGGTAGATATCAAGCGCCGTGAACGCCTCGCCCATCAGGTAGGGGCGTCCGTCGGACAGAAGCCCCGCAAGCGTATCGGCCACGGCCTCGAGGTTGCCCCATCCGGCGCGCCGGTAGGCCTGCGGGTCGCTGGTGTCGAGGCCGAAACCCGCGGCGGTCACGGCCCCCTCGACGGGGCCTGCGGCGAAGAACATCCAGCGGTAGAAGGTGCCGCGCTCGGGCGTGCCGACGGGGGGGATCAGTCCCTTTTCAGGCACAAGTTCCGCCATGTAGCAGCATATCGCCGCGACCTCGGTGATCGCGGTCTGCCCGTGGACCAGCGCCGGCACCTTGCCCATCGGGTTGATCGCGCGGTAGGCCTCGGACTTCATCTCGGGGCCGTAGTTCAGGATGACGGTGTCGTAGGGCAGACCCGCTTCTTCCATCATCCATCGGGCCATCCGGCCCCGCGACATCGGGTTGGTGTAGAGCGTGAGATCGGCCATGGTGCATCCTCCGGGCGGCGGCCGATCAAGGGTGCCAGCCACAAGGACAAGAAGAAAGGGCCACCATGCTGCGTTGGCTGACCGAGTGCGACGAGGGCTGGCCCGAGGGGCTGGGCCTGCTGGGCGCACTGTCTGAATGCAAGCTGCGCGTGGGCGACGCCGCCGAGGGTGGGTTCGACTGGTTGCAGGACAACCTGTCGGGCGTCTTCGATGCGATGGCCGCTGCCCTCGAGGTGCTGATCGAGGCGATCCTCGCGCTGCTGCAAGAGCCGCCGAACACCGGCTGGATCTGGGACCTGCGCCGCTCCGAGATCACCTATCTCTACCCTGAGGCGCTGCATCCGATCCTGATCACCGCGATCTTCGCGGGGCTTGCCTGGTGGCTGCACCGCGGCTGGAAGATGCCCGCGATGATCGCCGTGGGGCTTCTGTTCATCATCAACCAGGGCTACTGGGAAGAAACGACCGAAAGTCTGACGCTCGTCTTGTCGGCCTGTGTCGTCTGCATGGGCCTTGGCGTGCCCATCGGCATCGCGGCGGCCCACCGCCCGCGGCTTTACGCGGGAATGCGGCCGGTGCTCGACCTGATGCAGACGCTGCCGACCTTCGTCTACCTGATCCCGGCCATCGTGTTCTTCGGCATCGGCATGGTGCCGGGCCTGATCGCCACGGT
>CAZVQL010000422.1:0-1673 GCA_964629305.1 uncultured Roseicyclus sp.
AAGCTCAACGCACTCCAGAACACGATGAAAGAGGTCGGTTAAGATGGCGATCCAAGCTGCAGAAATCTCTGCGATCCTCAAGGACCAGATCAAGAATTTCGGCCAGGACGCCGAAGTGGCCGAAGTGGGCCGCGTGCTGTCGGTGGGTGACGGTATCGCCCGCGTCTACGGCCTCGACAACGTGCAGGCCGGCGAGATGGTGGAATTCCCCGGCGGTATCCGCGGCATGGCGCTGAACCTCGAAGCCGACAACGTCGGTGTCGTGATCTTCGGCTCGGACCGCGCGATCAAGGAAGGCGACACGGTCAAGCGCACGAACTCGATCGTGGACGTGCCCGCCGGTGACGCTCTGCTCGGCCGCGTGGTCGACGGCCTCGGCAACCCGCTGGACGGCAAGGGCCCGATCGCGTCCACCGAGCGCCGCGTCGCCGACGTGAAGGCCCCCGGCATCATCCCGCGCAAATCGGTGCACGAGCCGATGGCCACCGGCCTCAAGGCGATCGACGCCATGATCCCGATCGGTCGCGGCCAGCGCGAGCTGATCATCGGCGACCGTCAGACCGGCAAGACCGCCGTGGCGCTCGACACGATCCTGAACCAGAAAGTCTACAACGAGCGCGCAGGCGACGACGAAAGCAAGAAGCTCTACTGCGTCTATGTCGCCATTGGCCAGAAGCGCTCGACCGTTGCGCAGCTGGTGAAGAAGCTCGAGGAAACCGGCGCGATGGAATATTCCATCGTCGTGGCCGCGACCGCATCCGACCCCGCGCCGATGCAGTTCATCGCCCCCTACGCCGCAACGGCCATGGCGGAATACTTCCGCGACAACGGCCGCCACGCGCTGATCATCTATGATGACCTTTCCAAGCAGGCCGTCGCCTACCGCCAGATGTCGCTCTTGCTGCGCCGCCCGCCGGGCCGCGAAGCGTATCCGGGCGACGTGTTCTACCTGCACTCCCGCCTGCTGGAGCGTTCGGCCAAGCTGAACGAGGACAACGGCTCGGGCTCGCTGACGGCTCTGCCCGTCATCGAAACGCAGGGCGGCGACGTGTCGGCCTTCATCCCGACCAACGTGATCTCGATCACCGACGGCCAGATCTTCCTCGAGACCGAATTGTTCTTCCAGGGCGTCCGCCCCGCCGTGAACACCGGTCTGTCGGTGAGCCGCGTGGGCTCGTCCGCGCAGACCAACGCGATGAAGTCGGTCGCGGGCTCGGTGAAGCTGGAGCTGGCGCAGTACCGCGAGATGGCGGCCTTCGCTCAGTTCGGTTCGGACCTCGACGCCGCCACCCAGCGCCTGCTGAACCGTGGTGCACGCCTGACCGAGCTGATGAAGCAGCCGCAGTATTCGCCGCTGACCAACGCGGAAATCGTCTGCGTGATCTTCGCCGGCATCAACGGCTACCTCGACAAGCTGCCGGTCGGTGACGTGGGCCGCTTCGAGCGGGGTCTCGTGACCTTCCTGCGCTCCAAGAAGCAGGACGTGCTCGATTGGATCACCAACGAGGACCCCAAGATCAAGGGTGACGCCTCGGACAAGATCAAGGCTGCTCTCGACGAATACGCCGCCGATTTCGCCTGAGGGGTCTGACAGATGCCCAATCTCAAGGACCTCAAGAACCGGATCGCGTCGGTCAAGTCGACCCGCAAGATCACCAAGGCGATGCAGATGG
>CAZVQL010000423.1:0-1672 GCA_964629305.1 uncultured Roseicyclus sp.
CGCGCATCGGGCAGCGCGCGGTGCATGATGGTCGAGAGCGCGTATTGCAGGTAGCGCGCGCCGATGGCCCGCGCCAAAGGCTCGGACGTCTGGCGGGCGTCGCCCCCCTTATCTTGTGTGTCATCCTGCTCGGCCATCTGCATCTCGTGATACGCGAGAGGGCCCTGCCCGTCCAGCATGGAAAATGAAGCGACTGCGGGAATCCGGAGTCGGCGAATCGGACGGGCGCGGTCTATAACCCCTTGGTCTGGGGAGAGTTTAGAAGTTCCATGTTGCGTTTGACCCTCATGTTGAGTGCCGCGATCTACGCGGGCCTTGTGATTTATTCCGACGGCGTACCGCCCGAGGACGCCGGCGGAACCGAGGTCGCGCGCGCCGCGCCGCTCCTCGATGCGACCCTGCCCGCGCGCGCCGCGCCGGCAGACCGGCTGACCACGGCGGATGGCCGTGTCCTGACCATCGCCGCCGTGATCGACCCTGTCGCGCTCGATGACGGGCAGACGGCGGTGCATCTCGTCTCGACCCGCACGGCCGAGACGGTGATCGCCTCGGCCTCGGCCGGGCAGCCCGAGTGGCCGATCGTGGAAGTGACCGGCAACAGCGTGAACCTGCGCGCGGGCCCCTCGACCGGGGACGCGGTGCTGGTTGCGTTGGTCCGCGGCGAACAGGCCGAGCTGATCACCTCGCTCGACAATGGCTGGGCGCAGATCCGGACGGTCGAGACCGGGGTCGAGGGCTACATGGCCGACCGGTTTCTCAGCCCGCTGAACTGAGCCTCGGCCACGTCCCCTTCCAGCACGAGACGGCTGACGATCTCGGTCCGGGCGCGCAGCTTGTTGGGCTGAAGATGCGCGTAGCGCTGCGTCATCGCGGCCGAGGAATGGCCCAGAAGCTCCTGCACCTCGTAAAGGCTGACGCCTTCGTTGATCAGAAGGCTCGCGTAGGTGTGGCGCAGGTCGTGGATGCGCACCTCGGGCAGGCCCGCATCCTCGCGTGCCTTGAAATAGGCGATGTGGAAGCTGCCGTAGAAAGTGAGGGTCTTCGGATTGGTGAAGATCGGCGCGTCCGGCCCGTCGGCAAGGCCCAGCTCGCGGCTGCGGGCGCGGGTGGCGTGCAGCACGTCGATCGCCGCCTGGCTCAGCAGGATGCGGCGTGAACGGCCGCTTTTCGACAGCGGCACGCGCCACAGGCTTTCGGGCAGGGTGATGTCGCGCCAGCGGGCCATCCGCGCCTCGCCCTTGCGGGCGCCGGTCAGGACGAGGAACCGGATGAACAGCGAGAGAAACGGGTGGTTCACCCGCTCGCAGGCCGCCAGAAGGCGGGCGATCTCGTCCGGCGAGAGGAAGCGCTGTCGGTAGTCCCCGGTGGGCAGCTTGCGCAGAAGCGGCAGGGGCTGCGCCCCCTCGGGCAGCGCGCCCCAGTCACGCGCGGTGCGCAACAGGCGGTTCACCAGGAAGATATGCTTGTTGATCGTGGTGTTCTTCAGCCCCTGCGCGACCTGCCGACGGAGCCAGGCGTTCAGCACCAGCGGCGTCATCTCGGCCCAGCGCAGGGGGCCGAGCGTCTCGCGCAGGTGCTTTTCGTAGGTCAGCCGCGTGTGGCGATGCCCGCGCGTGGTCGCGAGGCAGTGGGGCATGTAGTGCTCGTCGAAGAACGCGTTGAGCGTTTCGGC
>CAZVQL010000424.1:0-1670 GCA_964629305.1 uncultured Roseicyclus sp.
CGCCGCCGTTGCATTCCTCGTCGTCGCCGTCGTCCTGGTTGCAGTGGACGACGACTTCGTCGCCGACCTTCCAGCGGGTGACCTTGTCGCCCACGGCCCAGACGATGCCCGCGGCATCCGAACCGATGATCGCATAAGGCGCCTTGTGCTGGAGGAAGACCGACACCGGCTTGCCGAGGCAGGCCCAGACGCCGTTGTAATTCACGCCCGCGGCCATCACGAGGACCAGCACGTCATGGCTGTCGAGCTTGGGGGTATCGACCACCTCGACCTTCAGTGCGTCGGTCGGGTCGCCGTGGCGTTCCTGGCGGAGGATCCAGCCGTACATCTTTTCAGGGACATGGCCGAGGGGCGGGATCTCGCCCATCTCGTAGAGGTCCTTTTTCGGCGCGTCGTAGCTGGCGATCGCGGGGTTCGCGTCGAGGGCCATCGTCATGTCTCCGTTCCCTTGCCGATGCCGCAATGCGGAATCAAGTGTGCTGCTGCTGCGAGAGATACTGGCGCATGCGCAACAAAGCAAACAGGAAAATACCTTTTTGCGAAATATTATGTCGCAGAGGATCGCGTGCGAGGTGCGATGGCGACAGCCGGTCCGACCGGATCGCGCAGCAGGTGGGCGACCGAGGCGGCGTAGAACGCCACCATGTCCGCGCCCTTGTCGTCGACGGACAGCCGGTCGCCTTCGCGGATGACGAGGCGCCGTTCGATCAGCGCGCGCAGGCCCGCCTCGATCGTGTAGCCGATGTCGTCACGCGGCAGCTGGATCGTGACGCCATGGGCGGTCGCCTCGGCGATGCGGCGGCGCAGGAGCGCGTCGAGCGCCACGACCGAGCGCACCCCCTCGGCCAGCGCGTGGGCCACCAGCGGCACGGGCGTCACCGGCATCACGGCGGCGATCCGGTCCATCAGTTCCGAGCCGAGGGCCGCGGGCGGATCCTCGTGCCGTTCATCGAGGAACGCGGTCAGGCTGAGCGGATCGCCGAAGCTGACGGCGGCATAGCCGTAGCGGTGGAAGCGACCGGTCACGCGCAGCCAGAGCTGCCGTCGCAGGTAGCGGTAGATCGGCCTGAGCGAGAAGCGGAAGCGGCGGCTTCCGGTCTGGTGCGCGTCGATGAGGTTCCGGTCCTCCATCACGCGGTCGTAGTTGATCGCTACCGGCACGAAGACCACATCGCGCGACTGCCCGGCGCGGAAGCCGTCGAGGATGTAGGAGATAAGGCCGAGCTTGGGCTTGCCGAGATAGCCGGTGCGGCTGAGCCCGCCCTCGGGGAAGACGGCCTGGGTGACGCCGGCCTCGGTTGCCATCTGGACGTAGCGGGCGAGGACCTTGCGGTAGAGCGCGTTGTTATGGCGGCGGCGGATGAAGTAGCCGCCCATCGCGCGGACCAGTTGCCTGAGCGGCCAGACACGCGCCCATTCGCCGACGGCATAGGCCAGCGCCGAGCGTTCGGCGACCAGCCATGTGACCAGCACGTAGTCCATGTTGGAGCGGTGGTTCATCACAAAGATGACGGTCGAGCTGTCGGGGATCGCCTCGAGCGCGGGATCGTTGGACCGCGCCAGCCGCACGCGGTAGAGCGACTGGCTGAGGACGCGGGCGGCGCGGATCGCGAAACCGAAATAGGTGAAGGCGGAAAAGCCCGGCACGATCTCGCGGGCGTAGCGTTCGG
>CAZVQL010000425.1:0-1665 GCA_964629305.1 uncultured Roseicyclus sp.
GGCTCCGGCCCCGGCCCCGTGCCGGGGCCGGGGTCGTCGATTTTCGATTGATTTGACCGGCTGGGAGGCAATCTCGGCGGATGTACCATGGTGAAAGGATCAATCATGCCACGTCCCCAAATCTCGTTTTTTCGTCACGCCGCCGCCGCGGTTGTCTGTTTCGCCGCCCTCGGCGCTGTCGCCGAGGCCTCCGTGCTCAAATGGACGCTGAACGGCCCCATCAATCAGAGCGCCGATCCCATTACCGGATCCTTCCTGTTCGATACCGCCACTTCCACCTTCTCGGACATCGCCCTGGTGTCTCCGGCGACGTCGCCGAGTGGCGGGCTGACCTTCGATACATTCTTCGGACAAGCCTCCGATGCGCTCATTTTCGGGCAGAGCAGTGCCGATCCGAATGGCGCCCAGACGGCGCTCTCGCTCACCAGCTTCTTTCTGAGCGACCTCGAGACGCCGGGCATCCTGAAAGTGAATGACGTAGACAGTCAAAGCTTCGCCGAGTTCAGTTGTGACAGCCGCAGCTTGTGCGAGGTCCGCACGGGCAGTAGCGTCAGCAACTGGAAAGGAAACGGCGTCGGCACGTTGACGGGAGAGGTGGCGCCGGATGCGGCGGTGGTTCCGGTTCCGGCGGCGCTGCCTCTGGTGGTGTCGGCAGTGGCGATGCTGGGCCTGCTCGGGCGGCGCCGTCGCGCAAGAGCCTGATACCAGGCCGGCAACAAAAGGCCCGGGCCGCGCGCGGCGGTCCGGGCCTTTCCTTGCGGCGCGCGACGGTCAGTGCGGGAGGAGCACGCCGTCGATCAGGTGCACGACGCCGTTCGAGGCGAAATTGTCCGGCGCGGTGACGGAGGTCGAGCCGTTCAGGTGCACACCGGCGCCGCGTGCGTCGACGCGGATGAAGCCGCCCTGCACGGTCGGCACGCGGCCGCGCTGACCCAGAAGCGCCTCGGCCGGGTAGTAATCGCCGGACACGTGGTAGGTCAGGATGTTGGTCAGGGCCGGGATGTCGTTCAGCAGCCCCTCGACCGTGCCGGCCGGCAAGGCGGCGAAGGCGTCGTCGGTGGGCGCGAAGACGGTGAAGTTGCCGGGGGCCGAAAGCGTGTCGACAAGGCCCGCGGCCTCGACCGCGGCGACGAGCGTGGACAGCTGCGGCGTGGCGGCGGCAAGCTCGACGATGGTGCTGGATCCGGTCACGGCCAGCGCGGGTGTGGACAGCGCGAGCGGTGCGGTGGCCGCGGCGGCGGAGGTGGCGAGGAAACGACGGCGATCCATGTGGGAACTCCTTGCAGGTTGGTTTCAAAAGCGAAACGGCCCGGTCGCGAGGGACCGGGCCGTTCCTATGACATCCTGGCCTTACATCGGCGGCAGGATGACGCTGTCGATCACGTGGATGACGCCGTTCGAGGTCTCGATATCGGCGGTGGTGACGGTTGCACCGTTGATCGTCACGGTGCCCATGTCGATGCCCACCTCGATATCGGCGCCGTTGACGGTGGTGGCCGTCATGCCGTCGGAAAGGTCGCCCGACATCACCGCGCCGGGGACGACGTGGTAGGTCAGAACGGCGGTCAGCGCCTCGGTGTCTGCCAGAAGGCCCTCGACCGTGCCCTCGGGCAGCGCGGCGAAGGCTTCGTCGGTCGGTGCGAAGACGGTGAACGGACCTTCGCC
>CAZVQL010000426.1:0-1661 GCA_964629305.1 uncultured Roseicyclus sp.
ACGTCGAGGAAGTTGGCGGGTTCCGAGCCGTAGAGCTTGATGATGTCCATCGTCGCCATGGCGAGGCCCGCGCCATTCACCATGCAGCCGATCTCACCATCGAGGGCGATGTAGTTGAGGTCGTACTTGGAGGCGGCCAGTTCCTTGGGGTCTTCCTCGGTCTCGTCGCGCAGCGCCGCGATATCGGCGTGGCGGTAGACCGCGTTGCCGTCAAAGCCGACCTTGGCGTCGAGCACCTTGAGCGTGCCTTCGTCGGTGACGATCAGCGGGTTGATCTCGAGCATCTCCATGTCCTTCTCGACGAAGGCTTTGTAGAGGAGGCCCATCAGCGCGACGCATTCCTTGACCTGCTTGCCCGTCAGGCCCAGCGAAAAGGCGACGCGGCGGCCGTGGAAGGGCTGGTAGCCGGTGGCGGGATCGACGGAGAAGGACAGGATCTTTTCGGGGGTCGCGGCGGCGACTTCTTCGATATCCATGCCGCCCTCGGTCGAGCAGACGAAGGAGACGCGGCTGGTCTGACGATCGACGAGCAGGGCGAGGTAAAGCTCGCGCTCGATGCCCGAACCGTCTTCGATGTAGATGCGGTTGACCTGCTTGCCGGCCGGGCCGGTCTGATGCGTGACCAGCGTGCGGCCCAGCATCTTCTTGGCTTCGTCGGAGGCTTCCTCGACGGACTTGGCCAGGCGAACGCCGCCCTTCTCGCCGGCGTCGGCCTCCTTGAAGGAGCCCTTGCCGCGGCCGCCGGCGTGGATCTGCGCCTTCACGACCCAAAGCGGTCCGTCAAGCTCGCCCGCCGCGGTCTTGGCCTCTTCGGCCTTCAGAACCACGCGGCCGTCGCTGACCGGTGCGCCGTACTGACGAAGAAGCGCCTTCGCCTGGTATTCATGAATGTTCATGAAACTGTCCCGTCGTTGCTGGTGTTTCATTCGGGATAAGCACAACCGACACGCGTAATAAAACGGCAATCTGCCGCAGCGCATGGCTTTCAGCGAAAAAAGCGACATTTGTGATCACAGCCCGAAAAGGTGTGATCACAAGTTTACGATGATTGCGGTATGCCGTCGTATGCCGCGCGACTCACCTTGAGGCGCGATCGGCGATCTGAAGCATGAGCCTGGTCGCGACGGCCATGTCCTGCACGGAAATGTATTCCAGCGGCCCGTGCAGGTTCTGCTGCCCGGTGAAGAGGTTGGGGCAAGGCACGCCCATTTCGGTCAGGCGCGAGCCATCGGTTCCGCCGCGGATGACGTTCTCGACCGGCTCGACCCCGATTTCGCGCAGCGCGTCGCGGGCCAGGTCGACAGGCGTCATGTCATCCTCGAGCCAATAGCGCATGTTGCGATACTGCGGCACGATCTCGACCTCGATCTTCGCGCGGGGTTCGGTCGCGGCGACGGCGGCGGCGACCTGGCGGACAAGCGCGCCCTTGGCCTCGAGCCCGTCGCGCTCGAAATCGCGCAGGATGAGGCGAAGCACCATGCGATCGGCGCTGCCCTTCATGTCGACGGCATGGATGAACCCCTCGCGATCGGCTGTCGTCTCGGGCGTCATGGTCGCTTGCGGCAGCGTCTCGACGATGCGGGAGGCGAGGTGGATCGCGTTCACCAGCTTGCCCGTCGCCTCGCCCGGATGGATCGAGACGCCGGTCACGGTGACGGTCG
>CAZVQL010000427.1:0-1657 GCA_964629305.1 uncultured Roseicyclus sp.
GCTCCCCGCCCGAGGTATAACCGGCCTGGCTCGTCCGCCGCTCCTTCAGCCGCGGGAAATACTCATAGACCATCTCGAGATCGGCCTGCACCGCGCCCTTGCCATCCTTGCGCGTATACGCGCCGGTCAACAGGTTCTCTTCCACCGTCAGGTGCTCGAAACAATGGCGGCCCTCCATCACCTGGATGACCCCGCGTTCGACGAGGTCGGAGGGCGTCAGGTCCTGCACACGCTCACCGCGATACTGGATCGACCCTTTCGTCACCTCGCCACGCTCGGAATGCAAAAGGCTCGAGATCGCCTTGAGCGTCGTGGTCTTGCCCGCGCCATTGCCCCCCAACAACGCGGTGATCCCGCCCTTGGGCACCTTCAGGCTGACACCTTTCAGCACGAGGATCACGTGATTGTAGATCACCTCGATATTCTTGACCTCCAGAAGCGTCTCCGCCCCTTCCAGCTCCGGCGCGACGCCATCGCCGTGGGTCTCTGCAGGCTGATCCAGCATCTCCCGGCTCTCCTTCTTCCGGCGCCCCGAAAGGCCTTGCTCAAATCCGGTTAAGGTTAACGCGCCACCAAGGCCCGCACCCCGCCTTCATCTTTCCAGAAATATGCAAAATCCCGGCGGCGACACGCGCGCCGCCGCCGGGGATGTCAGGTCAGCTGTCGCTGCACTGGCTGGCAATGTTGTTCTCGGCCGCGAACTGCGCCGAATCTTCCAGAACCAGCGGCTGCGTCACGCTGTCATCGGGCGCGACGAAATCGGTCAACGTCACCCATTCGGACCCATCCCACTGGATCATCACCGCCATCCCGGTGCCGCCGTGATCTTCACAGCTGACCGCGAATTCCGGGCCGACCATCGGCATGCCCAGCTCTTCCATGCGCGCGTTGGTCATGACCAGCGCCTCCATCCCGTCGCGCATCATCTCGGGCGTGATCGCGGCGACGCCATGGATCTCCTGCGCGGTGCGGATCGCCTCGGCGGCCAGCATCGCGGCATACATGCCCCGCGTATACAGAACCGACCCAAGGTTGGTGCCGTCACCGGCCGCCAGACCTGCGTCGATCACGTATTCCTGGATTTCGGCAAAGACCGGCATGTCGCCCAGGCGGTTCATGTTCAGCGCGCGGTAGCCCGCCGCCGCTTCACCGGTCTGTTCCACGTCATGGTCGGCGCCCGCCCACCAGTTGCCGATGAAGTTTTCCATCGGGTAGCGGATGTTCACGGCTTCCTGGATGGCGACCTGGTTCATCACGCCCCAGCCCCACATGATCACGTAATCGGGACGCTCGCGGCGGATGGTCAGCCACTGGTTGCCCTGCTCCTGGCCGGGGTGGTCCACCGCCAGCTGGCTCAGCTCGAACCCGTGCATCTCCGACAGCGTCTCCAGCGTGCGGATCGGCTCACGGCCATAGGCCGAGTTGTGGTAGAGCAGCGTGATCGTCTTGCCTTCCAGCGAACCGCCGTTCTCTTCCAGCAGCTGGTTGATGATCACCGAGGCCGCATCCCAGTAGTTCGCCGGGTAGTTGAAGACATGGCTGAACACGTCGCCGTTCGCGGCCGAGGTCCGGCCATAGCCCATCGTGTGAAGCGGGATGCCGTCGGCCGTCGCGCGCGGGATCAGCTGGTAGGTGATGCCGGTCGACAGCGGCTGGT
>CAZVQL010000428.1:0-1643 GCA_964629305.1 uncultured Roseicyclus sp.
AACGCTTGCGCTTAATCTCTCGTCTGCCGTAACCGTTTAGCCCCCCTCTCTCTGCGGCCGACCCCGAGCGCGTCGGAAAATCATGGAAGTGAAGACGAAAGCTCGCGTTGTGTGGCAAGATTGCTTCGAATCTCGCCGACATGACGACACCCTGCGGCAGCGGCATGCATCTGAGCGACCACGATCTTCTCCAGCTCGACGAAGCCTATCTTGAGGGACTTTCCCCGGAGCAGGCGCGTGCGTTGCTGACGAAGGCGCTGGCGGACTTGAAGGCCGCGCGGGAACGCTTGGCGCAGAACCCCTCGAACAGTTCGCGACCGCCGAGCTCGCGCGCGCCTTGGGAAAGGGTCGAGGACGGGCACGAGGGTGATGGCGGCGACGGCGATGGTGGCTCGGCGTCGGGCGGCGCAGCGGCCCAACAGGGCGAACAACCGGCGCCCGGGGTGACGTCGCGCGGGCGTAGAGGCGACCGAAAAGGCAGCGGCAAGCCCGGACGGCGCAAGGGCGCGCCGGGGCACGGTCGCACGCAGGTCTTGCCGATCGATGCCGAGCAGGTGCATGCGCCGGGGTGCTGCGCGGCGTGCGGCCGGGCGCTCGGGGACGGTGGCGAGGCACGCGCCCACGCGGCCCACTACACCTTGGATCTCAGCCGACCCGACGGCGGTGCCGGCGGGCTGGTGCTGCACCAGACCAAGCACGTCTACCTGGAGCGGCGCTGCACCTGCGGGCACTGGACACGCGCGCAGCCGGCCCGCTGCGAGAAGGATGACGCGTGGACGGTGGCGTTGAGCGAATGGCATCTCGCCGGACCGACCCTGGTCGCCTTCATCTGTGCGCTGACCCAACGCATGCGTCTGTCGCGAGCGCGGGTGCAGGAATTGCTCGCCGACTGGCTGGGGCTGTCGTTGTCCACGGCCACCATCAACCAGTGCATTCACGAGGCCGCGCGCGCCGTCGAGCCGGTGGTCGAGCAGGAAATTCTGGCGCATGTGCGCGAGGTCGAACTGCTCTACGCCGATGAGACCGCCTGGAAGGAGCACGGGCGACTGCTGTGGCTGTGGGTGTTCACCTGCACGACCGCCACGCTCTTCGTGGTCGGCCGGCGTACGCGCGAGATGGTGCAGCGCGTGCTCGGCGAGCACTTTCGCAACTGGCTGATGAGCGACGGGTATTGCGTCTACCGCGACATCGACCAACGCCTGCGCTGCCTGGCCCATCTGATCCGCAAGGCCCATGGGCTCGAAGAGAGTCTCGACGCCCAAGCGCAGGCCTTCGGGCGCCACGTCCTCGACGTGATCGAGACGGTGATCGCCGCCGTCTACGACGCCCGCGGCGCCCCGGAGCACGCCGCGGGGCTGCGCGCCCGACACGCACCCACGCTCAACGCGCTGCTCGCGGCGTGCGGGCAGCTCGCCAACGACGCCCGACACGAGAACGCCCGCGCGCTCGCCCGCGAGTTGCTCAACGACTGGGACACCTTCTGGGTCGTGCTCGATCATCCCGAATTGCCCCTGACCAACAATGAAGCCGAACGCGCCCTGCGACACTGGGTCATCGCCCGGCGCATCGGCATGGGCACCCGCACCCCGCAAGGCACCCGCGCCTTCGCCCTGCTCGCCAGCGTCATCGAGACCTGCCGCAAG
>CAZVQL010000429.1:0-1235 GCA_964629305.1 uncultured Roseicyclus sp.
AAAGCTGCTCGCCCTCCTCCGGGAAGAAGAGCGGATTGTCGGTGACCGAGTTCATCTCGATCTCGATCTGCTGTGGCGCGCGCGCCTCGGCTCGCAAGGTCCGGTACAATACGGATCCCCATCTTGTACGGAGCTACCCCCCGCAAATCCCCTGAAGCCGGAGCCAATCCCCGTCTCTCAGGATCGGCGGGGGGGGCGGCACATCGGCTGCGAAAGGGTCGCGTTCGAACAGGGGCCGCACCTTCTCGCCAGAGGCGGCGCGCGCAGTGGCATAGGGCGTGGCGCGGACCTGCCAATGCGCGAACCCGTCCAGCATCGCGCTGTGGGGCGGCGGCTCGGGGGGCGTGTCGAGGAGCATTTCGGCATGGGTGCGCAATGTCGCATCGGTCACCCCCCCGGTCGTCAAAAGCCGGAGGCTGGCCATCGGCCCGGCCTCGGCCAGCAGGCGATCAAGCGGATCCCGGGCCTCGGCGCGCAGATAGGCGGCTATGATATGGCCTGCGACCACGTCGGGTTCGTCGTAATTCTCCACGAACTTCGCGGGAATCATCATCGTGCCGCCGGGCAGGCGCAGCACGCCATCGATGCCGTCGCGCACCACAATGAACCGGGCCGTCCCCTCGCGCGGCGGCAGGCGGCGCGCCAGCGCGGACAGCGCCAGTTGTCCGCCCGGGCCGCGACAGGCGGGACCTGTCGCGCGGTGCAGATGTCGGGCAAGCGACTGTCCGATCTCGGCGCTCCTGACCGATGGCACCACGCGCAGCGCATGGTCCCGCGCGACCCCCGGCAGCCAGAACACCGCCACCGCCGTCACGCCGGCAAGGCCCGCCAGAACCCCAATCAGGCGCAGCCGGCCGGGACGCGGGCGTTGCCGGGCCACGGCGCTGCGGAGGGTCTCGATCGCGGCGATCATCTCGGCCTCGTCGGCGGGCAGTTCGAGCGTCTCGCCCGGATCGCCATCGGGGTGATATATCGCCGGGCGCTGCCCCGGGTTGGCGCGTGCGATGGCGGCGATGGACCAATGGGTCTGCACCCGCTCGCGCATGTCGGTGATGGTCAGCGTCGCCTCGCCGATCGACGCCGCACCCGTACCGCCGATCTTGCGCCCGTTCACGTGGATGTCGTTGACCGGCCGAAACATGGCGGGAACGCCCAATGCCCGGTACGTGGCCAGGACCGGTGCCATGAAGTGGGCATAGATCCCGGCCTGAGTGGGGCGATTGTAGTAGGGGACC
>CAZVQL010000429.1:1245-1643 GCA_964629305.1 uncultured Roseicyclus sp.
ATCACGTCGAGGCGTTGCGCGGTCTCGTCGGCGCGCCACAGCCCTGCCGCCTCGAGCCTCTGATACTTGGTCAGTGCCGTCGTTGCCATATGATGGGCTGTCCCGCCTCTTTGCAACAACCAATAGCACGATTGCGCCGCGCGCGGCAATCGCTCGACGTGGTCCTTGCGAGCGTTTAAAAGCGGGTCAGGCATCAATTCGAAGGGTCCGTGATGAAAATTGCCACCGCCGCCTATCCGTTCGACGCGCTCACGTCCTGGGCCGCGTTCGAGACCAAGATCGGCCGGCTGATCGACGGCGTCGCGGATACCGCAGCCGCGCTCGGCAGCGGGACGGAGGCGATGGCCCATTCGGCGCGTGAGTCGGTTGCCCAGTCGGATGAGGCGGAGCGCGCGGTC
>CAZVQL010000430.1:0-1641 GCA_964629305.1 uncultured Roseicyclus sp.
GCAGGGCAGAACGCGCTTCTGGTCCTTGAGGTAGGCCTCGGCCATCTCGATGGCGGAGGTGGCGGGCGCGTAGAAGGCCGAGCCGGTCTTCAGAAGGCCAACGATCTCGGCGCCGCCGTCACGGGTGCGCTGCACGATCGCGTCGAGCTTGTCCTGCGTGGTCCAACCCATCTCCACGAGGTCGGGCAGCGGGATGCCGGCGACGGTGGAGTAGCGGACCGAGGGGACCATCGTGTCGCCGTGGCCGCCGAGGACGAAGGCGGTGACGTCCTTCATCGAGACGTTGAATTCCTCGGCCAGGAAGTGGCGGAAGCGCGCGCTGTCGAGCACGCCGGCCATGCCGCAGACCTTGTGCGCGGGCAGGCCGGAGAACTGCTGCAGCGCCCAGACCATCGCGTCGAGCGGGTTGGTGATGCAGATCACGAAAGCGTCGGGCGCGTTGTCGCGGATGCCTTCACCCACGGATTTCATGACCTTGAGGTTGATGCCCAGAAGGTCGTCGCGGCTCATGCCCGGCTTGCGGGGCACACCGGCGGTCACGATGCAGACATCGGCACCGGCGATGTCGGCGTAGTCGTTCGTGCCCTTCAGCTTGGCGTCGAACTTCTCCGACGGGCCGGACTCGGCGATGTCGAGCGCCTTGCCCTGCGGAACGCCTTCGGCGATGTCGAAGAGCACGACGTCGCCCAGTTCCTTGAGTGCCGCGAGATGCGCGAGCGTGCCGCCGATCTGTCCGGCGCCGATAAGCGCGATCTTGGGTCTGGCCATGAGATTGATCTCCAAGTCCCTCGTTGATATCGGCGCTTGGCGTAGCCCCGGGATCGGACCCGCGCAAGACTGCTGCGGCGCGGCGGAAAGCCCCATAGGTGGGCGCGTTCGGGGCAAGCCGCTGAAACCCTTGGGAAAGGAGTGCCCGTGCTGGAAGGATGGGTGATCGTGCTGGCCGCCGCCGGGGCGCTGCTGGCGGGCATTTCCAAGGGCGGCTTCGGTGGTTCGCTGGGCTTTGCCAGTTCCGCGATTCTCGCGGTGGTGGTGGAGCCGGGGGTTGCGCTCGCGCTGATGCTGCCGGTTCTCATGGCGATCGACCTGGCGGCCGTGCGGGCCTATTGGGGCAAGTGGCACGCCCCCGGTGCGCGGGCGATCCTGACTGGGGCGCTGCCGGGCCTGGCGCTGGGTGCTGCGCTGTTCTTCATGGTGTCGAGCGACGCGATCCGCGTGCTGATCGGCCTGATCGCGGTGGGCTTTCCGCTGTTCCGGCTGGCAATGGCGCGGGGGTTGATCGCCACGCGGCCCAAGGTCTTCGACCGGCGCAAGGGTTGGCTGGCGGGGATCGGCGTTGGTTTCGCCAGTTTCGTGGCCCATGCGGGCGGGCCGCCCTTTGCCGTCTTCATGCTGGGGCAGGAGGGGGTCGACAAGACGCGCTACCACGCGACATCCGTGATGGTGTTCTGGGTGGTGAATGCGCTGAAGGCGGTGATCTACGCGGTGATCGGTCTTTTCACGTGGCAGACACTGGGCTGGAGCCTGGCGCTCATCCCCTTCGCGCTGGCGGGCACGTATATCGGCGTCTGGGCGCACAAGATCATCCCCGAGCGCGCGTTTTTCGCCGTGGCCTACACCGCGCTGGCGCTGACGGGGCTG
>CAZVQL010000431.1:0-1633 GCA_964629305.1 uncultured Roseicyclus sp.
GCTCAACACCTACGCGCGCGCCGAGCTGGCCCGGCTGGTCGCGATCCGCACGCGGATCAAGGCCGCCCACACACGAGCCGCGAGCGAGGAGCAACTCGCGATGGCCGCCGCCAGAGGAGCCGAGCGGCAGTTCATGGATTTCACCCTGGAGAGTTTGCGATGATCCCGCGCTTGCGCATGTCCATCACCACCACCGTCACGTCCCTTGCGCTGGCCACCGCCTTCGCGGGTTCTGCCTCTGCACAGGGCGTGCCCACGGTCGATACCCAGAACATCGCCCAGGAAATCCGCCAGCTTCAGCAGATGCTGCAGGATTTCGGGATCCAGACCGATCTTCTGGACAATGCGCTGGCACAGCTCGAGACGCTGCAGGGTCAGCTCGACCAGCTGAATGAGATGTATGCCTCGCTCACCGGACCGCGCAGCATCCTCGGTCTCGCCATGGGCGGCGATCTTGACGGTCTCCTTGAGGCTAATTTCGAAGACATCCCCGGCCTGATCCGGGGCATCCAGACGGCCGACTGGTCTAGCCTCATCGGCCCCAATGCAGGTCCCCTGCGCACGCAGATGGAACAGGCGCTCGCCAGTGCCGGGTTCGACGAGGGTTCGCTGCGTGAGATCGCCACCAGCGGCAACCCCGGGGCGGAAGGTGTCGCAACGCGTGCCACGACCGGTGCCGTGATGTCGGCCGCCGCCCAAAACAGCCACGCCGAGGCCGCCCAGTCGCTCGAGCGCGTCGAAGAGCTCGTCTCGATGATCCCCGACATGGAGGACCTGAAGGCGTCGATGGACCACAACACTCGTGTCACGGCAGAACTCGCCATCGCCATGACGCGGATGTGGGAACTCGAGGCGATCCAGACCCTCGGCGCGGGCAATGCGGGCGTGGTGGATGCCGCCACCGTCGCCGAAGAGCGCCGCTACATGGACTTCACCCTGCCGAGCCTCGCGCCATGAGCAAGGCACCGAACATGATGGCAGGCATGAGCCCACGGGAGCTGGTTGAGGAGGAACTGATCCATGGCGCACTGCGCCGGGAGCAGCTCTGGCGCATGATCGGCCTCTGCGGGGCGGGCTTCGGGATCCTCGGCTGCCTCGCGGCAGCCGCCGTCGCCCTGATGGTCGAAACGCCCCCGCCGGTCGTCGTGCCTTATGACCCCGAGACCGGTCTGGCCTTGCCGAACGCCACGGTCGAGACAGTGCAGCTCTCCCAGCGGCCCGCCATCATCGAGGCGCAGATCTACCGCTACATCCTCGATCGCGAGGCCTACAACCAGCTCGACAACGATCTGCGCGTGCGCCGCGTGCTGGCGCAATCCACCGGGGCTGCCGAGGCCAGCATGCGCGCCATGTGGACCTCGGGGCAGGAGAGCTATCCGCCGACCCGCTACGGCCCCGCGGCAGAGATGGCCGTCGAGATCGCCTCGATCACGCTGATCGGCGAGAACCGCGCGCAGGTGCGCCTCAGAAAGCGCCTGACCAGCCCGCAAGGGGCGCAGGACGGATCCTTCACCGCAACATTGATGTTCGCTTTTCAGCCCGAACGGACCCGCTCGATCGACGATGTCTGGCAAAACCCCTTCGGCTTCACCGTCACCCAATATGCCATCCGATCGGACCGTTCCGAATGACC
>CAZVQL010000432.1:0-1622 GCA_964629305.1 uncultured Roseicyclus sp.
ATCGCGCGGAACGACGCGTTCCTGCCGCAGATGATCGGCATGGCCCCGCCCGGCAACGTCTACACCCATATCGTCGGCACCGACCTGGTGCGCACGGGCGAAGACGAGTTCTTCGTGCTCGAGGACAACGCCCGCACCCCGTCGGGCGTCAGCTACATGCTCGAGAACCGCGAGACGATGCTGCAGATGTTCCCCGAGCTTTTCACCCGCATCAAGGTGCAGCCGGTCTCGGACTACCCGCGCGACCTTCGCCGCTCGCTCGCGGCCTCGGCGCCCACGAATTGCTCGAACGAGTGCACGGTCGCGATCCTGACGCCGGGCATCCACAATTCGGCCTATTTCGAACACGCCTTCCTCGCCGACCAGATGGGCGTGGAACTGGTCGAGGGGCACGACCTGCGCATCATCGACGGCAAGGTCGCGATGCGCACGACCCAGGGCTACAAGCCGATCGACGTGCTTTACCGCCGCGTCGACGACGATTTCCTCGACCCGCTCAGCTTCAACCCCGAAAGCCAGCTGGGCGTGCCGGGCATCATGGACGTCTACCGCGCGGGCGGCATCACCATCGCCAACGCGCCGGGCACGGGCATCGCCGACGACAAGGCGATCTACAGCTACATGCCTGATATCGTGGAGTTCTACACCGGCGAAAAGGCCATCCTTCAGAACGTGCCCACCTGGCGCTGCTCCGAGGCCGAGAGCCTGAAATACGTGCTCGACAACCTGTCCGAGCTGGTCGTGAAAGAGGTGCACGGCTCGGGCGGCTACGGCATGCTCGTGGGCCCCGCGGCCTCGAAGAAGGAACTGAGCGACTTCCGCAAGAAGCTCGAGGCGAAACCGTCGAACTACATCGCCCAGCCGACGCTCGCGCTGTCGACGGTGCCGATCCTGACCAAGGCGGGCCTTGCGCCGCGCCACGTCGATCTGCGCCCCTTCGTGCTGGTCGCTCCCGACAAGATCTCGATCACACCGGGCGGCCTGACGCGGGTCGCGCTGAAGAAGGGCTCCTTGGTTGTGAACTCGTCGCAGGGCGGAGGCACCAAGGACACCTGGGTGCTGGAGGAGTAAGGGCATGCTCGGCAAGACCGCAGGTGGCCTGTTCTGGATGTTCCGTTACCTCGAGCGGTCCGAGAATACTGCGCGCCTGATCGAGGCGGGCTTTCGCATCGCGCTGACGCGGGCGGATGGCGATGACGATGAATGGGGCAGCGTGCTACAGACCGCCGCCGTTTCGCACCTTTACCACCAGAAGCACGACACGCTCGAGGCGGCGAAAGCGATCGACTTCCTACTGCGCGACGCATCGAACCCGTCTTCCGTCCTCTCGGCCATTTCGGCGGCACGGATGAACGCGCGGCTGGTGCGCACCGCCATCACCCGCGAGGTGTGGGAGGCGGTAAACGACACCTACATGATCCTGAAGCAGACGCTCGCGCGCCCCGTCTCGGCTCGCGACCTGCCCGAGGTTCTGGCGCTTGTCCGCCAGCAATCGGCGCTGGTGCGCGGCGCGATGCACGGCACGATGCTGAGGAACGACATCTTCGATTTCTGCCGGCTCGGCACGTTCCTCGAGCGCGCCGACAACACCGCGCGCATCCTCGATGTGAAATACTACGTGC
>CAZVQL010000433.1:0-1607 GCA_964629305.1 uncultured Roseicyclus sp.
AACGCCGTCCTGCTTCACGCCGAAGGCCGGGATCGTCCAGGAGTGGATCACGTCTGCGGCGGTGACCTGCACGACGACGGTGGCGCCGGTCGGCACGACCATGGCGGTGTCGGTGGCCAGCAGGTGCTCGTCCGGGCCGTAGCCGTATTCGGCCAGCTCATCCTCGTTCAGCATGAAGCTGTCGTAGACGATGCCGTGCTCGGGGTATTCGTAGCCCCAGTACCACTGGTAGCCGGTGGCCTTCACGACCACGTCGGCCTCGGGGATGGTCTGCTGCTTGAAGAGCACGGGCAGCGAGAAGGCCCCGATCACGACCAGGATGACAAGCGGCACGACCGTCCAGGTCACCTCGATCTTGGTGTTGTGGGTGAAGGTCGCGGGCGTCGGGTTCGCCTTCGCGTTGTGGCGGACCATCGAGTAGATCAGGAGCCCGGTCACGAAGAGGACGATCGCCGTCATGATCACGAGAAGGAAGCTGTCGAGCGCGCGGATATCGCGGGCCAGTTCCGTCACGCCCGGCTGGAAGCCCATGGCACCCGGTGTCGGCGTGCCGATGATCTCGAGGCCGTCGCGCATGCCGGCCGTCTGGGCAGCAGCAATGCCGGCGGTCAGGGTTGCACCAATTGCGGCCCCGAGGCCGCCGAGCGTCTTGAGAAACGTCATTCCGGTCTGTCCTGTCTGATACGGCGTGCCGCCCACATGCTCCCGCGCGGCGCACCGTTGCGTTCAACGTCGGACGGACCATATAGCTGGTCACGGTCCAAGGCATTTGGTCTAAATGTCTCACCCCCGCGCAAATTGACATGGATCATTTTGCGCCTGCAGCATTCCGCCGGAGGTTTCATGGCTGACCCGACCCCTTTCCGCCCGTTCGAGACGCTTCTGGACGAGGGCGCGGCGCTGCGCGTGCTGCGTTCTGCGACCGACGGGGCCGAGGATGGCGAGTTGTTCCTCGAACGCCGCCGGTCCGAGGTGATCGTTTTCGACGACGGCCGGGTGAAGACGGCAAGCTATGATGCCGCCGAGGGCTTTGGCCTGCGCGCGGTCAAGGGCGAGGTGGCGGGCTACGCTCATTCCACCGAAATCTCCGAGGCAGCCCTGCTGCGCGCGGCAGAAACGGCGCGGCTGGCCGTGGGCGACGGCGGCGGCACGCTGGCCGAGGCACCGATCGGCACGAACGCGCGGCTCTACACCGATGAAGACCCGATGTCGGGTGCCGAGTTCGGCGTGAAACTGTCGACCCTGGCAGAGATCGACGCCTATGCCCGCGCGCTCGACCCCCGCGTGGTGCAGGTGTCGGCCTCGATGGCAGCCTCTCACCAGGAGGTGGAGATCCTGCGCCCCGAGGGCGGGCGCGTCCGCGATGTCCGGCCCATGGTGCGGCTCAACGTGTCGATCATCGTGGAAGAGAACGGCCGCCGCGAGAGCGGCTCGGCCGGCGGCGGCGGGCGCGTTGGCCTGACCGGGCTGATGGAGCGGGACCACTGGGAGAGCATCGCGCGCGAAGCGCTGCGGATCGCTGTGGTGAACCTGTCCGCCGAGCCCGCGCCTGCGGGCGTGATGGACGTGGCGCTTGGCCCCGGCTGGCCGGGCATCCTGCTGCACGA
>CAZVQL010000434.1:0-1606 GCA_964629305.1 uncultured Roseicyclus sp.
CGCCGGCGCATCCGCCGGCCAACCCGTCTAACATTTCTACGGAGGCAGCATGGCTGGTAAATCTCAATTTGCCACCTGCACAGGTACCAAAAGAGCTTCTCGATCGCTTCCTCGGCGGTGTCCACCACCAGATTGGTCAGCAACAGCCAGTTGAGCGGTTCGACGCCGGCGGGGGGATTGATCTCCGTGGCGAGCAACGCCGTGACTGTGACATCGGGCAGGGTGCGATCCGGGCGCCAGGGCGCCTTTAGGGTCACGCGCACCACCTTGATCTCCTGCTCGACCTCGCGCGCTTTGCTGCCATTGGTGGCGGGGCGATCGAAGGTGATGGTGGTGATGACCGGGGCGGCGTTCAGGGCCTCCTCGAGCTTGCCGCCATCGGCCAGGCAGCGACCGCGATGCTGCACCCGTATCAGCCAATCGGCGCTGTTCTCCGGGATGGGGGCTTCGACGAAAAGATCGTAGATATCCCCCTCGCGATCAGCAATATAGGTCAGGCGCGTGTCGGTCAGTGTCTCGGCCACTTCATTCACGCGCGCGTAGCCATCGACCCAGCGCACACTCTCTTTCTCCTCCAGCGGGCGCAACGGATCTTTGTCCTGGCCCAGGCTGCCGGGCTCGCGGATAAAGGTGTGCAGACCCAGCAGTCCCAGCGGCACGCGCTCGGGCGTGACCACCAAGGTGGGATGGATGTACATCCCGTAGCGGCTCTCATAATTCAGCGGCCCAAGACCAGCGATACCTTTTTTGGTTGTATAGTCCAGCTCGCTGGTATCTTGAATGCAGAGCACCCGGGGATGCTCGCGCAGGCGCTCCTCCGTGCAGACGATATGGGGGGCGAGCACCTGTTTGGCGGTGACCCTATCATGATCAAAAAAGCGATAGGCCGCCCTGGTCTCATCCCAGCCGTTGCAGGCCGCCGGGATGCTCTGTGTCGGCTTGGCGCCGAGGGTTTCGATCAACTGTTGGGCGCGATGATTCAGGCGTTGATCACCCAGGGAGATGGTTTGCAGCTCGCAGGCCAATTTGGCTTCAGGCGTCGTCATGCCATCACCCCCAGGGCAGCGCGAAACTCGCCCACCAGCGGGTAGACATAGACCGCTTTGCGCGGCAGCTTCACCTGGTGCGTGCGGGCGGCTTTGCCCCGCCCGGTGGTCTCGCCCAGATCGCGCCCGTTGGCGGGACGATAACACGTGCAGGCTTTGCGCGGGGTTTCGACGTAGGTCTCCAGTAGTACCAATTGGGCATTCATGAGCTCGGAGTGTCCGCAGACATCTCTGAAGGAAAGCATCTGACACACCCATCGCACGATCTCCGCGCGCAGCGGCGGCTGCGCTAGCGCGATCTCGTGTCGAATCCCTACTAAGTCGGCGGCGTCGAAAGGCCGCCCACATAAGCGGCTTGGAATGGTTTCGTCCATCGTCTCCTGTCCCATCAGCAACTTGTGATGGGACGGCATCTCAGCACATCTTCCGCACTGTGTCCAGTACTAGGAGATGTTGGGGTCGGGAGATATGGGTAATGGTATGGCTGGAATCGGGTTATGACATTCGCACCGTGCAGGAGCTGTTGGGTCATGCGGATGTGTCGACGACCATGATTTATA
>CAZVQL010000435.1:0-1603 GCA_964629305.1 uncultured Roseicyclus sp.
CCACAACGGTTTTCGAGACCGCCCCGTTCGACCACTCCGGCACCTCTCCGCGCTTGGGGTCAGGGTCAGTAGGGCGGGCATTTAGCGGCCATGTCCGGGGGGCGCAAGGGGGGTTCGCACCCCGTGACGCGGATCACGAATTGGACATGGCGCGGGAAGGGCGGTGGAAATCGGCGGGTGGTCACGCCATGTATGGGCGGATAAGCGTCCAGACCGGAGTGACCATGCTGTCCCGTTCGATCCTCGCCCTTCCGTTCCTGCTGGCCCCGCTGGCCACCTTGCCCGTCGCGGCTCCCGCCCAGACCAACGCCGAGGCGCAGCTGGTGCTGCCCCAGACACGGCTGTCGGAGGAGGCGCCCGACGTTCGCGCCGTCTTCGAGGCGATGGGCCTTTACGACATTCTCGAGGTCATGTCGGCCGAGGGGCTGGATGCCGCCCCCGAGATCGAGGCCGACATGTTCCCCGGCCAGGGTGGCAGCGCCTGGCCCGCGGTCGTCTCGGGCATTTACGCGACCGACCGCATGGTCGAGATCTTCGAGGCGGCCGTCCCGCTTGAGCGGATGACGCCGGAAGTGGTGGCCGAGCTTGAGGCGTTCTACGCCAGCGATCTTGGCCAACGGGTCGCGGCGGGCGAGCTGGCCGCGCGGCAGGCGCTGCTTGAGCCGGGCGTCGAGGACGCCGCGCGCGAGCTGGCGCAACAGCAGGCCGAGGATGGGGCCGACCGGATCGGTCTTTTGACCGAGTTCATCGCGGCCAACGACCTGGTCGAGCGCAACGTGATGGGTGCGCTGAATTCGAATTTCGCCTTCTACCGCGGCCTCGGCGATGGCGGTGCCTTCGAGACCGACATCCCCGAGGAGCTGATGCTGGCCGAGGTCTGGGGACAGGAGGCCGAGATCCGCTCGGAGACGACGGATTGGCTCTTTGGCTACCAGATCCTGGCTTACGAGGACCTGACGGACGCCGAGATGGCGCAGTATATCGAGGTCTCCTCGAGCGAGGCCGGCCAGGTGCTGAACGCCGTGCTGTTCCAAGCCTTCGACGTGCTGTTCGAGGCGGTCAGCTACGACCTCGGCAAGGCCGCGGGCACCTTCATCGCCGGCGAGGAAACCTGAGCGCGGGAGCGCTTGACAGCCGCAGGGCGACACGGCATATGCAGGCCTCCATCGCCGCCCATGCCGGGCGGTCTTTGGTTTTCTGGAACGAACGTCCCGACAGGGGCGCGCAGCTCGAAGGCGGGGAAGCCCCCCGAAACGCCTGCTCGATGCAGGGGCCGCAGGGCGCGGGATACGAAGGAAAGACGCGATGTTCGCAGTCCTGAAGACGGGCGGCAAGCAGTACAAGGTGCAGTCGGGTGACGTTCTGCGCGTTGAAAAGCTGGCCGCCGAGGCGGGTGAAACCGTCCAGTTCAACGAGATTCTGATGCTCGGCGGGGATACCCCCAGCGTGGGCAGCCCGATGATCACCGGCGCGGCGGTTCAGGCCACCGTGATCGACCAGATCAAGGGCGAGAAGCTGATCCACTACGTCAAGCGCCGCCGCAAGCACTCGTCGCAGCGCAAGAAGGGTCACCGCCAGAAGCTGACGCTGGTGCGCATCACCG
>CAZVQL010000436.1:0-1602 GCA_964629305.1 uncultured Roseicyclus sp.
ATGGCCTTCTTCCTCGAGGCGACGTTCGTCGGCCTGATGTTCTTCGGCTGGGACAAGCTGTCTAAGCGCGGCCACCTTGTGGTTACCTGGCTCGTCGCCATCGGCTCGAACTTCTCAGCCCTCTGGATCCTGATCGCCAACGGCTGGATGCAGAACCCCGTGGGCGCGGAGTTCAACCCGATGACCATGCGGATGGAGATGACGTCTTTCTTCGACGTGCTCTTCAACGAGGTCGCGCAGGCGAAATTCGTCCACACCGTCAGCGCGGGCTACGTCACCGCCTCGGTTTTCGTCCTCGGCGTTTCGGCATGGTACCTGCTCAAGGGCCGCCATATCGAGCTGGCCCGCCGCTCCATCGCGGTCGCTGCCAGCTTCGGCCTTGCCTCGGCGCTGTCGGTCGTCGTGCTGGGTGACGAGTCGGGCTATTCGGCCACCCACTCCCAACAGATGAAACTCGCCGCGATCGAGGCGATGTGGGAAACGGAAGAGGCCCCTGCCCCCTTCACCGCCTTCGGCTTTCCGGATCAAGAGGCGCGCGAGACGCATTTCGCCGTGCACATCCCCTGGGCCATGGGCCTGATCGGCACGCGCTCGCTCGACACGGAAATCCCCGGCATCAACGAGCTGGAACAGCGCGCCGAAGAGCGTATTCGCTCGGGCATCATCGCCTATGATGCGCTCCAGACGATCCGCACCGAGGGTGAGGCCGCCGACCCCGCCGTCACCGCGACCTTCGAGGCGCATTCGGCCGATCTGGGGTTTGCCTTCCTTCTGCTGCGCTACATCGACGACCCGCGGCAGGCCACGGATGCGCAGATCACGCAGGCCGCCGAGGATACGATCCCGACCGTCTGGCCGCTCTTCTGGGCCTTCCGCCTGATGGTCGCGCTTGGCTTCGCCTTCATCGGGATGATGGCATACTTCTTCTACCGCGCGTCTTTCCGGGGTATGCAATTCCCCCGCTGGGCGCTCTGGGGGGCCGTCGCGGTCATCCCCACGCCCTGGATCGCGGCAGAGCTTGGCTGGTTCGTCGCCGAATTCGGACGCCAGCCCTGGACGGTCGACGGCGTGCTGCCCACCGCCATGTCGGTCAGCCACCTGGGCGCGACCGAGCTACTGATCACGCTGGCGGGCTTCGTCACCTTCTACTCGGTGCTCTTCGTCGTCGAGATGGGGCTGATGGTGAAATACATCCGCAAGGGCCCCTTCCTCGACGTCGAGGAGACGGACGCCTGGACCGCCCGCCACGAACACCGTTTGCGCACCCATGACGGCAATGTGCCCGGTGCCATCGCAACCCCCGCGGAGTGACGGACATGACCCTTTTCGATCTCATTTCCTACGACGTGCTGCGTGTCATCTGGTGGGGCCTGCTCGGCGTCCTGCTGATCGGCTTTGCCCTGACAGACGGCTTCGACATGGGTGTCGGCGCGCTTCTACCCTTCGTGGGCAAGACCGACACCGAACGCCGGATGGTGATCAACACCGTCGGCCCGGTCTGGGAGGGCAACCAGGTGTGGTTCATCCTGGGCGGCGGCGCGATCTTCGCCGCCTGGCCGCCGCTTTACGCGGTCAGTTTCTCGGGCTTCTACCTTGCCATGT
>CAZVQL010000437.1:0-1600 GCA_964629305.1 uncultured Roseicyclus sp.
AGCCGCTTCTGGTGCGACCACATGTGGCGCACGTCGAAGGTGCAGTTGTAGCCCGACGTGCCCGCGCAGATCACGACCATGCCGCCGCGTTTCACCACGAAGGTGGAGACGGGGAAGGTCGCCTCGCCGGGGTGTTCGAAGACCATGTCGACGTTCACGCCCTTGCCGGTGATGTCCCAGATCGCCTTGCCGAAGCGGCGCACCTCGGCGAACCATTCCTTGTATTCCTCGGTCCCGACCTCGGGCAGGCGGCCCCAGCAGTTGAAATCCTTGCGGTTGATGACGCCCTTGGCGCCGAGGTCCATCACGAACTCGCGCTTGTCTTCCTCGGAGATCACGCCGATGGCGTTGGCGCCCGCGGTGTTGATCAGCTGGATCGCGAAGGAGCCGAGGCCGCCCGACGCGCCCCAGACCAGCACGTTCTGGCCGGGCTTCAGGTCATGGGGTTCATGGCCGAAGAGCATCCGGTAGGCGGTGGCGAGCGTCAGCGTGTAGCAGGCGCTCTCTTCCCAGGTCAGGTGCTTGGGGCGCGGCATCAATTGCTGCGACTGCACGCGGGTGAACTGGGCGAAACTGCCGTCCGCGGTCTCGTAGCCCCAGATGCGCTGGCTGGGCGAGAGCATCGGGTCGCCGCCGTTGCATTCCTCGTCGTCGCCGTCGTCCTGGTTGCAGTGGACGACGACCTCGTCGCCGACCTTCCAGCGCGTGACCTTGTCGCCCACGGCCCAGACGATGCCCGCGGCGTCCGAGCCGATGACGGCATAGGGCGCCTTGTGCTGGAGGAAGACCGACACGGGCTGCCCGAGGCAGGCCCAGACGCCGTTGTAGTTCACACCGGCGGCCATCACGAGAACGAGCACATCGTGGCTGTCGAGCGTCGGCGTGTCGACCACTTCGACCTTAAGCGCCTCGGTCGGCTCGCCATGACGCTCCTGCCGGAGGATCCAGCCATACATCTGCGCCGGAACATGGCCGAGCGGCGGGATTTCCCCCATCTCGTAGAGGTCTTTCTTGGGCGCATCGTAATCCGCGATGGCCGGGTTCTGGTCGAGTGCCATGACGAGGCTCCCCTCATTGTCTGGTCGATGCCGCATTGCGGAATCGGGATGTGCTTTTGCAGCGAGACATAGGCAGGCCCGCGCAATAAAGCAAACGGGAATTTGCCATGATTGAAATATTATGTCGCAGAGATGCGGCTTTCCGGGGTGTCATGGACGCTGGATTCCGGGGCTTCATCCAGAAGATGCGCGACCGATGCGGCGTAGAAGCCGGCCATGCGCGTGCCCGCCTCGGAGACATGCAGTGTCCCGGTGTCGTCGATCGACAGAAGCCTGCGCTCGGTCAGCGCGCGAAGCCCTGCCTCTATCGTGTAGCCGATATCGTCGCGCGGAATGTGGATGATCGCACCGCGCGACTTCGCCGCCGCGATCCGGTCGGTCACGAACCGTTCAAGCTCGGCCTGCGTCTTTGTCCCGTTCACCAACGCATGGCACACCAGCGGCACCGGCGTGATCGGCATTGCCTTTGCGATCCGCGCCATGAGCTCTTCGCCCACCGCGAGGGCGGGATCCGAGTGGGAACGTGTGTAGAAATCGGTCAG
>CAZVQL010000438.1:0-1590 GCA_964629305.1 uncultured Roseicyclus sp.
CGGCATCCTCGTCTTGCGGGATCACGTTGTAATCTCCCGCCAGAACGACCGGCATCTCGCTGGCCAGCAACGCGCGGGCATGGGCCTCCATCCGGGCCATCCAGGCGAGCTTGTAATCATACTTCGGCCCCGGCGCGGGGTTGCCGTTCGGCAGGTACAACCCACAGACCCGGACCGCCGTTTCATCGCCCATCACAGTCGCCTCGATCCAGCGCGCCTGTTCGTCGGCGTCATCTCCCGGCAACCCGCGGGTGACATCCTCGAGCGGAAGCTTCGACAGGATCGCCACCCCGTTGAAGCCCTTCTGCCCATGGGTCTCGACGGTGTAGCCCATGTCCTCGAAATGCTCGCGCGGAAAGCCCTCGTCGACCGACTTGATCTCCTGCAGCAGGGCGACATCGGGCTGGAATTCGCCCAGCCAGTCGCTCAGCGCGCCGATGCGCGCTTTTATGCCGTTGATGTTGAAGGTCGCGATCTTCATGGCCTGTCCCCCGTGCTGGCGCGGTTGTCACATGGGCGCGGGGCAGGGGGCAAGATCACATCGAGAAAGACGTCCCGCAGCCGCAGGACGAGGTCGCGTTGGGGTTCTCGATGGTGAAGCGCGCGCCGATCAGCTCTTCGGTGAAGTCGATCACCGCATCGGCGAGAAACGGCAGCGAGACGCTGTCGACCACGACCTTCTGTCCGTCCTGCTCCAGCACGAGGTCATCGGCGGTCGGCTCATCCAGCTTGATCTCGTACTGAAAGCCCGAGCACCCGCCGCCCTCGACCGCGACGCGCAGCGCCTTGGCCTCGCCCGAGCCATCGTTGATCTCGGCAAGCCGCGCAAAGGCGCGGGGGGTCACCTTGGGCGGGACAGTCAGGGTCAGGGACATCACATGCGCTCCTTCGGGCGGTGTCGCATTTTCTTCCTCCAGCATATATGAACCGCACCGAGGCGGACAAGAACCCGGAGCGATGGCCGATGCGTGCCCCTTATGCCTGCGACCCCACGCGCACCCGCGGCCGCCGCGTGCCCGAGGAGGAAAGCACCTTCCGTTCGCCCTTCCAGCGCGACCGCGACCGGATCATCCACGCTTCGGCCTTTCGCAGGCTCAAGCACAAGACGCAGGTCTTCGTGGAACACGAGGGCGACTATTTCCGCACCCGCCTGACGCACTCGATCGAGGTGGCGCAGGTCGCCCGCACCATCGCGCGGGCGCTGGGCCTCGACGAGGACCTGACCGAGGCTGTGGCGCTCGCCCATGACCTCGGCCACCCGCCCTTCGGCCACACCGGCGAGGATGCGCTGCAAGCGCTGATGCAACCCCACGGCGGCTTCGACCACAACGCGCAGGCCATTCGCATCGTCACCCACCTGGAACGCCACTACGCCGAGTTCGACGGCTTGAACCTCAGCTGGGAAACCCTTGAGGGCATTGCCAAACACAATGGCCCGGTCGTGCCGCCGACCCCCTGGGCGCTGGCCGCCTATTGCGATGCCCATGACCTCGAGCTGCACACCCACGCCAGCGCCGAGGCGCAGGTTGCGGCCATCGCCGATGACGTGGCCTACAACCACCACGACCTGCATGACGGGCTGCGGGCGGA
>CAZVQL010000439.1:0-1581 GCA_964629305.1 uncultured Roseicyclus sp.
AGGAAATGGGCGTGCTGGCGAAATACGGGGTCGAGATGATCGGCGCCAAGCGCGAAGCCATCGAAATGGCCGAGGACCGCAAGCTGTTCCGCGAGGCGATGGACCGCATCGGCCTCGAGAACCCCAAGGCCACCATCATCTCCGCTCCCAAGGGCGCAAACGGCAAATACGACATCAAGGCCGGCCTGCAGGCCGCCATCGACGCCATCGAATACGTGGGCCTGCCCGCCATCATCCGCCCCGCCTTCACCCTTGGCGGCACCGGCGGCGGCGTGGCCTACAACCGCGAGGAATACGAATACTATTGCCGCACCGGGATGGAGGCCTCTCCTGTTGCACAGATCCTCGTGGACGAGTCGCTGCTCGGCTGGAAGGAATACGAGATGGAAGTCGTCCGCGACCGCGCGGACAACGCGATCATCGTCTGTTCCATCGAGAACGTGGACCCGATGGGCGTGCACACGGGCGACTCGATCACCGTGGCCCCCGCGCTGACGCTGACCGACAAGGAATACCAGATCATGCGCAACGGCAGCATTGCCGTCCTGCGCGAGATCGGCGTGGAGACGGGCGGCTCCAACGTGCAATGGGCCGTGAACCCCGAAGACGGCCGCATGGTCGTGATCGAGATGAACCCCCGCGTCTCCCGCTCTTCTGCACTCGCTTCAAAAGCCACGGGCTTCCCCATCGCCAAGATCGCCGCGAAGCTCGCCGTGGGCTACACGCTCGATGAGTTGGACAACGACATCACCAAGGTCACGCCCGCCAGCTTCGAGCCGACCATCGACTATGTCGTCACCAAGATCCCCCGCTTCGCCTTCGAGAAATTCCCCGGCTCCGAGCCGACCCTCACCACCGCGATGAAATCCGTGGGCGAGGCCATGGCGATCGGCCGCTCCTTCCACGAGTCCGTGCAAAAGGCGCTGGCCTCGATGGAGACCGGCCTGACCGGCTTTGACGAGATCGACATCCCCGGCGCGCCCGACGCCGCCTCGATCACCAAGGCGCTCTCCAAACAGACCCCCGACCGCCTGCGCATCATCGCGCAAGCCATGCGCCACGGCCTGAGCGACGATCAGATCCAGGCCGTCACGAAATTCGACCCCTGGTTCCTCGCCCGTATCCGCGAGATCGTCGAGACCGAGGCCCAGGTCAAACGCGACGGACTTCCAGTCACCGAAGAGGGCCTCCGCGCCCTCAAGATGATGGGCTTCACCGACGCCCGCCTTGCCAAGCTCACGGGCCGCGAGGAAAGCAACATCCGCCGCGCTCGCCTGAACCTCGGCATCCAGGCCCAGTTCAAGCGCATCGACACCTGCGCCGCCGAGTTCGAGGCGCAGACCCCCTACATGTATTCCACCTATGAACACCCCACGATGGGTGAGCCGGAATGCGAAGCCCGTCCCTCGGGTGCCAAAAAGGTCGTCATCCTCGGCGGCGGCCCCAACCGCATCGGCCAGGGGATCGAGTTCGACTATTGCTGCTGCCACGCCTGCTTCGCGCTGTCGGATGCCGGCTACGAGACCATCATGGTCAACTGCAACCCCGAGACGGTCTCGACCGACTACGACACCTCCGACC
>CAZVQL010000440.1:0-1577 GCA_964629305.1 uncultured Roseicyclus sp.
CACCCAGGGGATGTTCTTCGCCGCGTGGCGATGCCTGGCGCCTCCGTAAGCCTCCTCCTCGCGGCCGAAAACAGAAAAGACGAGCATCTTCCGCCGGAAGAAGGGCTTCGCATGTCCATTGCTTGGAATTTTTTCTTTTAATAGTTGCGTTCGCGCGACCATATGCTCCTCTTCACCCTCCACCCCTCCCGGGCCACAGACGGAACCCCGAAAAAGCCGGCACCGAAGGCCGAAATCAACCCGCCGGACCCGCCAAAAAAAGTTCGGTGACGGATCCGGGAGTGAAGCTTCTGTATTGGGACGGCCAGGGCTTCTGCCTGTACTACAAGGTGCTGGAGCACGGTCGCTTCCCCTGGCCGTCTCCGGCCGATGGGACCGTGCGGCTGACGCCGGCCCAGCTGGCGATGCTGTGGGAGGGGATCGACTGGCGGCGCCCGGCCTGGACCGCGCCGCCGGCCCGCGTGGTGTGATTCTCCGAACGGAATCAGCGAGATAGGGCTGGAGCCCGGGATCCCGGGCGGGTATACTTCGGCCATGACGCCGACGCCCGAGACCCTGCCCGACGATCCCGCCGTTCTGAAGGCGATGCTGCTGGCCAAGACCGAGGAGGTCAGCCGCATGGCCACATCGCTGCGGGCCTACGAGGCGATGGTGGAGGCGCTGAAGCTGCGCATCGCCCGCCTGAAGCGGCAGAAGTTCGGGCGCAGCTCGGAGAAGATCGACCGCGAGATCGCGCAGCTGGAACTGGCCCTGGAGGGGCTCGAGGTGGCGCGGGCGGTGGCCGAACCCGCGCCGGCTGGGGACGAAGAGACCGACGCGGCGCCCGAGAACGGCACAGTATCGGACCCGGGCCAGCCGTCCGAGAAGACCGCGCCGCGCCGGCGCGGCAAGCCCAAGGTCGCGCCGGACACCCCACGTGAGCGAATCGTCCTCGACCCCGGCGAGCACTGCCCGGACTGCGGCGGGCCGCTGCGTCTGGTCGGTGAGGACGTGGCCGAGATCCTGGACTTCATCGCCGCCAAGCTGAAGGTGGTGGAGACGGCGCGTCTGAAGAAGTCCTGCCGACACTGTCAGACCATGGTGCAGCCGCCGGCGCCGACGCGGCCGGTGGAGCGTGGCATGGCCGGTCCCGGCCTGCTGGCGCACATTCTGGTCTCGAAGTACGACGACCACCTGCCGCTCTACCGTCAGGCCGAGATCCTGGCCCGCCACGGCGCCGACATCCCGCGCTCGACCCTGATCGACTGGTGCGGCCAGGGCGTGGCCACGCTGCGGCCGCTGATCGAGCGCATCAAGGCCGAGGTCCTGGCGGCCGACCGCCTGCACGCCGACGACACGCCGATCCAGGTGCTCGATCCGGGTCGGCGCACGGCAACCGGGGGCGAGCCCGGGGTCAAGGAAGGGCGCATCTGGGCTTATGTCCATGATGATCGGCCCTGGGGTGGCACGGACCCGCCGGCGGTGGCCTACTTTTTCTCGGTGCGCCAGGCATGGCGCGTAGCGCCGTGACTGGCGCTGCCTTGACCGCTGTGGTGGCGGTTCGGGCGACTTGGGGGTGGAAGTCCCCTGCGGGCCCT
>CAZVQL010000441.1:0-1573 GCA_964629305.1 uncultured Roseicyclus sp.
AAGCGCCTCGTGGCTGGTGTAGAAATCGACCGTCGACAGCTCGTGGTTCGTCTCACCGGTCAGGCCCGCGGCCGTCATGAAATCGAGGCTGTCCTGGATGCGGTTGGCGATATCGCGGTAACGCTCGGCATCGTCGTGGTCGGTGAAGCCCAGTGTCCAGCTGTGCACCCGGTGGATGTCTGCGAAACCACCGGTCGAGAAGGCGCGGAGCAGGTTCAACGAGGCTGCGGCCTGTGTGTAGGCCTGAAGCATCCGGGTCGGGTCGGGGATGCGGGCCTCGGGCGTGGGGGCGATGTCGTTGATGATGTCGCCCTTGTAGGACGCCATCTCGACCCCGCCCACGACCTCCATCGGGGCGCTGCGCGGCTTGGCGAACTGACCGGCCATGCGGCCAACCTTTACCACCGGCACCTTGGCGCCGTAGGTCAGCACCATTGCCATCTGCAGCATCACCTTGAAGGTGTCGCGGATGTTATCGGCCGAGAACTCCGCGAAGCTTTCGGCGCAATCGCCGCCCTGCAGCAGGAACGCCTCGCCCCGGCTGGCCGCGGCCAGCTCGGCCTTGAGGCGGCGCGCTTCGCCCGCAAAGACCAGCGGCGGATACTTGGACAGCTGCGCCTCGACGGCGTTCAGCGCCGCCGCGTCGGGGTAATCGGGCATCTGAACGCGCGGCTTCGCGCGCCAGTCGGTTTTCGTCCAGGCCGCTCCGGTCATGGCGGTGCCTCCTCTGGTCTCGTCTCGGGGGGCCTTATAGGGAAGGCAGCCTGCGCTTCCAATGCCCTAATTCGCGGCCTACGGGGATTGCACCGGCTGAAAAATAATGCTTTCGCTCGAAAGATGGTCAGCGGCCGCGCGACCATCCGCAGTTGAGAGAGCGCGTCATGCCCGAGCATATTGGCCCCCGTCGGTTCGTCTTCGTCCTTCTGGACCAGTTCACCATGCTCTGCTTTTCCAGCGCGGTGGAGGCGCTTCGGATTGCCAACCGCATGTCGGGCCGCGAGCTCTATGCCTGGAGCCTCGTGGGCGAAGGCGGGGACGTTGCGTGGTGTTCGGCCGGGATCGGCTTCAAGCTCGACAGCGACCTGGAAGAGGTGACGCGCGATGACACCGTTCTTGTGTGCGGTGGCATCGACGTGGCCGCAGCCACGACGCGCCGCGTGGTCAGCTGGCTCAGGCGCGAGGCGCGCAAGGGTCCGGTGATGGGGGGCTTGTGCACCGCGGGCTACACGCTGGCCAAGGCGGGGCTGCTCGACGGGAAGCGCGCCACGATCCATTGGGAGAACCAGGACAGCTTCACCGAGGAATTCGAAGAGGTGACGCTGACCAAGTCGGTCTTTGTCATCGACGGCAACCGCATCACCACCGCGGGCGGCACCGCCTCGATCGACCTGATGCTCAAGATCATCGCCGACGATCATGGCGAGGACCTGGCCAACCTGGTGGCTGACCAGCTGATCTACACCTCGATCCGCACCGACCAGGACACGCAGCGCCTGTCGATCCCGACGCGCATCGGCGTGCGCCACCCCAAGCTGGGGCAGGTCATCCGGATGATGGAGCAGAACATCGAGGA
>CAZVQL010000442.1:0-1573 GCA_964629305.1 uncultured Roseicyclus sp.
GAAGCGGCCGTCGCGGGGCATGCGGCTGTCGGCGGCCACGATGCGGTAGAAGGGGCGCTTCTTCGAGCCGCCGCGGGCCAGTCGGATCTTCATTGCCATGGGGTAACTCCTTGAAATGGCTGGGGGCTTCAGGCCCCGGTTTCCTGGTGTTGCTTGTGATGCTGAATGACTTCAGCGATGATGAAGTTCAGGAACTTCTTGGCGAATTCCGGGTCCAGATCGGCCCGTTTCGCCAGGTCTTCGAGCCGTGCGATCTGCGCCGCCTCGCGGGCGGGGTCGGACGGGGGAAGGTCGTGTTCGGCCTTGAGTTTTCCCACGGCCTGGGTGTGCTTGAAGCGCTCGCCGAGGGTGTAGACGAGGATCGCGTCGAGGCGGTCGATGCTTTCGCGGTGGCCCTTGAGAAGCTCGGCGGCGCGGGTGGTTGCGTCGGTCATGTCAGGGCCTCCTGGCGTGTGTCACAGGGCGTACACACCCCGTACACACCGCGTACATACAGCGGGATCATGGCGGGTCGGGTCATCATGCGGCCAGCACCTCGGCAGGGGCGGGGTGGCGCCAGACCTCGAGAACCGGGTCGCGCTCGGGGCGGGGGGCGCCCGCATCCAGCGTGCAGCCCAGACGCTGCGCCAAGGCGCGGGAGCGGTCGTTGCGCGGGTCGATGTAGCTGACGGCGGTGGACCAGCCGAGATCGGCGTAGGCGTGACGGCGGACGGCCTCGACCGCCTCACGCGCGTAGCCGCGGCCCTCGTCGCCGGCGTTCCAGATCGTCCAGCCCAGTTCCTCTTCCGGCCAGTCGCCGGGGAACCACGGACCGATCGAGCCGACCGGCCGCGCCTCGGTGCGGTGCTCGGCTATGAAGATGCCGCAGCCGCGCAGGTGCCAGTGGCCCGCGAAGATGGCGAGGATACGCCAGGCATGCCCGATGTCCTTGTCGGCGCCGCCGCCGACGAAACGGGCGCGGTCGGACATGATGAAGGGGGCGAGCGCCTCGAAATCGGCGGGCCGTGGGGCGCGCAGGGTCAGGCGCTCGGTCTGGATGACCGGGGTGTCGGCGAGATGCGGGGTCATGCGCCGCACCACGCACGCGCGGGTGCGAACCCACGCGCAACCACGGGACATGCCGTGCAGCGAGCGAAACGTGAGACGCGGCGCTGCATCACTTCTTCTTCCCCAAGCCGCCGAGGCCCGGCGGCAAGCCGCCGCCCATTCCGGGCAGGCCGCCCATGCCCATCTGGCGGGCGGCCTTTTCCATCTCGGCGGGGTCCATGCTGGACGGGTCCATGTCCTTGAGGCCCGCGGGCGCGCCCCGGCCCATCAGCGCGCCGAGGCCGCCGCGCATCAGGCCCTTTTTGCCCATCTTGCCCATCTTCTTCATCGCGTCGGCCATCTGGCGCTGCATCTTGAGCAGCTTGTTGAGGTCGGAGACCTCTTGCCCGGCGCCGGCGGCGATGCGCTTTTTCCGGCTGGCTTGCAGCAGCTCGGGGCGGGCGCGTTCCTTTTTGGTCATCGAGTTGATGAGCGCGATCTGGCGCTTGATGACGCTGTCGTCGAAGCCCGCGTCGTCGAGCTGCTT
>CAZVQL010000443.1:0-1562 GCA_964629305.1 uncultured Roseicyclus sp.
GTCTGCACGCAGGACGAAAGCCTGCGCAAGAAGTTCACCGGCAACGCGGACAAGGTGGTGAACCTGATCACCTTCTACGCGCAGGAAGTGCGGGAAATCCTCGCCTCCATCGGGGCGCGGTCGCTTGATGACGTGATCGGGCGTGCCGACTTGCTGACGCAGGTCAGCCGCGGTGCGGCGCATCTGGACGATCTCGACCTCAACCCGATGCTCATCACCGTCGATGGGGCCGACCGGATCGTCTACGACCGCTACAAGCCGCGCAATGCCGTGCCCGACACGCTGGACGCGCAGATCGTGGCGGATGCGCATCGCTTCCTCGAAGACGGGGAGAAGATGCAGCTGTCCTACGCGGTGCAGAACACGCTGCGCACCATCGGCACCCGCACCTCGAGCCATATCGTGCAGGCCTTCGGTATGAAGAACGCGCTGCAGCCCGACCACCTGACGGTGAAGCTGCAAGGGTCTGCCGGTCAGTCGCTGGGTGCCTTCGCGGCACCGGGGCTCAAGCTGGAGGTGTCGGGCGACGCGAACGACTACGTCGGCAAGGGCCTGTCGGGTGGCATCGTCGTGGTGCGCCCGCCGCAGGAAAGCCCGCTGGTGGCCGCCGAGAACGTGATCATCGGCAACACGGTTCTGTACGGCGCCACCGACGGCTACCTTTTCGCCGCCGGCCGCGCGGGCGAGCGTTTCGCGGTGCGGAACTCGGGCGCCAAGGTGGTGATCGAGGGCTGCGGGTCGAACGGGTGTGAATACATGACCGGCGGCATCGCGGTGATCCTGGGGACCATCGGGGCAAACTTCGGGGCAGGGATGACGGGCGGCATGGCCTATCTCTACGATCCCGAGGGGGCGGCCCACGTCAACATGAACATGGAGACGTTGGTGACCTGCCCGGTGACCGTGCCGGAATGGGAGGCGCAGCTGAAAGCCCTGATCGAAGCGCATGCGCGCGAGACCGGGTCGCGCAAGGCTGCCGACATCCTGCAACACTGGGACCTTGAGCGCGGCAACTTCCTCCAGGTCTGCCCAAAAGAGATGCTGGACAAGATCCCGCACCCGCTGGGCATCGAGGAGCGCGCCGTTCCGGCGGAGTGATCCAACCCCCGCGCCCGGTTTGCGGACCGTGGCGCGGGTATCCCCTTCATCTTGGCAAATACAACTCCGGGGGAGTCGCGAATGCGACGGGGGCAGAGCCCCCTCTTCCGGAGCATGGCAAATCGTACCGCGTGACGTGGATCAGGGGCACATACCGCACCGCGCCAGCGGTGCCACGGCGGTCGTGGGCGCAGGCGCGCCGCGCCGAGCCACGCCGCAGGCTCCCTCCTACAGCCGACATGGGCTGCGACCTCCGCGTCAGGGCGCCACGAATTCCGCCCGCGCATAGCCCTGCGCGAACAACAGCGCCGTGAGGTCGCCGTGGTTGACGGCGTGGGCGGCCTGCGCCTGCACCACGGGCTTGGCGTGGACGGCGACGCCGAGGCCCGCGCGCTGCAACATGCCGAGGTCGTTGGCGCCGTCGCCGATGGCCAGCACGTCGGCGTCGGTCAGGCCAAGCTTCG
>CAZVQL010000444.1:0-1560 GCA_964629305.1 uncultured Roseicyclus sp.
GCCAGGCCGGGCCGTTCAACCAGTGGCCGACCGGCATGGGCTTCGACTACTTCTACGGCTTCGTCGGCGGCGACGCCAACCAATGGGGCCCCAACCTCTTCCGCAACACCACGCAGATCTATCCGTGGATCGGTCACGAGGGCACCCTGAAGATGGATCGCTCCGATCCAAAGGCGGCGATCTGGCCAGTCACCGGCAAGGAGTCAAGCTGGAATCTGATCACCGCAATGGCCGACGACGCCATTTCCTGGATGGACCGGATTCACCAGACCGACCCCACACAGCCGATCTTCCTCCACTACTGCCCCGGCGCCTCGCACGCGCCGCACCACCCGACCAAAGAGTGGGTGGACAAGATCAGCGCGATGCATCTCTTCGACGACGGTTACGAGAAACTGCGCGAGCGGATCTTCGAGAATCAAAAGAAACTCGGCGTCATTCCTCCGGATCAGGAATTGACCCCCTGGCCGAAGGACATCCTGACGCCCTGGGACGAGCTCTCGGACGATGCGAAGAAGCTCTTTATCCGCCAGGCCGAGGTGTTTGCCGCCTTCGTTGCCTACAGCGACTATGAAATCGGACGCGTGATCCAGCATTTCGAGGACCTGGGCAGACTCGACAACACGCTCGTCATCTACCAGAACGGCGACAACGGCACCAGCGCCGAGGGCGGGCCGGAAGGCACCTTCAGCGAGGTCGCGTTCTTCAATGGCGTGAAACCGCCGGTGGACGTGCAGATGAAGTTCTTCGAGGCCTGGGGGACGGAACTCGCCTACAACCACATGTCGGCCGGCTGGTCCTGGGCCTTCGACACGCCGTTCGACTGGTTCAAGCAGAACGCCTCCCGGCTCGGCGGCATCAACCAGAACATGGTCATCTCCTGGCCGGCGCGCATCAAGGACAAGGGCGCCCTGCGCGAGCAGTTCATGCATGTCATCGACCACGTGCCGACGATCCTGGAGGTCACCGGCATCGCGGCCCCCGAGGTCGTGGACGGCATCAAGCAGCGGCCCATCGAAGGCACCAGCTACGCCTACACCTTCGACGCGGAGAATGCCAAGGCCCCGTCCCGGCACACCACCCAGTATTTCGAGATGATGGGCCAGTGGGCGATCTACCACGACGGCTGGCTGATGAGCACCAAGGTGGACCGCGCGCCCTGGGATGCCTTCTCCTCAGCCAATCCGGACCCGCTGAACAACCAGGTGTTCCAGCTCTACGACCTAACCACTAGCTGGAACCAGTCCGACGACATCGCCGCGCAGCAACCGGAGAAGGTGACGGAAATGCGCGCGATGTTCCTCGCGGAGGCGAAGAAGTATCAGGTGCTGCCGCTGGATGCCTCGGTGGGCGCCCGCGTGGCCGCCCCACGTCCGAGCCTCACCGCCGGTCGCAACGAGTATGTCTACAGGTCTCCGATGACCGGTCTGCCGCAGGGCGACGCGCCTTATCTGCTCAACACCTCCTATACCATCACCGCGGACATCACCGTTCCCGACGGTGGTGCCGAGGGCATGATCGTGACCTCGGGCGGGCGTTTCGCTGGATTCGGCTTCTACC
>CAZVQL010000445.1:0-1558 GCA_964629305.1 uncultured Roseicyclus sp.
GCGAGAGCGGCTTAGTCCTCGAGCCCATAGCCGACGACGCGAACTCGTGCTGCACGCGCGTGCAGCAATTCGGATCGATCCAGGGACCCAGATCGATGCTGCGACGCCGGTGTAAAAGCTGCCATTCGCTGCAGGTGCGTCGTTCCTGCAATTCCGATCGACCGAGTTGCGGATGGGGTGGATGGCTCCTGCCCCCAACGGCGTCGCAATGCGCCAGAATGCAGCTGTCATCATCTGCGAGGAAAGGAGCCACCCCATGGAAGTTACGACAGTCGGACTGGATCTGGCCAAGGATGTTTTTCAGGTCCATGGCGTCGCGCGCGACGGCGCCGTCGTCTTCAACCGCCCGATCCGGCGCCGGCAGGCGCTGGCGTTCTTCAGGAAGCTTCCAGCCAGCCTTGTCGGGATCGAGGCCTGCGGCTCGGCGCATCATTGGGCGCGCGAGCTGAAAGCGATCGGGCATGACGTGCGCCTCATGCCGCCCTCCTATGTCAAACCTTACGTGAAACGCGGCAAGACCGATGCCGTCGACGCCGAGGCGATCTGCGAGGCGGTGACGCGGCCAACGATGCGGTTCGTGCCCGTGAAGAGCGAAGACCAGCAGGCGGTGTTGGCCATGCATCGCACCCGCGCGCTCTTCGTGCGCCAGAAGACCCAGGCGCTGAACATGATCCGCGGCCTGCTGCGCGAGTTCGGCCATGTGGTCGGCAATGGACCCGTCGCTGCGATGCGCCTCGTCAACGCCTGCCGCGCCGGCGACCTGCCCGACATCCCCGAGCTGGCGAAGGGCGTGCTCAGCACCCTTTGCGATCAGGTGATCGCGCTCGAGCGCCGCGTCGTGTTCTTTGACAAGCTGATCGAGCGGCATGCCCAGGTCGACGCGCGCGCCGCGCGCGTCCGGACAATCCCCGGCGTCGGTCCTATCACTGCCTCGGCCATCGTCGCCACGATCCGTGACGGCAAGCAGTTCCGGAATGGGCGGGAGTTCGCGGCCTGGCTCGGGCTCACGCCACTCAACCGCTCGAGTGGCGGTAAGGAACGTCTGGGCAGGATCAGCAAGAAGGGCGATCAGTATCTCCGACGCCTTCTGGTCATCGGCATGACCTCACAGGTCCAGCGCGCCCGCAAGTTCCCAGACCGCGTCCATCCCTGGATCCTGAAGCTGCTTGAACGCAAACCCGTCCGGCTCGCCACGATCGCGATGGCCAACAAGGCCGCAAGGATCATCTGGGCGGTGCTCACCAGCGGCGCCGAATACCGCCGTTCCCTCGCATAGCCGGAAGGAGAACGGCGCCGAGTTGCAAGACGAACGCCATGATGGCGCGTGCGGTCATCCGGCAGCCCTGAAACCCCGAGCTTAGTCCCGAACTTCCAGGTTCGCTTTGCCGATTGGGATCAGGGTCGCGGAACCCATCAAGGCCGGCGGCATCATCAATCGCCGCGACAAAAGGCCGGACACAGGACGGTACTGACCAGCCCGCGATCACAGCATTTGGTCTTGCAAAGCAGGAGCCATCCACACAGGACGTAGCCGTCGTTCGTTTGAGTGCCACGTAGG
>CAZVQL010000446.1:0-1557 GCA_964629305.1 uncultured Roseicyclus sp.
GGAGGCTCCAACTCCTGAGTAGGATGGAGCATCATGAGCAAGACGACGAACAAGTATTCCCCCGAAGTGCGCGAGCGTGCCGTTCGCCTGGTTCTGGACAATCAAGGGCAGCATGAGTGAACCGCCCCGGGTTCCTGAGAGAGGTTGTCGTTCAAAACTTAAGCGGCAATTTCAACAGCGCTCATGTCTGCATGGAACTCATCCTCCATTTCTTGCGGCGGTCGGTGGCCTATGGCGCTATGTAGCCGCTCGATGTTGTACCAACTGACCCATTGCAGGGTCTCCCATTCAACCTGGCCCTTGGATTTCCACGGGCCGAGGAAGTTGATGACCTCGGTCTTGAACAGGCCGATGATACTTTCGGCCAGAGCGTTGTCATAACTGTCCCCAACGGTGCCGACCGAGGTGTCAATGCCGGCATCGGCCAGCCGCTCGGTATAGCGGATGGACAGGTACTGGCTGCCGCGGTCGGAGTGATGGATCAGGCCGCTACCCTCTGCCGGGCAGCGCTGGCAGATGGCCTGGTTCAGGGCATCCAGCACGAAGCTGGTGGTCATCGAGGTCGAGACGCGCCAGCCGACGATCTTGCGTGCGAAGACATCGATGACGAAGGCCACATAGACCATCCCTGCCCATGTCGACACATAGGTGAAATCCGACACCCAGAGTTGGTTGGGCATGGCCGCCACGAACTGCCGGTTGACCTTGTCATCCGGGCAGGGCTGTGCCGGATCGGGGATGGTGGTCTTCTTCTGACCTCGCACAACCCCTTGTAATTCATGAAGATGCATGAGGCGCTCCACGGTGCAACGCGCGATGTCGTGCCCGTCGCGACGAAGCTGATGCCAGATCTTGCGGGCACCGTAGCGACCCCGGCTCTTGCCGTGGGCCGCCTTGATCTTCTCGAAATCCTTCTCGTCCTGCTTGCCCCGATCCGAGGCCAGTCCGGGATCATGCGCAATGGCGGCGTGCCTGTAGTAGGTCGCCGGGGCGATCGGCAGAACGCGGCAGATCGGCTCGACCCCGAAGACCTCGCGATGCTCTTCGATGAAGGCGATCATTTGCGGAACGGGCGGTCGAGCTCCGCCTGGGCAAAATATGCCGACGCTTTCTTCAGGATCTCGTTGGCGGTGCGCAGTTCCTTGACCTCACGCTCCAGCTCCTTGATCCGGGTCTTCTCTTCGTTGCTCGGCCCACTGCGTTCGCCCGCGTCACGCGAAGCCTGAATGCACCAGGCGCGAAGCGTGTCATGGGAACAGCCGAGCTTCGACGCGATGGCGCGATAGGCCGCGTTGTCGCTGGTGTAATCAGAACGCTGCTCGCGATACAGCCGCACGCCGCGCTCGCGGAATTCGGCCGTGAACTTCGGGGTGTGCTTCTTCGATTCCATACGGGTCATCCTTTGAGATTTTTACCCTCTCGGAAACCCGGGGCGGTTCAAACCACCTTTTGTTGCCCGACAGCGCCGCCTCGAAGGCGAGGCCCGGCTATCATATTCCACGCGGGTCTGCGACGCGTCAGTGGGAACGCCCAAGGACGCGACCCAGGCCGACAACT
>CAZVQL010000447.1:0-1554 GCA_964629305.1 uncultured Roseicyclus sp.
AGCCAACGCCTGAGGGGTGTTTCGCCCGCTTCGCGCGCGACCGGCCGGGGGCTCTGCCCCCGGACCTCCGGAGTTGCATTGCCAAGATGAAGGGGGGAGGTCAGCCCTTTTTCTTGGTCGCCCCGCTGCGGACATGTTTGGACAGGCGCGAGGGGATGGATTTCTTGCGGTCCTTGTAGGGGTTCTGGTCCGCCTGGCTGCGCATCCAGAGCCGGATCGGCGTGCCCGGCATGTCGAAGTCATCCCGCAACCCGTTGACAAGATAGCGCGAATAGCTCTCGGGCAGCTTGTCGGGATGGCTGCACATCACCACGAACCCCGGCGGGCGCGTCTTGGCTTGCGTCATGTAACGCAGCCGGATGCGGCGCCCCGAGGGGGCGGGCGGCGGATGCGCCTCGGTCATCGCGGCGAGCCAACGGTTGAGCTGGGCCGTGGTCACACGGCGGTTCCAGACATCGTAAGCCTTGAGGATCGCCGCGTTCAGGCGGTCGAGGCCCTTGCCTGTCTTGGCGGAAACGGTGACCAAGGGCGCGCCGCGCAGCTGCGGGAGAAGGGTTTCGAAGGCCTGTTTCAGCGCCTTCAGCTTCTCCTGCTTTTCGTCCTCGATGTCCCATTTATTGACCGCGACGACCACCGCCCGCCCCTCGCGCTCGGCAAGGTCGGCGATGCGCAGGTCCTGCTGTTCGAAGGGGATCGCGGCGTCGAGAAGAACCACCACCACCTCGGCGAATTTCACCGCCCGCAGGCCATCGGCAACGGAAAGCTTTTCCAGCTTTTCCTGCACCTTGGCCTTCTTGCGCATGCCCGCCGTGTCGAAGATGCGCATATGCGTGCCGTCCCAGTTCACCGGCACGGCGATCGAATCGCGGGTGATACCGGCCTCGGGGCCGGTCAGCAGTCGATCCTCGCCGAGGATCTTGTTGATCAGCGTGGACTTGCCCGCATTGGGTCGCCCGACAACGGCGATTTTCAAGGGACGCGAGGCGGTTATGGGGCGAAGCTCACCCTCCACCTCATCTCCAACATCGACATCCGTCTCGGCCTCTTCGACGACCGACACGGCCTCCTCTGCCGCTTCGACCAGCGGGGCCAGCGCCACGGCCAGTTCGCCCATGCCCTCGCCATGCTCGGCAGAGAGCGCAATGGGCTCACCCAGACCGAGTGCGAAGGCCTCGAACACGCCGGCCTCGCCCTGGCGGCCCTCGGCCTTGTTCACGCCGAGGATCACGGGACGGCCTGAGCGGCGCAGGATCTCGGCGAAAAGCTGGTCGTTGGGCGTGATCCCCGCGCGCCCGTCGATCAGGAAAAGGCTCGCATCCGCCATCTCGACCGCGCGTTCGGTCAGCCGCCGCATGCGCCCCTGAAGGCTGTCGTCGGTCGCATCCTCCAGCCCCGCGGTGTCGATCACGGTAAAGCGCATGTCGCCCAGCCGCGCCGTGCCCTCGCGCAGGTCGCGGGTGACGCCGGGCTGGTCATCGACCAGGGCCAGGCGCTTGCCCACCAGCCGGTTGAACAGCGTGGACTTGCCGACATTGGGGCGGCCGACGATGGCAA
>CAZVQL010000448.1:0-1549 GCA_964629305.1 uncultured Roseicyclus sp.
CCTTCGTGGATCACCACGTCGTCGCGCAGCAGGCGCACACCGGCCGACCGGCGGGCGACGCCCTCGGTCACGAGGCAGCCCGCGACATTGCCCACGCCGGAGACCTTGAAGACTTCCTTGATCTCGGCGTAGCCGATGAAGTTTTCGCGAATCTCGGCACCCAGCAGACCGCTCGCCGCCGCTTTCACGTCGTCGACGAGGTCGTAGATCACGGAATAATACCGGATCTCGACGCCCTTCTGGTTGGCCGAGTTGCGCGCGGGCGCATTGGCACGGACGTTGAAGCCGATGACCGGCGCGCCCGAGGCTTCGGCAAGGCCGATATCCGATTCGGTGATCGCGCCGACGCCGTAGTGCAGCACGCGCACGCGGACCTCGTCGTTGCCGATCTTTTCCATCGCCTGGATGATCGCCTCGGCAGAGCCCTGCACGTCGGCCTTCACCACGATGGGCAGTTCGGCAACGTTCTGGTCTGCCTTGGCCTTGGCCAGAAGCTGATCCAGCGTGGTGGCGGCACCGGCTGCGGCGCGCTTGTCCTTGGCGGCTTGTGCGCGATACTCGGCGATTTCGCGGGCCTGCGCCTCGGTCTCGACGACGTTCAGGACGTCGCCGGCCTCGGGCGTACCGTTGAGGCCCAGGACCTCGACGGGAACGGACGGACCGGCCTCTTTGACGCGCTCGCCCCTGTCGTTCTCCATCGCGCGGACCTTGCCCCACTGTTCGCCGACGACGAAGATGTCGCCCTGCTTCAGGGTGCCCTTCTGCACGAGGACGGTGGCGACCGGGCCGCGACCCACGTCGAGCTGCGCCTCGATTACCGCGCCTTCGGCGGGGCGGTCGGGGTTGGCCTTGAGTTCGAGGATCTCTGCCTGAAGCGCGATGGCTTCCAGCAGTTCATCTAGACCCTGACCGGTATGGGCCGACACCTCGACATCCTGCACTTCGCCCGACATGGCCTCGACGACCACCTCGTGCTGCAGAAGGTCGGTGCGCACCTTGGTCGGGTTCGCCTCGGGCTTGTCGATCTTGTTGATCGCCACGATCATCGGGACCTTGGCGGCCTTGGCGTGGTTGATGGCCTCGACCGTCTGCGGCATCACCGCGTCATCGGCGGCGACCACCAGCACGACGATATCCGTCACCTGCGCGCCACGGGCCCGCATCGAGGTGAAGGCCGCGTGGCCGGGCGTGTCGAGGAAGCTCAGCACTGCACCCGACGCGGTCGTCACCTGGTAGGCGCCGATATGCTGCGTGATGCCGCCGGCTTCGCCGGAGACGACATTCGCCTGGCGGATCTTGTCGAGCAGCGAGGTCTTGCCGTGGTCGACGTGGCCCATGATCGTGATGACCGGCGGGCGCGGCTTGAGGTCCTCGGGCTTGTCGTCGATCGCGTCGATGACGTCTTCCACGTCGGAATCCGAGACGCGCTGCACGCGGTGGCCGAATTCCTCGATGATCAGTTCGGCGGTGTCGGCGTCGATGGTCTGGTTCTGCGTGACCATCATGCCGTTCTGCATCAGCGCCTTGACCACGTCGGCCACGCGCTCGG
>CAZVQL010000449.1:0-1545 GCA_964629305.1 uncultured Roseicyclus sp.
TCATGGGGGAAAGCTCTGGCGGAGGAGGTGGGATTCGAACCCACGAGACGGTTTCCCGCCTGCCGGTTTTCAAGACCGGTGCCTTCGACCGCTCGGCCACTCCTCCGGATGGATACCTCCTAGGACCGCGCTCGTGATTCTGAAAGATGCGCTGTAGGGCAACAGTTTGGCGGTCCGCTGCCAGGCATGTGGCAAACGGGTTTTCAGATCGTCTCAAACCCGCTATCTTGCTTCGAAACAATGATGGGACCGTCGCGCAAGACGTCGGCCCGGATAACCTGAGGTGCCGGACGGTGCCCATTGAGTGCGGACAGAGCAGCAAATGACCCGAACCATACCGATTCCGTCGAGCGCCCGGCTTGCGTTTGCCACTTGCGCCATTCTCGCCCTCGCCGCCTGCGGTGAGGAATTCCAGCCCTTCGGCAACGCCGGCACGCGGGACGCCACTGGCGACGGCCCGGCCCCCATCGGAGCCACTCGGCTTGTGGAACGTGACGTCGAAGCGCCCGAAATCTTCGAAGTCACCGAGGACGGGCTGTGGGACGGACGTCCCTCTCTCGGCGGTGTCTGGGTGGCACACCCCACGGCCGTCGACCCCGAGCGGGTCATCATCCGCAACGAGGAAAACGGCCGCTTCGTCATCGGCGCGCTCTTCCGGCGCGAGCGGGACAACCCCGGCCCTGAGCTGATGGTATCGTCCGATGCCGCAGCGGCGCTGAACATCCTGGCCGGTGACCCGACCATGCTGCAGGTGACGGCGCTCCGCCGCGAAGAGGTCCCAGACCCGGTGATCGCGCCCGCCGTCGACGCGCCCGAGCCCACGCTGGCCGCCGCCGAGGGCACCGGCATCGCCACGCCCGAAATCACGGCGACGCCGCTCAGCGACCCGATCGCGGCGGCCGAAGCCGCCATCGCGCAAAGTGAAATCGCCGCCGAGACGGCGCGCACTGCCAATCGCGGCGCGGCCGAGCAGGTGGCCGCAGCCCCCGCACCGTCGGCGGCGCCGGCCCCCACACCCGTGGCGGCAAGCCCCGCGCCCGCGGCCTCGTCGCTCGACCGGCCCTTTGTCCAGATCGGCATCTTCTCTGTGCAGGAAAACGCCAACAACACCGGGCAGGCCTTGCGCAATGCGGGACTTGTGCCGACAATCTATGACCAGACCTCGAACGATCGCCGCTTCTGGCGCGTCGTGGTCGGGCCGGCCCAGACCTCGGGCGATCGCGCCGCGATCCTCGAGACGGTGCGTGGTCTCGGCTTCGAGGATGCCTATTTCGTCACGAGGTGACGCCACCGAAAACGGGACATGGAATGACCGCTGCCATCACGACCCTGACCCACCGCGCCGCCGCATTCGTGGCGGCGCTTGCCTTTGCCCTCACTGCCCTGACCGCGCCCGCACCCGCGCAGGTCTTCGAGACCGAGGCGGGAGCCGCCTATGTCATCGACCATGGCACCGGGCAGGTGTTGCTTGCCCATAATGCCGACGTGCCGCTGCCGCCCGCGTCGATGTCGAAGCTGATGACGCTCCTGATGACCTTCGAGGCG
>CAZVQL010000450.1:0-1534 GCA_964629305.1 uncultured Roseicyclus sp.
TCCGATGGTGGCGTTGGTTCAGGGCTTCCTCGGGTCGTGTCGCGGCGGTGGTGGAAATTTGAGGGCGGCGTAATCTCCGGGTGATCCGAAACCCACCCAACCGGCGGCTGCAACCGCCAGGGAGATCACGCCATGACGAAGACTACAGACACCGCCGTGCCGGCGCTACTGCTGGGCGAGACCGGGAGCGATCCGATCGAGGATCGGCTGCGCGAGACCGTGCGCGCGACCATCGAGGCGCTGTTCGACGAGGAGCTCGCGGCGTTTCTCGGCCGCCTCCGCTACGGCCGCGGCGGCGGCGCGCGGAAGGGCTATCGCCACGGTCGGCGCGAGCGCGAATTGGTCGGCACGTTCGGCACGGAGACCGTCAGCGTGCCCCGCGCCCGCATCGAGGGCGAGGACGGCAAGACCACCGAATGGCGCTCGAAGGCGCTGCCGCGCTACCAGCGGCTGACGAAGCGGGCCGAGGCGCTGATCGCCGCCGTCTACCTCGCCGGGACCAACACGCGGCGGGTCAAGCGGGCGCTGTTCGGCCTGTTCCAGGGGGCCGTCGGCAAGGACGTGGTCAGCCGGGCCTGGCGCAAGGTGAAGGTCGACTGGGACGCGTGGTGCGCCCGCAGCCTCGCCGAGGAAGACATCGTCCGCTTGATCCTCGACGGCACGGTGATCCGCACGCGGCTGGACAGGAAGGCCACCAACATCTCGGTGCTGGCGGCCATCGGCGTGCGCCGCGATGGGCAGAAGATCCTGCTGTCGATCAGGCACATGGGCGGCGAGAGCACCGCGGCCTGGCGCCAGTTCCTCGACGACCTCGACGCCCGTGGCCTGAAGCGGCCGGACTTCGTCATCGTGGACGGCGCGCCCGGGCTCGAGGCCGCGCTCACCGCGCTCTGGGGCGCCGAGCTGCCGATCCAGCGCTGCACCGTGCACAAGCACCGCAACCTCCTCGGTCACGCCCCCAAACACCTCCACGACGAGCTGACCGAGGACTACCGCGACATGATCTACGCCGCGACCGCCGCCGAGGTGGAGACACGCCGCAAAGCGTTCCTGCGGAAATGGCGCCTGAAATGCCGGGCCGTCGCCGACAGCTTTGAGGAAGCCGGGGAGCGGCTGTTCGCCTTCACCCGCCTCGATCCGTCGCAATGGAAGTCGGCGCGGACCACCAACGCCATCGAGCGCCTGAACGAGGAGTTCCGACGCCGCATCAAGACCCAGACCGTGCTGCCCTGCGCCGAGACCGTGCCCATGCTGCTCTGGGCCCTCCTGGCCTCCGGCCAGATCACCATGCGCAAGGTCGACGGATGGGAGACCCTCTCCCAGCCCATCGAGCCCTTCGCCCTTGACCAAGCCGCCTGATCAGGCCGAAATCGCCATGCTCGGAGAACGTCGTTCGAGAATTTCCACCAGTTCCCAGACACGACCGATGCCTTGGACTGGTACCGCTCGGCGCGAGCATGCCCGCCCGAGCCAGCGTTATGCAAGCGACATGACGGACCGGGAGTGGGCGCTGTTTGCGCCCCACCTGCCACCA
>CAZVQL010000451.1:0-1533 GCA_964629305.1 uncultured Roseicyclus sp.
AGGCCGTGCGCCAGGCCGCGAATTACGCGATCAACAAGACCGCGCTGGTCGAGGACGTGCTGGAGGGCACCGCCGAGGTCGCCGCCGGCCCCACGCCGCCGGCCTTCGCCTGGGCCTATAACGAGGCGCTCGAGCCCTATCCCTACGACCCCGACCGCGCGCGCGAACTGCTGGCCGAAGCCGGCGTCGAAAACCCCGAGATCACCTTCTACGTGACCGAGGGCGGCTCGGGCATGCTGGATCCGGTCGCCATGGGCACCGCGATCCAGGCCGATCTGGAGGCCGTGGGCTTCGACGTCACCATCGAGACCTACGAGTGGAACACCTTCCTCGGGCAGGTGAACCCCGGGCTCGAGGGCAAGGCCGACGCAGCCCAGATGGCGTGGATGACGAACGACCCCGACACGCTGCCCTATCTCGCGCTGCGCACCGAGGCCTGGCCGGAGCAGGGTGGCTTCAACTCGGGCTACTACTCCAACCCGCAGGTCGACGCCCTGCTGGAAGAGGCGCGCACCGCGACCGACCAGGACCGCCGGGCAGCGCTTTACCGCGAGATGCAGGTGATCGTGCAGGAAGACGCCCCGTGGGTCTTCGTGGCGAACTGGGTGCAGAACGCCGTGACCTCGGACGCGGTCGAGAACTTCTCGCTCGAGCCGTCGTTCTTCCTGCTCCTCGATGACGTGGTGAAGAACTGATATCCGGCCGCGCGGCGGGGGCAGGGGCCTTCGCCGCGCGGTCGCATCGCATATGTACGGGGTGTGTACAGGGTGTGTACGCCTTGTGTACGCCGGGTTTCCATCCAAAGGCCCGCCATGACACGCTACATCCTCCGCCGCCTGATCTCGGCCGTTCCGGTGCTTCTCGGCATCTCGGTCATCGTCTTCGCGATCATGGCGCTGATCCCCGGCGACCCGGCGACGGCCATCCTGGGCAGCTTCGCCACACCCGAGAACGTGGCCCGCCTCAACGAGGATCTTGGCCTCGATAAGCCGCTGATACAGCAATACTTTATCTGGCTCGGCAATATCCTTCAGGGCGATTTCGGGCGGAGCTTCAACCTCAACCGACCCGTGCTCGACGAGGTTCTCGAACGCTTCAACGCAACGCTCGTTCTGGCCGGAACCAGCTTCGTCCTATGCTCGGTGCTCGGCATCGTCGCCGGCGTGGTCTCGGCCGCGAACCAGTACGGCACCGCCGACAAGGCCATCACCTTCGTCGTTTTGCTTGGGATATCAATACCTTCCTTCTTCCTCGGCATGATGATGATCCTCACCTTCGCGGTGAACCTGCGGATGTTCCCCGCCTCCGGCATGTGGCCCATCTTCGGCGACCGCGATCTCTGGGCGCTCCTGCGCCACCTGACCCTTCCCGCCCTCGCCCTGTCGGTCGTGGCAACGGGCGTCATCGCGCGCCTCTCCCGCTCCGCCATGCTCGAGGTATTGCGGCAGGATTTCATCCGCACCGCACGGGCAAAAGGTGTTCCGGAACGGGGGGTTATCTGGCGCCACGCGCTGCGCGCCGCGATGGTCTCGA
>CAZVQL010000452.1:0-1514 GCA_964629305.1 uncultured Roseicyclus sp.
CAGGGGTGGGTCAGACGCTGAGGTCACGCCTCCGCCCGATGCGGGGGCAATGCCGTCAACTTAAGCCGTCCGCTTGTACGCCGGGTGGAATCCCGGCTTGAGCTTGCCGGGATTCCTGCGCGGGAAGCTGCGATCAGGGCGAACCGCCTCCACGGCGCTGGATAGGCTTCGCGTGATGAGCGCCAGGAGTTCGCGGCGTTCATCGGGATCGGCGAAGAGCAGGCGCACGAGGTTGTTTTTCATCGCCGAGAGCGTGCTGGAGGCGCGGACCTGAGAGTGACGCGCGCGGTGGGCGAAGCGCCGATCGGCGAGCAGCTGGGCGACGTTGCGCACCATGGCGGCGAGGTTCATCGCCAGGATCTTTGCGTGGATGTCCTGGCGGATCGCCAGCAGCGAGCGCCCGGAGAAGTTCTCAATCTCGGCCCAGCGCTTCTGGCGCTTGTAGTGCTCCTCCACGCCCCAGCGCTTGTGGTAGAGCTGGGCGAACAGCCGCGCGGGGATGCGCTCGGCGTCCAGCACCGAGGTCGCCAAGACCTCGGTCTCGCCGCCGCTCAGACGCACGCGCACCAGACGTACGCGCATCGGCTCGGCGGACACGCCTTGGTCGCGGCAGGCGCGGCGCTGCTCGGCGGACGGGACCAGCGTGACCACGGTTTCAGGCTCATCGCTGTCCCAGAAGGCCGCGGCCGCGGCGAAGCTGCTGCGGGGCAGTCGCATGCAGAAGTCGATGCCGGCGGCCAGATGCAGGGCGAAGAACCAAAATGCCGGGTAGCCGCGATCGTAGAGCAGCAGATCACCCGCTTCGGCGGCGGCCAGATGCGCGAGCGCCAGCTCGTGCTCACCCACGCACATCGCCGCCACGCGGGCATCGACCACCAAGTCGTGGCCAATGTCGTAGAGCACCGAGACGCGTGCCAGCGTCGGCCCGCTCTTCTGCGCCCCGAAGGCGCGCTCCAACGCTGTCCCCGGCGGCAGGCGAAAGGTCGTGCCGTCCACCGCCCGCAGCCGAAACCCCTGCCACCGCGGCGTCGCCCAGCCGGCGCAGAAGGTCTCGATCGCTTGGCCATTGAGGGCCACGAACAGCTGCTCCGAGAGGTGCTTGCGGGCTTTGCTGAAGGCCGCCCGGGTCGGCGCGGCCAGGGTCAGGGCCACACCCAGCAAGGTTGCGAAGAAGCCCTGCAGTTCCAGCTCGGCACTGCCCTTACGCAAATTGAGCATGAACGCGACCAGGCGCTGGAAGGGAAGCTCGCGCTGCCGGGTGAACGCCTTCGGATGCAGGCGGAAACGCGCGATCACCTCGGGGCATGCCAAAGCTTGTTTTATACCCGCATAAACAGATTCAAATGACCGAGAGCTTCTCGGCCTCTGCGGCCATGATGGCTGTGACGTCTCGCTGTTTCATGACGACGCTCCTGCTGGGAAGATGGGCTGGTATTTTAGCGATTTCAGAGCGTTAGCGCTAAGTTGACGGCATTGGGGCGGCGGTAGGCGTCGGATAACCCTTAACCATTTCA
>CAZVQL010000453.1:0-1511 GCA_964629305.1 uncultured Roseicyclus sp.
CAGAAACGGAAAGCGGTGCTCGCGGATCGTCAGCATGCGGATGCCGCCGGTGGCCTCCTCTACCATCTCGCGGAATTTCTGGACGGGGGGCATGTAGCGATATTCCATCGCGACCCAGATGGGGGCCGGATAGGTCTTCATGATCTCGTGCAGTTCGGGGATCTGGGCCTCATCGGTGTAGAGCGGCTTTTCCACCAGGACGGGCAGGGGCCGCAGGCCCGCCACCTCTTTCAACTGGCCGATATGCATGTGGTTGGGCGAGGCGATGACCAGCGCGTCCACGTCGTTTCGCGCAAGCAGGCTGGGGATGTCGGGGCAATTGGCCGCCTGCGGGACAAGGCCTTGCGTCGCGGCCGCCATGCCCGGATCGGGCTCGACAAAGGCCGAGACCTCGGCGCCGGTCAGAAGGGCGATGTTGCGGATATGCTCCTGCCCCATCATGCCCGCGCCGATGATGCCGTATCGTGTCATGCCAGGCCTCCCAATCCCCGCGCGTCACGGAATGCGCGCGACATAGACCGCGCGGGCGGGGTCGAACCAGGTGGTCGAGACCTCCGCAACGCGCCCATCTGCGTCGAAAGCGCGACGCTGGGCAAGCCCCATCATCGTGCCGGGCATAGCGTCAAGCCGGGCGGCGGCCCAGTCGGGCAGGGCGCCCGCAGACAGGCGATCCTCGGCGTGCGCGATCTGCAGGCCCAGAAGCTCACGGTAGCTGCGATAGAGCGATTCCGAGACACGTTCGGGCGTCAGCGGGCCGTCGAAGCGACCGTCGAGCCAGATATCCTCGACCGCGACGGGCCGGTGGTCGAGAGACCGCAGACGGCGGATGTTCCATGCCTGCGCCGCGTCGGAGCCGAGATCGGGCAGGCCGGCGGGTTTGTTGCACAGGGTGAGCGAGATCAGCTCGGCCGTGGGCAGACCGCCGCCTTCGGGGCGTTCCAGCCGGAAAAGCGCGTAGGTGCCTTGCGCCCCGTCACCCGCACGGATGTAGTTGCCCGAGCCCTGCCGCCGTTCCAGCAGCCCGCGTTCCGTCAGCAGTTTCAGGGACTTGCGCAGCGTCGTCACTGTCACGCCATGGCGTGCGGCAAGCGCACGCTCGGTCGGCAGCTTGTCACCGGGCCTCAGCAGGCCCGCACCGATGTCACGCGTCAGCGCCTCGGCGATCCTGAGGTAGTTCGGCAAGGCGCCGCGCATCGCTGACCCTCCGGTGCCTCGCAAATTGATACACCATTGATTGACTGTGCGCCGCAGGCTACCCCTATGTCCAGACCGAAGGCTTGGGAGGGCCTGATCATGACCGTCGTTCCCGTCACATCCGCCGATCTGGACGCCAGCGAAGTCAGCTGGTTCGCGGCGCTTTGCTCGGATGATTACGAATACCTCGGCGTGCCCGACGGGCGGCTGCGCTCCAGCTGGGCGCATTGCTCGGGCATCGTGAAGGAGGCGGAGAAGCAAGGCTTTCGCAACATCCTCTGCCCGTCCTCCTACCAGGTGGGGCAGGACACGCTGAG
>CAZVQL010000454.1:0-1503 GCA_964629305.1 uncultured Roseicyclus sp.
GTCGGCGGATCGTTCGATGAGGCGGTGGCGCACCTGGAGCGCGCCGGCGGCGGGCAGATGGCGAAGCGACAGGCCGAAGAGGTGGCGGTGCACCTGAGCCAGGATTTCGATGCCTTTTATGCGCAGCCGCTTGCCTCGGGCCGGGCGGGCGGGGATGCGCATCCGCTGCTGGTGATCAGCGCCGATGGCAAGGGCATCGTGATGCGCCCCGATGGTCTGCGCGAGGCCACCCGCCGGGCTCTGGAGCGCGAGGAGCACAAACAGCACACGCGCTTGAGTCCGGGGGAGAAGAAGAACCGCAAGCGCATGGCCACCGTGGTCTCGGTCTACGAAGTCGATCCCTATCCGCGCACCGCCGAGCAGATTCTCGATCCTGAGCGGCCGCCCGCGGGGAAGCGCCCGCGACCGCAAAACAAACGCACCTGGGCCCGGGTGGAGGCCGACCAAGGTACGGTGATCGAGCAGGCCTTTGCCGAAGCGGTGCGCCGCGATCCCGACCAGACACTGCGCTGGGTGGTGCTGACCGACGGGCAGGCGGACCTGCTGCGCCAAGTCTACGCCGCCGCCACGCGCTACAAGGTCGATGTCGTCGTGGTCCAGGATCTCGTCCATGTCCTGGAGTACCTGTGGAAGGCGGCCTATGCGCTACACCCGCAGGATGCCGAAGCGCGCGAGGACTGGGTGCTGGATCGGGCGAGCGCCATACTCCAAGGCCGCGCCCGGGACGTGGCGGTGGGCCTGCGCCGGGCCGCCACCCGCAAGCAGCTGGGCCAAAGCGAGCGTAAACCCCTCGACAAGGCCGCCGACTACCTCGCGAACAATCGCGAGCGCCTCCAGTACGATCGCGCCCTGGCGCACGGGCTGCCGATCGCCACCGGGGTCATCGAGGGGGCCTGCCGGCATCTGGTCAAGGACCGCATGGATATCACCGGAGCACGGTGGGGTCTGGACTGCGCCGAAGCGATCTTGAAGCTGCGCTCGCTGAAAATCAGCGGCGACCTGCCAGCCTACCTGGCATTTCACTTCGACCAGGAGCACAAGCGCAACTACCCCCAGCCGCCAATCCCCCTGCCACCGCGCCAGGCCGCATGAAATGGACCGCGCCGCACCTGCACACGAGGCACCCAACATACCGCTTCTAACTGCCAGATTGTTGAACGCGGGGCGTCGTTCCAAAAGAGCCGCACCCATTGCCAATGCCAGGCGTCGCGAACCATCTCGGCGATGCCGAGCTCGGCAGACCATCCGAGCAGGTCCTTCGCCAGGGTCGGATCGGCGTAGCAGGCAGCGATGTCGCCCGGGCGGCGGGCGACGATCTCGTAGGGCACGGGTCGACCGCTCGCGGCCTCGAAGGCGTGGACCATCTCCAGCACGCTGCAGCCCCGGCCGGTGCCCAGGTTGCAGGTGATCACGCCGGTCTCCTCTGCGAGGCGCTCCAGCGCCTTGAGGTGACCTCGGGCGAGGTCGACGACGTGGATGTAGTCGCGCACCCCGGTGCCGTCG